>NZ_JBHVQX010000050.1:0-45715 GCF_042886395.1 Streptomyces sp. NPDC058008 | reverse complement strand
GGGCGGAAGGTGCTCCGCCCCGCGCGCCGCCGCCTTCGGGGGTACGTCCGGGCGGCCGGTCAGCCCGTGCGGGCTCCGGTGTGCAGGGCGAGCGCACCGTGGGCCGGGAGTGTGGCCCGGACGGTGCCGTCGTCGCCGACCGTGACGGTGTTGCCGTCGCAGTCCTCCGGTGCGGCCGCGATCACGTCGCAGTACGTGCCGCCCGGCAGCGAGGTCGTGAAGGTCTCGGCCAGGTCGCCGTCGCCGTCGTTGACGGCGACGAACCCCTTGTCGCCACGGCCGAAGGCGATGGCGCTGCCGCCGTCGTCCCACCAGTCGGTCAGCTCCGCCTGCCCCACCTCGTTGCGGAAGCCGACCATGCCGGTGACGGTGCGTTCGGCGTGCGTGTCCGTCCATCCGTCGGCGCCGCTCGGCGGGCCGGCGTCCTTGTCGGACCACTCGTAACCGGAGTACACGTTCGGCGAACCGTAGGGCGAGGCCAGCATGAAGACGTTGGCGAGGGTGTAGGCCGCGCCGTCCTTGTAGGTCAGCGTCGAACCGTTGCGTTCGGTGTCCCAGTTGTCGACGAACGTACGCGCGGAGGCACCGGGCAGTTTGCCGTCGGCCACGGATTTCAGCTGAGCGAGGGCGCCTCCCCGGAAGGCGCTCTTCAGATGGCCCCCGTAGCGGAACTCGTCCACGTCTCCGATCGCGGTGTACTCCTCGGGCTGTACGGCTTCACCGCCCCCGTGGATGACCTCCGAGACCCAGAAGCCCGGATCGGCCGTCTTCCCCTTGATCGCGGCGAGGTCGTCGGCCGCCATGTGCTTGGCCGCGTCGACGCGGAAGCCGTCGACGCCCAGCGACCGCAGGTCGTCGAGGTACGCGGCGATGGTGGCGCGGACGTTCTCCTTGCCGGTGTCCAGGTCGGAGAGCCCCACCAGTTCGCAGTTCTGGACGTCGTCGCGGTCCGCGTAGTCCTTGATGTCGGTGCGGCAGGTGTGGAAGTCGGCGTCCTGGAAGGAGCCGGGGTAGTCGTACTTCGTGTAGGCCGTTCCACCCGTGCCCGTCCCCGACCCGGCGGCCATGTGGTTGACGACGACGTCGGCCATGACCTTGACGCCGGCGGCGTGGCAGTCCTCCACCATGCCGGCGAACGCGTCGCGGTCCCCCAGCCGGCCCGCGATCCGGTGGCTGACCGGCTGGTAGGAGGTCCACCACTGGTCGCCCTGGATGTGTTCGGTGGCGGGGGACACCTGTACGTAGCCGTAGCCGGCGGGGCCGAGCTGATCGGTGCAGGCGGACGCCACGTCCGCGTACGGCCGCTCGAACATGGTGACGGTGACGGTCTTCTCGCCGGGCGGCACGGCCTGTGACTGCCAGGGGGCGAGGGTGGTGAGACAGGCGGCGGTGACCACTCCGGCCAGCGTTCCGCCGATCAGGCGGACTCGGTGCTGCATGTGCGGCTCCTTCGACGACAGGGCACGGCTGTGCCCTCGAAGGCAGCCACGCGCCAGGCTGCCGTGGGGGGAACGCCTGGGAGCCTGCCGCTCCGGCCGCGCGGTCGTCAAGGATTTCTGCAAGCTCTTTCAGATTCTTGCGCAAGTCCCCGCGGACAACTGCCCCGTGTGCGTGAGCCGCGCGGTCCGACGCGCCGACCGCCCGGCCGGAAGGACACGCCCGCGTCGCCCGGCGGTCCCGTGCGGCGTGGGCGCACGGCTCCGCAGGCTCGTGCGGTCCGGGCGGGGCCCGGCCGCGGGCCGCCCGGCGGACCCGGACAGGCCCCGTCGCGGATCAGGCGGGCGGCGGTGGCAGCAGTCCCGCGGCCTCACGCAGCGACTCGGCGTGCCGGGCCAGTTCGGGTTCGCCGCCGCGGTCCGCCGGCATGGACGCCATCAGGGCCAGCCGGTCGCGCCAGCTGTTCCCGGCGAGCGGCACGGCGACGGTGTTCATCCCCGGCACCGACTCGCCGGCGCTGTCGGCGCGGCCGAGGGTACGGATCCCGGCCAGCTCCGAGAGCAGCGCCGTGCGGGAGACGAGGGTGCGGCCGGTGGCACCGGGCAGCCGCTCCTGCGGGTAGAGGGCGCAGACCTGTTCGGTGGTCAGCCGGGCGAGCAGCACCTTGCCCGCCGAGGTGGCGTGCGCGGGGTGGGCGCGTCCGGTCTCCAGGACGGCCCGCACGGGGTGCGGCGACTCGCGGCCGTCCGTGATGATCACCTGGTCGCCGATCAGCGCGGCGGTGCTCACCGTCTCCCCGGTGGCGGTGGCCGCCGCGTCGAGCACCATCCGGAGCCGGGCCCGGATCTCGGGGCCGTACCCGGCAGGGCGTCCGAGCGTGACCAGTTCGGGCCCCGCGGAGTAGCCCCGGCCCGAGGTGTCACGGGTGGCGAATCCGCGTGACTCCAGGGTGCTGAGCACCCGGTGGGCGGTGGAGCGTGCCACGTCCAGTTCCCGGGCGGCGTCGGTGACCGACAGGGTGTCGTGGGTGAGGAAGAGGCGCATCAGACGCAGTCCGGTGTCCAATGACTCGATGATGTAGCTCCTGGGATCGGCCACGGGGTCCTCTCGGTCGTGTCACTGGGGCCGTGTTCCTGCGCGGCGCCCTGCGCCCATGATTCCGCCCCGGCCGGGCGGCGGAGCAACCGCCGTCCGCCACAGGGCCGGTGAGGTGGCGCGGCACGGCTCACGCGAGGCCGGAGCGGGCGGCGGAGCCGTACGGCCGGGCGTCGGAACCACGCCAGGAAGGCCGAAAGTTTCCCATTGGACGGAATGGCTGTATCGCGGCCCGTGTGACGGAGGCCACGCTCGTCCGACCATCGCATGCGAACCCACAGGAACTCTCTCCGCGAGCCGCGTTCGGAGGATCCATTGTCCGCGCACACCCCCTCCCTGACAGCCGCCCGCCAGCCGGGCGGCCGCACCGCAACACCTCGGCCACAGCCCCGGAAGGCCGCACTCGCGGCGTTCCTCGGCAGCATGCTCGAGTACTACGACTTCTTCATCTACGGCTCCGCCGCCGCCCTGGTGTTCCCGACCCTCTTCTTCTCGTCGGACAACCCGGCGGTCGGCACCGTCTCCGCCCTCGCCACCTTCGGTGTCGGCTACGCGGCCCGTCCGCTCGGCGGCGTCGTGCTCGGCCACTTCGGCGACAGGGTCGGCCGCAAGAAGGTCATGGTCTTCACCCTCCTCATGATGGGCTTCTCCAGCCTGGCCGTCGGTGTGCTGCCGACCTACGAACAGGTGGGCATCGTCGCCCCGGTCCTCCTGGTGGTAGCGCGCCTCGGCCAGGGCATCTCGGCCGGCGGTGAGGCCGCGGGTGCCAGCACCCTGACACTGGAACACTCGCCCGAGGGACGCCGCGGGTTCTTCACCAGCTTCACGATGTCCGGCACGATGGCGGGCATCCTGCTGGCCAGCTTCGTGTTCATCCCGGTGGCCTCCCTCCCCGAGGCCCAGCTGATGTCCTGGGGCTGGCGGGTGCCGTTCTGGCTCAGCATCGTCATGATCCTGCTGGCCTACCTCGTACGCCGGCGTCTGGACGAGACACCGGTGTTCGTGGCGGAGGCGGACGCGGAGGAACTGCCGCCGCTCCCCCTGGCGCACCTCTTCCGCACCCAGTGGGCCGATGTCCTGAAGGTCATGTTCGCCTCGCTCTTCGCGGTGTTCCAGACCGTCTTCATGGTGTTCGGCCTGGCGTACGCGACCTCCGACGCGGTCGGCCTGGACCGGTCGGCCATGCTCTGGGTCTCGGTGGCCGCCAACGCGGTGGCCGTGGTGGCGGTGCCCGCCGCGGCGGCCCTCTCGGACCGCGTCGGACGGAGGCCGGTGTGGGTCGTGTCGGCCCTCGCCTGCGCGATCCTGGTCTGCGCCTACTTCTGGGCCGTCTCCACCGGGAACTTCATCCTGATCGTCGTGGTGGCGGTCCTGCTCAACGGTGTGGCGTACTCGGGCATGAACGGTCTCTGGCCGGCCTACTTCTCCGAGCTCTTCGCCGCCCGCGTACGCTACTCCGGCTTCGCGACCGGCAGCCAGTTCGGCTTCCTGCTCGCGGGGTTCGCCCCGGCCATCGGTTTCGCGATCATGGGCGAGGGCGTCAACGGCTGGATCCCGGTCGCGGCCTTCGCCGCACTCTGCGGAGTGGTGTCCGCCGTCGCCGTGCTCACGGCGCGCGAGACGCACAAGGTCCCCCTGGCCGAGCTGGGCACACCGCGACCCCGCCGCTGAACGCCCCTGACCCGCACGCACGCTCGTCGGAAGGATCCGCCATGCCCGTCTTCGCGGTCGTCTACACCTACACGCAGGACACGGCGGGACGCGACGAACACCGCCCCGCGCACAAGGAGTACCTGTCCCGGCTCGGCGACCTGGGCGTCAATCTCTGCTCCGGGCCGTTCGGCCCCGAGGAGGCCCCCGGGGCTCTCCTCCTGATCCGGGCCGGCACCAGGGAGCAGGCCGTCCGGCACACCGAGGGCGACCCGTTCCGGCTCCACGGCCTGGTCGGCGAGGTGTCGGCCCGGGAGTGGACACCCGTGCTCGGCCCGCTCGCGCCACTGATCTGACCCGTGCGCGGGGCACGGGGCGTCGCGGGGCATACTCACGCGACGCCCCGGCCGGTTCGCCAACGCCCACGGGCCACCCGCACGGGTGGCGCGCCCACGGTGACACCCGCCGGAACACGTGCCCGTCCGGAACCGCCGGAACAGAAGGTGACCGCACATGGCCAGATCGAACGCAGGAGAGTCGGTTCTCAGCCGCGCCATGCGCATCCTGCGACTGTTCACGTCCAGTTCGCCCACCCTCACGGTGTCGGAGATCGCCCGGCGGGCCGGCCTCCCCATGGCGACGGCCCACCGGCTCGTCGGTGAACTGGTCGAACTGGGAGCCCTCGACCGGGTCGAGGGCAGACAGGTGCGCATGGGCTACCAGCTCTGGGAACTGGCCTCACGGTCCTCCCGGGCCCTCGACCTGCGCCAGGTCGCCATGCCGTTCATGGAGGACCTCCAGACGGTGGTGCGCCACCACACGCAGATCGGTGTGCTGGAGGGCACCGACGTGCTCTACCTGGAGCGGCTGTCCGCCCGTGGCGCGGTGAACAACATCACCAGGATCGCCGGCAGGCTGCCCATCCACGCGACCTCGGCCGGTCTCGTGCTCCTCGCCCACAGTCCTCCGGATCTCCAGGAGGAGGTGCTGTCGCAGTCCCTGCGGCGCTACACCGCCCGGACGGTCACCGATCCGGTACGGCTGCGCTCCCTGCTGGCACAGGTGCGCCGGGAGGGGTTCGCCGTCGCGGCCCAGATGATCAGCCAGGCCGGGACGGGCATCGCCGCCCCGGTGCGGGGCGGCGACGGCGACGTCGTCGCGGCGCTGTCCGTCGTCGTTCCCGCCGCCGATCCCGGTCCCCGCGCCCTGGTCCCGGCGCTACTGGCGGCGGCCCGCGGCATCTCGCGGGCGATGGGCGCCCCCACCTGCGACGACGACCTGCTGCGCAGCCACGGGCCCCGGCTGCCGGGCGACGGCACCGACCGCCCTTTCCATTGAGCGGAAAGCGTGTTGTGGGCCTCCTCGGCCGCACGGCACGCTGGTCACACCGCCGGACGGCCCCCTGACGGGCCAACAGGCGCGAAGTACGGGGGAGTCGGAGCGCGGGTGCCCGCGGACCGCGTCGGTCCTCCCGGGTCCCGGCCGCCGACGGACCGCCCGGCTCCTCCGCCGTACCGACAGATCGTCAGCACGTGCCCCCGGTCCGCATCCGTGCGCGTACCACCCCCGGCAGGACGGTATCCATCCCATGACCTCACAGACCACTCGTGTCCGGACACAGGTCGGCATCGTAGGTGCCGGCCCGGCCGGGCTCATGCTCTCGCACCTGCTGTCCGTGGCGGGCATCGACTCGACCGTCGTCGAGGTGCGTGACCGCGCCGGCATCGAGACCACCATCCGGGCCGGCATCCTGGAGCAGGGCACCGTCGACCTGATGGCCGCCACCGGTGTCGGCGACCGCGTCCTGGCGGAGGGGAGCCGCCACGACGGCATCGAGATCCGCTACGGCGGGGAGAGCAGGCGCATCGACTTCCCGTCGCTGACGGGCCGCTCGGTCCACCTCTACCCGCAGCACGAGGTGCTCAAGGACCTGATCGCCGCGCGGCTGGACCGCGGCGCCGACATCCGGTTCGGCGTCACCGGCGTCACCCTCCACGACGTCACCACCGACCGGCCGGCCATCGGGTTCACCGATGCCGACGGAACGCCCGTCGAACTGCGCTGCGACGTGGTCGTCGGCTGCGACGGCTCCCAGGGCATCAGCAGGCCCGCCGTTCCCGACACCCTGCGCACGGACTACTTCCGCGCCTATCCCTTCGGCTGGTTCGGCATCCTGGCCGAGGCGCCGCCCAGTTCCGACGAACTCGTCTACGCCCATTCCGAGCGTGGTTTCGCCCTCATCAGCTCACGCACACCGACCGTGCAGCGGATGTACTTCCAGTGCGACCCCCGCGAGGACGCCACGCAGTGGAGCGACGCGCGGATCTGGGACGAGCTGCAGGCACGGGTCTCCGGCAACGGGTTCTCGCTCAAGGAGGGAAGGGTCTTCCAGCGCGGCGTCATCCCGATGCGCTCGTACGTGTGCTCCCCGATGCGGCACGGACGCCTCTTCCTCGCCGGTGACGCCGCCCACACGGTCCCGCCGACGGGGGCGAAGGGCCTCAACCTCGCCGTCTCCGACGTCGCGGTGCTCTCGCAGGCCCTGGAGCGCTTCTTCCTCGACGGCGACCCCGGCCTGCTGGAGGAGTACGGGAACACGGCGTCGGACCGCGTCTGGCGCGCCCAGCACTTCTCCTGGTGGATGACCTCCATGCTCCACCGCGACGAGGCGGCCACCGACTTCGACGCCCGCCGCCGGCTCGGAGAACTCGGCATGGTCACCGGATCCGCCGCCGGCCGCGCCTTCCTCGCCGAGGCGTACACCGGCTGGCCCGTAGCCCTCACCAATCCCTGGTCGGTGGCCGCCGAGGCCATCCGGCTCACCGCGGGCCGCACCCCGTGACCCGCCCCCACCGAGGAGGAGCACCGCCATATGAACGCTGATCGGCAGCACACGGGACGGGTTGCCGGCAAGGTCGCCGTCGTCACCGGAGGCAGTGGCGATCTGGGCGCCGCCGTCGTCCGCATGCTCAGCGCCCACGGGGCGAAGGTCGCCAACTTCGACCGGACTCCCCCCGCGGTCGCGTGGGGAACCGGCTCGGTGGCCGACTGGACCCTCGACATCACCGACGCCGCCCAGGTGGAGACGGCCGTGCGCGAGGTGGCCGAACGCTTCGGCGCCCCCGACGTCCTGGTCAACAACGCCGGTGTCCTCGGACGCCCCGCTCCCTCGCACGAGTCGACGGAGGAGGAGTTCGACGCCGTCATCGGGGTCAACCTCAAGGGCACCTGGCTGCTGACGAAGTACGTCGTGCCCCACATGATCAGGCAGGGGCGCGGCAGCATCGTGAACTTCTCCTCGATCCACGGCCTGACGGGCGGCGGCAACGTCCCGCTCTACCACGCGTCCAAGGGCGCGGTCCGGCTGCTGAGCAAGTCGGACGCCGTGGTGTACGGGCCGTACGGGATCCGGGTGAACTCCATCCACCCCGGCTCCATGCGCACCAGGATGAGCCGCGCCTCGGCCGAACGCAGCCCGCTGGGCCCCGAGGAGTACTACCGGCAGCTGGTCTCCGGCAATCCGATCGCGCGCCAGGGCGAGCCGGACGAGATCGCGTACGGGGTGCTGTACCTGGCGTCCGACGAATCGTCCTTCACGACGGGCACCGAGCTCGTCGTCGACGGTGGCTACACCGCCCACTGACTTCCGAGCCGCGAAAGCTGGACATCATGAGTGACACGACCTACGAGTGCGACGTTCTCGTCGTCGGTTCCGGCGCCGCCGGGATATCGGCCGCCCTCAAGGCGAAGCAGCAGGGCCTCGACGTCCTGGTGGTCGACAAGGAGCCGTACCTGGGCGGCACCACCGCCGTCTCCGGGGGCTGGCTGTGGGTGCCGGGCAACAAGCAGGGCGTCGCCGAGGGCGACACCCGCGAGGAGGCCGAGACCTACATCAGGGCACTGGCCGGTGACTCCTACGACCCGGACGCCGTCGGGGCGTTCCTCGACCTGGTGCCCGAGGCGCTCGACTTCTTCGAGAACGACGCGGGTGTCGAGTTCCACTATCCCGAGATGGCACCCGACTACCAGATGGACACCCCCGGGGCACGCAGGTCGGGCCGCGCGCTGACGGTGAGGAAGGCCGACGGCCGGACCCTGAAGAAGGACCGCCGCCGCGTCCAGCCCTACCTCCACACGTACACCGTGTTCGGCTACATGCCGGAGATCGGTCCGGACATCGCCACGTTCATCAAGGCCAACCGGTCCGCCAAGGCGTTCCTCTACGTGACGCGGCGGCTGGTCAGGACCTGGTCGGAGCGGATCCTGTTCCGCCGCGCCTTCACCCGCACCAACGGCAACGCCCTGATGACCCGCATGCTCGCCGGCGCGGGGGACATGGGCATCCCGATGTGGACCGGCACGAAGGTCACCGAGGTCCTCCGGGACGAGCGGGGTGCGATCGGCGGTGCGGTGATCACGGGTGCGCACTCCGGAACGGTCCGCGCCAGGTACGGAGTCGTCCTCGCCGCCGGCGGCTTCTCCGGCAACGCCGCGCTGCGCACCCGGGCCTTCGCGCACGACCCCCGCGGCGACGACCACTTCACGCCCACGATCGGGCACCAGGGTGACAGCTACTTCCTGGCCGAGCCGCACGGCGGAGTGCTCGACACCCGGCCCCACCAGCCCGCCTCCTGGGGGCCCGTCACCGTCTGGAAGAACCTGCGGGGCCAGGAGCGGATCTTCCCCCACCTGCGCGCGTTCGGACTGCCCGGCCTGATCGCGGTGAACCGCGAGGGTGAACGGTTCGCCAACGAGTCGTACTCCTACCACGACTTCGGCGTGGAAATGATCAAGGAGAACGCGGGCCGGCGGGACACCTTCGGATGGATCGTCGCGGACAGGAAGGCCATGCGCACCTACGGCATCGGGTACGCGAAGCCCTGGCCGCTGCCCGCCTGGTACTACAGGAAGGTCGGCTATCTGATCCAGGGTTCGTCGGTCGCGGACCTGGCCTCCAGGATCGACGTGCCGGCGGAAGCGCTCCGCAGGACCCTGGAGGAGTTCAACGCCGACGCGGCGCTGGGGCGGGACACCAGGTTCAAGCGCGGTTCGAACTGGTTCCACCACTTCAAGGGCGACATGGAGCACAAGCCCAACCCCAACCTGGCCCCCATCGACAAGGCCCCCTACTACGCCGTACGGATCCAGATGGGCGACCTCGGCACCTACGCGGGGCTCTCGGTCAACGGGCGCGGCGAGGTGCTCGCCGCGAGCGGCCGGGGGGTCCCCGGGCTGTACGCCGTCGGGACGGCCGCCGTCAGCGTCTTCGGCGGCGGCTATCCGGGCTACGGCGCCAACATCGGCCCGGCCATGGTCTTCGGCTACCGGGTGGGCAGGGACATCGCCGCGCACGCCGCGGAGCGGTCGGGCGGGCTCCGGAAGGCCGCCGCCCGGGACGGGGACGGCTGAGCCGCCCGGACCCCCTGCGGTGAGCCCGTGCCCTCCGTCGCGCGCGGGGCCGGGGAGGCCCGGTCAGGGCTCCGCGGCGGCGTGGCGCGGGGCTGCCTCGGGCCGGTGGACCGCCGTACACCGGGGCGGTCTTGACCGGGTGTCGGCCGTGCTGCTTGGATCACGCGCATGAAGCGCTGCCAGGAGCTCACGCGACGACGCCACGTCGATCTCGCGCGTACCGCCGGCGCGCTCTGTCTCCGCGCGGGCTGACGACGCGGGCGGTCCACTCCGCCCCCGCTCCCCCGCACCGGCTCCTCCCCCTTCGCCCGACGACGGACGTGCGGGGTCGCCGCCGCCCCGCTGCGCCGTCCCGTGGGACGCCGCCGCAGTCCCCGCAGCCGCCTCCGGTGCGCTCGCGCACGCGTGTCCGCCGCTCACGTGCCGTCGAACGGACGCTCAACACCCCTGGTGCGCACGGCGGTCGGTGATTCCACGCCGGCCCTGCCGGTTCGCAGGTATCCGAAAGGACCGTCCCGTCGTGTCCCTCTCCCCCGCTCTCCGACGCACCGCCCGACGGAGGGCCGTCGGCGCTCTGGTCGCCGCCGTCGTCCTCGGTCTCGCCGGCTCCGCCTCGGCGGTGTCCCCCTCGTCCTTCGGCCCGACGCCTCCGCACAACCCCTACGCGGGCCCCGACGGACCGCCACCATGCACGGGGACACCGGTTCCTCCGACACGTCGCCGCTGGCCGGGCCGGGGGCCGGCGCCCTGTCCTCCTCACGCACCGCCCTCGCCTCCGCCTGCCCGACCGTCCTGGTGGGAGCCGACGGCTACCCCGTCGCCCTGTGCACCCCGATCTTCGGCCAGGTACCCACGGTGCATCTGCTCGATCCGGACGACGGGTCGTCCCTGGCCACGCTGAAGCTGGCGAAGGGGTCGCTGCTCGGGGGCGTCTACGCCTACATCGACCACCAGGACCGGCTGGTCGTCGCCGACGGCAGCCGCAGCCTGCTGCGGGTCGGGCACCACCAGGACGGCGACGGCGGCTGGAGCCTGGCGGTCGACCGGAGGCTGTCCCTGGCGTCCGTCATACCGGAGGACGACGCGGTCACCGGCCTGTCACCCGACTGGGACGGCCGTGTCTGGTTCGCCACCGGCGGCGGGGTGGTCGGCACCGCCGACGACACCACGGGCGCCGTGCGGGCTCTCGCCCTCCCCGCCGGTGAGCGCGTCGCCAACAGCATCTCCACGGCCCCGGAGGGCACGGCGGTCACCACCACCCACGCCACCTACCTGCTGACCGCACCGGACGGGACGCCCGAGGTCGTGTGGCGCACCGCGTACGACCGGGGCTCCGCTCGCAAACCCGGGCTGCTGAGCTGGGGCAGCGGATCGACCCCGACGTTCTTCGGCCCGGCCGGGGGCACCGAGTACGTCGCCATCGTCGACAACGCCGACGCGGCGGCGAACCTGAAGGTGTACCGCACCGCCGACGGCTCGGACATCTGCTCGGTCCCGGTGCTCCGGGCGGCGAACGGTCCCGGCAGCGAGAACTCCCCGGTGGGAGTGGGCCGCAGCGTCTTCGTCGCGGGTACCTACGGCTACCCGTACCCGGCCGTCCCCGAGGGGGCGGGCCCCGCCGTCCCCGCTTCCGCGGACTTCGCGGGCGGCCTGTCCCGGGTGGACGTACGGGCGGACGGTTCCGGCTGCTCCCTCGTGTGGGACAACACCCTGCGATCGGCGGCCGTGCCGAAGCTGTCGACGGCCGACGGGCTGCTGCGCACCGTGGTGCGCGACCCGCTGATCCCCGGCACCAGGGGGACCGGCCTGCTCGATCCGTACCGCTACGTGGAGATCGACCCCGGCAGCGGTCGGGTCACACGGTCCATGAAGGTCGGGGTGGGATCGCTGTACGACACCGTGCAGATGGCGGGGACGATCGCGCCGGACGGTGCCTATCTGCAAGGCACGGTGACCGGGGTGCTGCGCGTCACCGCGAAGTGAGCGTGCGTGGCGGGCGGTCCGGCCGGCCCGCCACGCACACCCCGGCCGTGACGTCCCGTCACCCCGGGGTGTCGTCCGTATCGAGGAGGGGCGGTGAGGGGAGCCCGAAGTGACGGGCGATGATCCGCAGGGTGAGCGCTCCGTCCACGTTGAACGCGGGATCGGCCTCGTACGCCGGGGTCCGTCTTCCGACGATCCCGGCGGCGAGCAGTTCGCGCACCAGGAGGTCCCCGCTCCGCCGCGATTCACGACGGCCGCCGACGTTGAAGACCGTCCGCTCGAATCCGCCGCGGCTGTGGGCGAACTGGAAGGGATGGTCGTCGCAGTGCGGGATCATGTAGTTCTGGCCGTGCGCGCAGGTACAGGCGGGCGTGGACGCGAGGAACACGCTTTCCGCCGGCCCGGGGCCCTCCACCCGGTCCGCGTAGCGGAATCCGGTGAGGTCGCAGGCCAGTTGCCAGGCCGAGAGGCCGTCCGACGCGGGGTAGGCGTCATGGGTGACCCAGGCCCAGCCTGACGAGTGGCCGCCCGCGCGCGCGGGACGTCCCGCCTCCTCGAAGGCGGCGTACAGGGTGGGCAGGCTCATCCCCCTGAGGAAGGTGGCGTAGGTGTGCGGAGCGAGCCGGGTCACCGCGCCGCCACCTCCCGGGAGAGCGGGGGCGAGGGCAGCCGGAAGAAGTCGGCCATCACCCTCACCAGACGGATCTCGTCGTCGGGGTGGTGTTCGGAACAGTCGTGTCCCTCCCCTTCCTCCCACCCGCATTCCGAACCGGGGCCTATGAGGTTCGCGGCCAGGAGTTCGGCGGAGAGGTGGTCGGGGTTCTCGCCCACCCGCAGGCCGATGTCCTCGAAGCTGAAGTGGAGGATCGTGCGGCCGTCCCGGTAGTACGAGAAGTCCGGGCCGTGCGCCTTCGCGCTGCACGGCTCGGTCACGAAGACGACGGCCTCTCCGCCGTCCCGGGACAGACCCCGGTAGTCGACGGGGTCGAAGTCGTCGGCCTCGGGGTTCACCATGTCGTGCACGGCCCACGCCCAGCCGTCGCCCTCGCCGCACACCAGGGGTTCACGCAGCAGGCCGCGCAGCTCCTCGGCGAGTGCGCCGGGGGACGTGCCCCGGACGAAGACGAGGTTCACCTCGTGGTCGGGGAAGGCGTGGTCGGTCCAGTCGGTCATGCCGAGGACTCTAGACGCGGGCACTGACATCGAGCGTGGGAGCGGAGTCGGGCCACCGGGGCGGTCCGACTCCCCGTCGGCCTCTCTCCCGACGACCCGTCAGCAGAGCGCGTCCGCACGGCTGACGGTGCGGGGGCCGGGCGGACGCGTCCTGCGGCCGCGGGCACCCTCGCGGGCTCCGGGGGGCACGGCCGGCGCACGGTGGAAGAGTGGACCGCAGTCAGGTTAGGGTGCCCTTATCGACGCTCTTCCGGTACCCCTGCCTCCCCTCCCAAGGAGATGTCCATGCGCCGCGTGACGGAACAGGTTCGCCCCGCGGACGGTGCGGACGACTTCTTCGAAGGGTTCGGGCTGACCGGCACGCCGGGCTCCGACGCGTTCTGGGCGACGGCACGGGCCCCCGTGTCGGTGCCCGCCGACGACGGCGGCTGGGTGACCCTGTTCCTGTGGCGGGGGTCCCCGGCGAGCCTCGGCTTCGAGAGCCGGCCGGCCCCGGTGCCCCTGGTCCGGTGGCGCGACACCGACTGCTGGTACGCCGAGGTCCGCATGTCCCCGCGCCTGTGGGCCACCTACCAGTTCCTCACGGACGACGGGGCGTACGCCGACCCCCTCAACCCGGTCGGCGCGGGCGGGGACCGGTCCGTCGCCGCGGTCCCGGACGCCCCGCACCAGCCGCACTGGCCCGTCGTCGGCGCCGACGACGTCCTGCCCGTCCCGGCTGCCCGGATCCGCTGGACCGGCGGCCGGCTCGGCGGCCGGCGCACCGTGCGGATCCATCCGGCGGGCGGCGGCGGTCCGGTGGTCCTGCTGCTCGACGGGGACGACTGGCTGTACCTGCACCCGGCCATGGCCGCGTTCGACTCGGCCGTGGCGGCCGGCGACATGCCGCCCGTCACCCTCGTCTTCCTTCCGGCCAGGGACAGGGTGGCCGAGTTCGGGTGCGCGCCCGACCTGTGGGAGGCGGTCCGGGACGAACTGCTGCCGCTGGTGGCGGAGTCCGGCGTACGCGCGGACCTGGACCGGCTGGTCGTCGCGGGGCAGAGTCTCGGCGGACTGAGCGCGATGTACGCGGCCCTGGAGTTCCCGGAGCTGGTGTCCCGTGTCGCGTGCCAGTCACCGTCGTTCTGGTGGACGCCTGGGGCCCCGGAGGCGGCGGACCCGCTCGGGGGCCCGCTGGGCGGTGCCGTCGCGGAACGGCTTCGGGAGCGCCCGGACCTGTCCGGGCTGCGGGCCGCCTTCGACGTGGGAGAACACGAGTCGCGGATGCTCCCCCACTGCGAGCTGGCCGAGACCCTGACCGAACAGGCGGGTGCGACCGTGCGCGTCTCACGGTCGCCGTCGGGCCATGACCGGGCAGGCTGGCGGCACGCGCTGCTCCGGGACGTCGCCTGGGCGCTCGCCTAGGGTGTCCTACGCCGGGTCGTGGGCCGGGTGGGCGGACCAGGAGCACAGGCGGCCCCCGGCCCGGCCGGGGTCCGGCAGGGTTCGGGGGCCGCACGGCCCGCGCACGCGAGGGTCAGGCTCCCGCCGTCCCGGAGTCCTCGTGCAGCTTTTCGAAGATGAACTCGTGCTTGAGGAACGACGTGTCGTACTCGTGCCCCGGATGCGGCGGGATCAACTGCGAGGCCTGGATGAGCCGCCAGCCGTCCAGCAGGGCGTCCAGGCCCGTGCCGTAGGGAGGTTCGTCGCCGTCCCCCGTGGTCGGACGGGTCCGCCCGGTGCCGTCGTAGGACGACCAGCCGATCACCTCGGCGTCGAGTGCCGAGTTGGCCAGGAAGAGGATCAGGACCTGCTGTCTCATGCGTTGCTCCCCAGGGCCGGACGGTTGTTCACACGCGTGACCCAGTGGTCGATGTCGAAGGTGTCGTCGCCGGTGAGGGCCCGCCAGAGCAGGACCCGGTTGTGGACCTCCAGCCGGGCGGCGGCGGGCTCGTACCAGTCGAAGCCGGCCCGGAGTTCGCTCTCCACCTCCGGGGCGCCGAGGTCGTCGGTGTTCCACAGGCGGACCTGGGGAACGGTCGGGTTGAATCGGATCTTGAACATGTAGCGGGGTGTGTCGCTGTCGTTCCTGCGGCCTCCGTGCCAGATCCCGTGGTGGAGGAGGACGACCGTACCGGCGGGGCACACGAGCCGGGTCTGGCCGCGAAGGTTCTGGTAGCGGCCGGTGTCGGTCTCGTTGGTGCGGCGCAGGTGGCTGCCGGGCACGCTGAGGGTGCCGCCCATGTCGGCCGTGACCTCGTGCGGGTAGTACATGAGCTGGATGTCGAAGGCGTCGGGCCGTACGTCGATGATGGCGTCCCCGTGCAGCGGCTGGGCGGACCCCTGGTGCGGTTCCCGCACGTGCACGGCGTGGTGGTCGACGGTCGGCCCGGGGCCGACCAGGCTGGAGATCGCGCCGGCCACGGCGGGCAGCGACGTCAGACGCCGGGCGAAGGAGCCCGGGGGGAACGCCTCACCGAGCGGCGTCCCGTAGGGCACCGGGGGTATCCCGGCGTCCAGGACCTCGACCGCCTGCGCGTTCATCCCGGGTGGGACCACCGCGTCCATGCGCAGGGACCCGCTCGCGACGAAGCGGGCGACCTGGACCGAGGTCAGCAAGTGTTCTCTGGTCGTCATGTCGCAACGGTAGGGGGCACCCGGCGCCCAGGGCATGGGCTGCATTCGTGGTCCACTGGTAGATTTTCGGCATGGACGAGGTCTCCATCCCCCTGGCCACGCCTCCCCGCGTGGTGAACATCGGCGTCGGTGTGCACGGTGTCAGCGGCCTGCGCGACGTCTTCCGGCTGCCCGACCTGTGGCAGATGCACCTGTACGGGTACGCGGGACACCTCACCGTCGGCGGCAGGCGGCACGCCATCGCCTCCGGGCGGGTGAGCCTGATCCCGCCCGGCGCCGAGGCCACCTTCGACTACCGGGGCCGGTCGGAGCACCTGTACGCGCACCTGCGGATGGCGGAGACCGGGGAACGCCACCGCGTGCCCGTCATGCAGGACGCCGGTAGGGAGGCCCCTCTCGTCTCCGGCCTGATGAACCGGGCGCTGGCCGCCATGCCGGTGGCCCCGGCCCAGGCGACGGCGGAGATGTGGACGGCGCTGTGGCGGGTCGCGCGGCTCGCCGGGCGCGGGCGTCCGGACGGGGCGCACGGGGCGGTCGCCGCGGCCATGGCCCACATCGAGGCGAACCTGGCCGCCCCGCTGACGGTGCCGGAGATCGCCCGGCGCAGCGGGATCTCGCACAGCCAGCTCACCCGCCTCTTCCGCGCCGAGACCGGCTCGACCGTGGCGGCCTACATCCGGCACCGCCGCCTGGACCACGCCGGGCATCTGCTGCGTGAGTCGACGATGTCGATCCAGGCCATCGCCGGCTCGGTGGGCATCGGTGACCTCCAGGCCTTCAACAAGGCGTGCCACCGCGAGCTCGGCGGGTCGCCCCGCGCGATCCGTGGCCGGCTCCTGCCCGGCGAGGGCGCGGAACCGGCTTGATCCCGGCCCGCTTCCCGGCGGAATCACACGCTCCGCCGGACGACGGCTTCAGGGGCGGAAAGGCATGGAGTCGGGCGGGACGGGCACACTGCCTGGCACTGCAGAAGCGGCACAACAGACGACAGGCGGGTGAACACGCATGAACGACCAGGCGGACACCGTCGCATCGGCACCTTCCGCTCCGGCAGTGGTGCGGGGCGACAGCTCCGAGAGCATCCACCGGGCGCGCGAGGCCTCCCGGGCCTTCACCGACCGTCTCGCCCCGGCCCCGGATCCCACCACGGCCGATTCCCTCCTTCTGGTGGTCTCGGAGCTCACGACCAACGCGCTGCGGCACGGCGGCGGCAGGTACACCCTGGAACTCTCCGCCACCGAGGACTCGGTGACGGCCGCGGTCAGCGACCCGAGTCCGGCGGCGCCGCGTGAGCGGACACCGGACCTGAACGGCGGCAGCGGGGGGTTCGGCTGGCACATGATCCGCCGCCTGGCCACCGAGCTGACCGTGACGCACGGATCCGGCACCGGCAAGACCATCCGCGCGCGGCTCGCCTTCTGAGCCGAGGGCGCTTCCGCGTCCGGCCGCCCCGGTCGTCAGCAGGCCGGGTCACCGCGGCGCGCGTCCGGTGGTGACGGCCACCCGGCCGTGTCCACCAACCGGGCTACATCGCGTCGCCCACGCCGGCCGTCCCCGGATCCGCTCCCCCGCGGGCCTACTGTCGCGCTGTGCTCGATGTGATCCCGGTGGTCAAGCGCCTCCTGCTCGGCAAGGCACGGCGCAGTGAGGAGCTGGGCGAGACCCTCCTGCCCAAGCGGCTGGCCCTGCCGATCTTCGCCTCGGACCCGCTGTCGTCCGTCGCGTACGCCACGCAGGAGATCTTGCTGGTCCTGACGCTGGGCGGGCTCACCTATCTGCACTTCGCCCCGTGGATCGCCCTGGCGGTCGTACTGCTGATGGTGGTCGTGGTGCTGTCGTACCGGCAGGTCGTCCGCGCCTACCCGGGCGGCGGCGGCTCCTACGCCGTCGCCTCGGCCAATCTGGGCCCGTCCGCCGGGCTGGTGGTCGCCGCCTCGCTCCTGGTGGACTACGTGATGACCGTGGCGGTGTCCGTCGCCTCGGGTGTGGACAACATCATCTCCGCGGTACCGGAGCTGGCGAGGCACCGCGTCCTGATGGCGATCGGATTCGTGGTGCTGCTCACCGCGGTCAACCTGCGGGGTGTGCGTGAGTCCGGCCGCGCCTTCGCCGCCCCCACCTACCTGTTCGTCGGCGGGGTCCTGATCATGTGCGCCACCGGCCTGATCCGGTACCTGCTGGGGGACGCCCCGGTGGCCGAGAGCGCCCGGTACGGTGTCGAGGCGGCACCTGGCGGGACGGGTCTGGCGGGCTTCGCGCTGCTGATGCTCGTGCTGCGGGCCTTCTCCAGCGGGTGCACGGCGCTCACGGGGGTGGAGGCGATCTCCAACGGGGTGCCCGCCTTCCGCCGGCCCAAGCCGGCGAACGCGGCGGCCACCCTGCTGGTGATGGGGACCCTCGCCGTCACGATGTTCGCCGGGATCACCACACTCGCGATCATCGCGAAGGTGCACATCACCACCGATCCCTGCCGGCTGACCGGGCTCGCCGACTGCGCCGCGCAGACCCAGCTGACCGTCATCGCGCAGCTCGCCGACGCGGTCTTCGGCGGCAGGAACAGCTTCGGCTTCTACTTCATCCAGGCGGCGACGGCACTGATCCTGATCCTCGCCGCGAACACCGCCTACAACGGCTTCCCCACGCTCGCCTCCATCCTGGCCAGGCACCGCTATCTGCCGCGCCAGCTGCACGACCGCGGTGACCGTCTGGTGTTCTCCAACGGAATCCTGGCGCTCGCCCTCGTCGTCAGCCTGCTCCTGTGGGTGTACGGGGCGAGCGTCACCGCCCTCATCCACCTCTACATCCTGGGCGTCTTCACCTCCTTCACGCTGTCCCAGACCGGCATGGTCCGGCACTGGAACGAGGAACTGCGCACCCAGCGGGATCCCGTGCTCCGGCGGCGCCACCGGGTGGCCCGGATCGTCAACGCGGTCGGGGCGTGCGTCACGGGGCTGGTCCTGGTCATCGTGCTGGCCACGAAGTTCGCCCAGGGCGCGTGGGTGGCCGTGCTCGCCGGCGTCCTGCTCTGGCTGACGATGCGCACCGTCCGCCGCCACTACGACGCCGTCGCCGCCGAGTTGGCCGTGAGCGACGCACGGGCCGCTCTCGCCCCGCCGCCCCGCGTCACGGCCGTCGTCCTCGTGCCCGCCATCGACCGGCCGACCCTGCGGGCGCTGTCCTACGCCCGGGCCTTCTCGCCCGACCGGCTGGAGGCACTCGCCGTCGCCGTGGACCGGGAGGCCGCGGCGGCGCTGCAACGGCAGTGGCGGGACCAGGACATCGACGTACCGCTCCGCATCACGGACTCCCCCTACCGCGACGTCACCCGGCCGGTCATCGACCACGTGCGCGCCATCCGCCGTGAGAGCCCCCGCGACGTGGTCGGCGTGTTCATCCCGGAGTACGTCGTCGGCCGCTGGTGGGAGACCCTCCTGCACAACCAGTCCGCCCTGTGGCTCAGGACGCGGCTGCTCCTCCTGCCCGGTGTCATGGTCACCAGTGTGCCCTGGCGGCTGGCCTCCGCCGGGCGCGCGCCGGCCGACCGCACCCGGGCCCCGGGAGCGGTCCGGCGGGGAGAACCGGGCCCGGCCCACAAGGACACAGCCGACGGCCCCCGGCCTCCGGACACGCGGGACCCGGGCAGCTGAGGGCCGTTCGGCGGGCGCTCACCGGGCCACGGCGCGGCAGTAGTCCTCGTCGGAGGCGAGGAGGTGGCGGTGGGTGTCCTCGGCGGTGATCACCCCGTCGTCCAGGACCAGGACGCGGTCGGCGGCGTCCAGGAGGGCGGGGCTGCTCGTGATCACCACGGTGGTGCGGCCCTTGCGCAGCTTCGCGATGTTGCGCGCGATGAGCTGCTCGGTGACGGCGTCGACCGCTGTCGTGGGGTCGTGCAGGACCAGCACGTCGGAGTCGGCGGCGAGGGCGCGGGCCAGGGACAGCCGCTGGCGCTGCCCCCCGGAGAGGTTCGCGCCGCGGTCCCGGACGCCGTGGTCGAGTCCTTCGCGGTGGAGGGCGACGACATCGGTGAGCAGCGAGGCCTCGACGGCCTCCGCCACCGTCGAGCTGGTGCCCGAGGGGTCGATGTTCGTACGGAGGCTGCCCGCGAAGATCTCCCCGTCGTACGGGTTGACCAGCAGGTGCTCGCGCAGTGCCTCGACCGAGAGGTCCGCGATGGCCCGCCCGCCGATCCTGACCTCTCCCCCGTACGCCCGGGGCGGGACGTGAGCGCCCAGGACCGAGGCGAGTTCGGCCGCCGCGCGGGGCCGGTAGGCGGCCACGGCCACGAACTCGCCCGCGCGGACGCGGAAGGTGAGACCGTCCAGGGAACCGTGGCGGACGCCGTCGATCTCGAGGTCCCCGCCGGGGGCCGGGCGTTCACGGCCCGGGGTGGTCAGGGGCGGCGCGTCCAGCACCAGTGCCATCCGGTCGGCCGAGGCGCGCGCCATCATCACGTACCTCGGCATCTCCGAGAACATCTTGAGCGGTTCCATGATGAACTGCGCCAGGCCGACGGCCATGACGAGCTCGCCGATGGTGATCAGGCCCGCGTACGCCAGCCAGCCCGCCGTCAGGGTCACGGCGGCGGCGAGGACCGCGTTGAGGGCCTGTGCGGTGCCCGCGTAGATCCCGTTCACCCGGGCGACGACGAACGCCTGGTGCTTCGCCAGGCTGCTGACCTTCCGGTAGGAGAGGAACGCGGAGTGGTTGCCGCCGAAGCCGTGCAGCGGGCGCAGGCCGGTGATGAGGTCGGCGACCTTGGCTCCCGCCCGCGCCACGCGGGCCTGCTGTTCGCGGGTGCTCGAACCGATCCGTCTTGACATGACGCTCAGGACGGACAGGATCGCGACGGTGCCGACGATGACCAGCAGGCCGAGCCGGATGTCGGCCAGGCCCAGCGCGACCGACGCGACGGCCACCGCGACCAGCGAGCTGATCAGCAGCGGAACCACCTCGACGATGTCGGAGGTCTGGTCGGCGTCCTCGGTGGCGATGGTCAGCACCTCGCCGGACTTCAGGCCGACGTCCCTGGCCACGGGCTGGAGTCCGCAGGCCGCGACCCGGACCCGCCAGCGGTGCGCCTCGGTCGTGTTGGCCTTCTGAAGGACCCGCATCCCGAAGCGCCAGGACAGCGACACGGTCGTGATGATCACGGCCAGTGCGCCGATCGACAGGCCGAGCGAGCCCAGGCTCCGGTCCCGCATCGTGTGTTCGACGATCAGGCCGAGCGCGATGGGGAACGCGGTCTCGCCCGCCTGGTAGAGGCCCATGAGGACGGTCCCCCGGACCACCGCGCCGGCGTTGCGGCGCAGTGCGGTCCGGAGGATGGCGGCCCCCGGGCGGGGCCGCTTCGCGTCAGTTGTTGTCATCAAGGTGACGGGCAATCGCTTCCGGGGTTCGAAGGGTGAGCAGATCACGGATCGTGATCACAGGACCGTACTCGCGGCGGAGCAGGCCGATCAGCCGGACCGCCAGCATGGAGTGCCCGCCGAGGGAGACGAAGTCGCTCAGGGCGCTCACCTCGTCGTCGTCCAGGTCCAGTGCCTCGGCGAAGAGTTCGCAGACCACCGTCTCGGTCCCGGTCCGCGGGCCGCGCTCGTCCACCGTGGTGAGCACGCCGAGCGGCCTGGCCTCCGGCAGGGCCTTGGTGTCGGCCTTCCCGTTGACGGTCAGCGGGATGCCGTCCACCTCGGCGTAGTGCGTCGGGCGCAGGAAGTCCGGCAGCCCCGCGCCGACCTCCGCGGCGACCGCCGCCAGGTCCGATCCGTCCAGCACGAGGTACGCGGCCAGCCGGTGGGAGCCGTCCACCTGGGGGTCGGGCTGGGCGACCGCGGCGACGAACCGCACCGCCGGGTGGGCGGCGAACGCCGCCTCCACCTCGCCCAGTTCGACCCGGTGGCCGCGGATCTTGACCTGCTGGTCGGTGCGGCCCAGGTACATCAGGTTGCCGTCGGGCCGGCGTACCACCAGGTCCCCGGTGCGGTACATGCGCTCGCCGGGTGCGCCGTACGGGCACGCGACGAAGCGGTGCGCGGTCTGGGCGGGCTGGCCGAGGTAGCCGCGCGCGATGCCGACGCCCGACACGTACAGCTCACCGGGCACCCCGTCCGGCAGGGGCCGCAGCCAGGGGTCCAGTACGTACACCTCGGTGTTGTCGATCGCGACGCCGACCACGGGGTCCGGGCACTCGAAGGTGCCGACCCCGAGGGTGTTGATGGTGTACTCGGTCGGCCCGTACAGGTTGTAGCCCGCCGTGCCCTCGGTCTCCGCGAGCCGCTGCCAGAGCGCGGGGGTGACGGCCTCGCCGCCCAGGAGCACCAGCGCGGGGCGCCGCGCGGGGTCGTCGAGCAGGCCTTCGGCGACCAGTTGCTGGGCGTAGGTCGGGGTCACGTTGACGACGTCGATGCCGTGCTCCAGGCAGTACTCGACCAGCCGGGGCGCGTCCCGGCGCAGTTCCTCGTCGCAGATGTGCACCTCGTGGCCGTCGGCGAGCCACAGCAGCTCCTCCCACGACATGTCGAAGGCGAACGACACGGTGTGCGCGATGCGGAAGACCCGGTGACCGTGGCCGGCCAGCACCGGCTCGAAGATCCGCCGCTGGTGGTTGATGAGCATGTTGGTGAGACCCGCGTACTCGGTCACCACGCCCTTGGGCTTCCCCGTCGATCCGGAGGTGAAGATCGTGTACGCGGGGTGCCGCAGGCGGTCCGGGTCGTCCGGGGCGAACGTGACGTACGGTGCGGCCTCGGGCAGGGGCCGGTCGAGTTCGATCAGGTCGCCGGTCAGCCGGGGGGACACCGCGCTCACGGTGAGGATCACCTGCGGGCGCGCGGCGTCGAGGATCGCGGCGATCCGCTCGTCGGGGTGGTCCAGCTCCAGCGGTACGTAGGCGGCGCCCGCGCGCAGCACGGCGAACAGCGCCACGATCGAGTCGAGGGAGCGCGGGACCGCGAGACCCACGGTCGTCTCCGGTCCGATCCCGCGCCGGACCAGGACGCCGGCCACCGCGCGGCTGCGGTCGCGGAGCTGGGCGAAGGTCATGGCCGCGCCGTGGGCGACGAGGGCGACCCGCTCGGGGTCCCGGTCCGCCGCCCGGTCGAACCTGTCGACGACGGTGTCCGTGCCGATGTCCGTGCGGACGGCGGGGCCGGGTTCCCGCCCGGGGCCGGGCAGCGCGCCGACCGGGCCGGCCGCGCGCGCCAGGTCGTCGAGCACCCGCAGGTAGTCGTCGAGGAGGCGCCGGGCGCCGGGGGTGTCGCCGTCACGGTGCTCCAGCTTGACGGTGAGCCGGTCGCCGGGGGTGACGACCCAGGTGAACGGGTAGTGCGTCGAGTCGTCGGCCTTGACCGAGGTGATGCCGTGCCGGGCGTTCATCTCGGCGAACGCGTCCATATCCAGGAAGTTCTGGAGCACGAACAGGTTGTCGAAGAGGGTGTCGTGCCCGCTGGCCCGCTGGATCTCGCCGAGGCCCAGGTGTTCGTGCTCCATGGCCTCGACCCTGGACGCCTGGACGGCCGACAGGTACGCACCGGCCGTGTCGTACGGCCGGGCCCGTGTCCACATGGGCACCGTGTTGAGGAGTACGCCGACGACGCCGGACAGTCCCTCGCCCTCGCGGCCGGAGACGGTCACCCCGAACACGGCGTCGCTCCGGCCCGTACGGGCTCCCAGCATCAGGCCGAACGCCCCGGTCAGCACGGAGTTCAGCGTGACGCCGTGCAGCCGGGCGGCCTCCCGCAGGAGTTCGGACCGTTCGGCGGACAGCCGGTGCACGAGCGCGTGCGGCAGGTCGTCCGTGAGGACGGGATCCGGGCCCGCGAGGAGGGTCGGGCCGGTGAGGCCCGCCAGGTGTTCCGCCCAGAAGCGTTCCGACACGGCGGGGGGCCTGGCGTCGAGTGCCCGGGCGACGTCCTCGAAGGCCGGTGCGGCCGGGGTCGCGTCCAGGGGCTCGCCGGCGAGGACGGACCGGTAGGCGTCGAACAGGTCCCGCAGCACGATCTCGCGGGACCAGCCGTCCCACAGCAGCAGGTGGTAGCTGAGCAGCAGGGCGTCGCGGCCGTCGTGCAGACGCAGCACGGTCAGCCGGATCAGCGGCGGCCGGTCCGGGTCGAATCCGGTGGCGCGGTCCTCGGCGCACAGGGCTTCGGCCTCCGCGTCGGTCAGGGGGCCGACCGTGCGGACGTCGGCCCGCCGGCCCGCCTTGAGGACCTGGACCGGGTTCCCTCCACCGTCGGTGGTGAAGCCGGCGCCCACGACCGGGTGCCGTGCGATGACGTACGCCATCGCCTCGGACAGGGCGTCGGTGTCCAGGCGCCGGTCGAAGGTGAAGTAGCTCTGGGCGACGTAGTGTCCGGACGGGCCGGCCATCTGGGCCTGGAAGTACAGGCCCCGCTGGAGCGGGGTGACCGGTGCGGTGCGTTCGGCCGTCGCGGAGGCGTCCGCGATCTGTTCGAGCGCGGTGCGCCAGTGGCCGGTCAGCTCGTCGGGGACGCCGTCGGCGAGGGTGAAGGCGGCGTGCAGGCTTCCCGTGGCCTCGTCGGTCCAGGCGTTGACCTCGACGGCGTACGGGCTGGGGCCCTCGGCGCCGGTGATGGCCAGGGCCTCGGACTCGCCACCCCGGCCGAGGTAGTTGAACAGCACCTGCGGGCGGGCCGTGAGCAGGGGGGCCGTCTGCGGGTCCAGGTACCTCAGCCGGCCGTAGGCGACGTGGCCGTGCTCGTCGGCCTGGCGATCGGTGATCTCGCGCGCCGCCGCCACGGGGTCGGTGTGCGGCGTCAGCCGTACGGGGGCGATGGCGGTGAACCAGCCGACGGTGCGGGTGTAGTCGTGGTGCTCCAGCGCCGGGACCCGGCCGTGCCGCTCCAGTTCGACGGCGAGGTCGGTGGGCGCGGGCTGGATGTGGGTGAGCGCGGCCCTGAGCGCGCCGCAGAGCAGCTCCGTCAGGCCGAGCCCGAGTACCGCGGGCGCGGTGCGGGTCACCCGGTCGCTCACCTCGGGCCCGAGCACGACGGTGGTCGAGCGCCGGCCCTCGACGGCGGGCAGCAGCGCGGGGGCCCGGAGCGTGGTGATCCAGTGGCCCGGTTCGCCGGAGGTCCGGACGGACCCGGAGTTCAGGGCCTCGGCGTACTCGGCGTAGGACGTGGTCGGCGGCGGCAGCGTCCCGCCGGACAGGGCGGTGGCCAGGTCGTCGAGCAGGATCAGCCAGGACACGGCGTCGACGGCGAGGTGGTGGACGGTGACGACCAGGGTGCGGCTCGGTTCCAGCCAGGAGAACGCGACGACCTCGCCGGTCCCGGGGTCGAGGCGCCCGGCGGCTCCGTTCGCCGCCTCCGTCGCGTCGGCCGTGTCCGGCCGGTCGACGGTGATCTCACGCGCGGGTCCGGTGCGCAGCGACCACACGCCGTGGTCGGTGTCCAGCCGCAGCCGGAGGACCGGGTGCGCGGCCACGACGGCGTTCGCGGCGCGCCGGACGTCGGCGAACTCCGTTCCCTCGGCCGTCACGAGCGTCCTGGCCTGGGCGAACCGGGCGAGCGGACCGCCCAGTTCGCGCTGTCGCAGGATGATGGGCGTCGGTGCCAGGGGGCCGTCCTCACGGGGGGCGGGCGCGGGCGCCGCGGGCTGCGGTGCGCGCGAGGCCAGGTGTCCGGCGAGCGCGCGGGGTGTCCTGCACAGGAACACGTCGCGCGGCGCGATCGGGAGACCGAGGGCCCTGGCCCTGTTGATCACGGTGATGGCGACGATGCTGTCGCCCCCCGCCATGAAGAAGTCGGTGTCGGCGTCGACGGGGAGGGAGCCGGGCAGCGTGTCGGCGAAGATCCCGATGAGCGCCGGGAGCGCGGATCCGGCCGGTGCGGCCTCGGCGACGTCCTGGGCCGCGCGTTCGGTCAGCGCCTTGCGGTCGAGCTTGCCGTTCACCGTGAGCGGCAGGGCGTCGGCCCGCAGCACCCGGCCGGGCACCATGTGCACGGGCAGCTTCGCGGAGAGCCGGCCGGTGAGGTCGTCCGGGACCCGGCCCACGATGTGCGCGACGAGGTGGTCCTCGGTGTCGGACACGGTGACGGCCACGTCCACCACACCGTCGAGTTCCCGGATCGCGGACTCCACCTCGCCGGGTTCGATCCTGAAGCCCTTGAGCTGTACCTGGTCGTCGGCGCGGCCCGCGAACTCCAGCTCCCCGTCGAGCGTGCGGCGGGCGAGATCCCCGGTGTGGTACATGCGGGAGCCGTCGCCGGCGAACGGGTTCGCCACGAACCGGCCCGCGGTGAGGCCGGGCCTGCCCAGGTAGCCGAGGGACACCTGGTCACCGGCGACGTAGATGGCGCCCACCCGGCCGGGCGGCACGGGCCTGAGCCGCTCGTCGAGCACGTACGCGGCCAGGCCGGGGACCGGGCCGCCGATCGGGCTGACGTCGTCGCCGAGGTCGTCCTCGGTGAGGACCCGGTGGGTGACGTGGACGGTGGTCTCGGTGATGCCGTACATGTTGACCAGCTCGGGCGACGCGGTGCCGTACCGCTCCACCCAGCCGCGCAACCGCGCCGGGTCCAGCGCCTCGCCCCCGAAGATGATCCGGCGCAGGGTGGTGACGCGCTCGTCGGACTGCCGGTCGGCCTCGACGAACCGGTAGAACGCCGAGGGGGTCTGGTTGAGCACGGTCACGCCGCGCTCGCGGACCAGCCGGTGGAAGTCCACCGGGGAACGGGTCAGCCCGTACTCGGGCACCAGCAGCTCGCCGCCGTGCGTGAGGGCGCCCCACAGCTCCCAGACCGCGAAGTCGAAGGAGTAGGAGTGGAACTGGACCCAGACGTCCTGCGGGCCGAAGTCCATGTCGGGCCGGGTGTTCGCGAGCAGGGACACGACGCTGGAGTGCGGGACGACGACACCCTTGGGCCGGCCGGTCGAGCCGGAGGTGTAGATGACGTAGGCGGGGTCGTGCCATCCGGCGCTCGCCGCGGCGGGCACCGGCTCGTGCGTCCCGGCGTCCTGCGGCAGTTCCTCCCCCAGGACGAGCAGGCGGGGCCGCGTACCCGTTCCGCGGGCCAGCAGGTCCGTGAAGCGGCCGTGCTCCTCACGGTCGACGAGGACCGCCTGCGGGGCGGCGTCGGACAGGACGTACTCCAGGCGTTCGTCCGGGTAGGCCAGGTCCAGGGGCACGTAGGCTGCGCCCGCCGTGACGACCGCCACCAGGGCGACGATCTGCTCCAGGGAGCGCGGGACGGCGACGGCGACCCGGCTGCCGGGCCCGACACCGGCCGCGCGCAGGGACGCGGCCAGCGCGTTCTTCGCGGCGGCCAGTTCGCCGTAGGTCAGCGACCGGGTTCCGCCGTCGAGAGCGCACCGGGTGACGGCGGTGGCCTCCGGGTCGCGGCCGGCGGCGGCGTCGAACAGCGCGTCCAGGGTCGTCGGGACGACGTGCCCGGGGCTGCGGGCGTCGTCGGGGGCGAGGTCGTCGACGAGGGCGTCGGGCCGGGCGAGGAGTCCGGTGAGGGTCCGGGTGAAGGTGCGCAGGACCGCGTCCGCGCCCGGCCCGCGCAGCAGCTCGCCGTCGTAGATCAGGTTGAAGCGGGCGCGGCCGGCGGGGGTGCGTTCGACGACCAGGGTCAGCGGGTAGTGGGGGGCGCCTTCGTTCGTGATGTGGGTGACGGCGAGTTCGTCGCCCGGACCGCGCAGGGCTTCGAGGTCGGTGGCGACGTCGAAGACCACCAGGGTGTCGAAGAGGGCGCCGCCGCCGGCCTGGCGGGCGATCCTGGCGAGGGAGACGTGCTGGTGGGCCAGGACCGCGCCCTGGTGCTCGCGCACCGAGGCGAGCAGTTCGCGGGCCGTGGTGTCACTGTCCCAGCGGGCGCGCAGGGGGATGGTGTTGATGAACAGGCCCACCATGTCCTCGATGCCGGGCAGCTCGGCGTCACGACCGGACACCGTGGAGCCGAACACCACGTCCCTGCCCCGCAGGAGGCCGCCCAGGGTCACCGCCCAGGCACCGTGCACCGCCACGCTCAGCGGCACACCCGCCGCCCGGGCGGCCGCGTCGACGTCGTCCTCGGGCTCCACGGCGGTGTCGGTGAACCGGTCGGACGGGGTGTGCCCGTCGGCGACGAGCGAGGGACCGGGCAGTCCGGCGAGTTCGTCGCGCCAGACCCGGTCGCTCTCCTCCTCGTCGAGCGCGGCGAGCCGGCGTACGTGGTCGGGGAAGCCGCCGAGCGGATACAGGCTGCCAGGCGCGTGGTACTCGGTCAGCAGCGCGCGGAGCATCGGCGGTACCGACCAGCCGTCGGCGATGATGTGGTGCACGGTCTGCACCAGCACGGTCCTTCCGGGTCCCCCGCGGATCAGGGTGTAGCGCATCAGCGGGCCCGTGGCGAGGGCGAACCCGGCGCGGCGGTCCCGTTCGGCGTGGTCGCGGATCTCGGCGTCGGTGATGCCGGGGCGGTCCAGCGTGGTGAAGGGCGCCGGTGTCCCGCTCTCCAGCACGGAGACGACCCGGCCGTCGGCGAGCGCCACGAACCGGGCGGCCAGATTCGGGTAGAGCGTGAGCAGCCGGGTGGCCGCCGCCGCCAGCCGGTCGGCATCGGCCTCGCCGTCCAGGGTGAGCAGCTGCTGTTCGACGTAGCTGCCCGTGGAGTCGTCGTCGAAGACCGAGTGGAAGTACAGGCCCTCCTGGAGCGGGGTGAGGGGGAGGATGTCCCGCAGCGCCGGGCCGTCCAGGGCGTCGACGTCGTCCTGGGTGAGCCGTACGAGGGGGAAGTCGCCGGGTGAGTGGCCGCCCTGTTCGAGCGCGGCCAGTCCGGTGAGGGCCTCCCGGAGGTGGTCGCCGATCGTCCCGGCGTCCTCGTCGGTGAGCAGCCCGTCGGGCCAGGAGAGGGTGGTGACGAGTTCGTACGCGCCGTTCGGGGCGGGTTCCGCGATGGCGTTGAACTCCAGGGCGCGGGGCAGCCGCATCCTCGGGTCGCGCTTCTCGCCCAGCTGTCCCGTGGCGCCGGCGGACCGCCAGTCACCGGCGGTGCCCGAGTCGAAGCGGCCCAGGTAGTTGAACAGCACCTGCGGGGCGGGCGTGTCGAGCCCCGCCCCGGTCAGGTAGCGCAGGACGCCGTAGGAGAGCCCGTTGCCCGGTACCCGTGCGAGGTCGTCCTTGACCGCCTTCAGCGCGGCGGCCAGATAGGCGGGGCCGGTGAGGTCGTCCGCCGCGCCGGGGTCCACGACCACCGGGAACAGGGTGGTGAACCAGCCCACGGTCCGCGACAGTTCCGGCTCGAAGCCGGCGCTGTCGGCCACGAACCGTGCTTCGCGTCCGTGCCCTTCGAGTTCGATGTGTGCGAACGTCTGGTCCTGGCCGAGGTCACGGCGCCACCGGGCGAGCGCGACGGCCAGTGCCGTCAGGAGTACGTCGTTGACGCCCGCGTGGAACTTCGCGGGTATCTCGCCCAGGAGGGCGGCCGTGGCCGAGGGGCCGACGGTGACGGTCCTGGTGCGTTCGACGGCGACGGTGTCGGCCGCGGACAGCGGGCGCCTGCCCAGCGGTGCGTCCACGGCGGGGAGGGGGCGCAGGTAGGCGGCGCGGTCCCGTTCGAAGTCGCCCGCCTCCAGCACCTGTGTCCAGCGCCGGAACGACGTGCCCACCGGGGGCAGCTCGACCGGTGCGCCGGAGGTGAACTGCCCCCAGGCGGTGGCCAGGTCCTCCATGAGGATCCGCCAGGACACGCCGTCGACGACGACGTGGTGGACGACCACGACGAGCTGCCGTGCCTCGCGGCGCCAGACGGCCCGCAGCATCGCGCCCTGCTCGGGGTCGAGTCCTTCGGTGGCGAGTGCCACGCAGTCGTCGAGCGGCAGCGCGCTCTCCTGCCATCCGGTGAAGGGCCGGCCGGCCGGCGGGATGTCGAAGCTCCAGCGGTCACCGCGCACGAGCTTCGCCCGCAGCATGTCGTGGCGCCGGTCCAGTGCGGTGAGGATCGCGTCCAGGGCTTCGGCGGTCAGCTCCGCCGGGGTGTCCAGGACGACCGACTGCACGAAGCCGTCGATCGCGTCGGTCGTCTCGCCGAGCCACTGCACGACGGGGGATCCGACGACGGGGCCGGTCGCCACGTCACCGTGTCCCGCCGGGGTGACGTCCTCCTGGCTGACGACGGCCGCCAGGGCCCCGACGACGCTGTGGGTGAAGATCTGGCGTGCCGTGACGTAGAGTCCGGCGGCGCGCAGGGCGCTCAGCAGCGAGATGGCGAGGATGCTGTCCCCGCCGAGCCGGAAGAAGTCCTGGTCGGTGCCGACCTCGTCCAGCCGCAGCACCGAGGCGACGGCCGCGCACACCAGGCGCTCGTTCTCGGTGGCGGGCGCGACGAACGAGCCCGTCCGGAGCAGGGGTTCCGGGAGGGCGCCCCGGTCCAGCTTGCCGTTCGCGGTGAGGGGGAACTCCTTCAGCACGACGACGTGGGTGGGCACCATGTACTCGACCATGTGCTCGACGGCCCATGCCCTGACCTCGTCCCCGTGCAGCTCCTCGCTGCCGGTGGCCGGGATGACGTAGCCCACCAGGTAGGTGCCGCCCGCCGGGTTCTTCTTCGCGAGGACACAGGTGTGCCGGACCGAGGGGTGTTCGCCGAGGCCCACCTCGACGTCCTCGATCTCCAGCCGCATGCCGCGGATCTTGATCTGGTTGTCGGCCCGGCCGAGGAAGTCCAGCGACCCGTCCGGTGCGAACCGGGCGAGGTCGCCGGTGCGGTACAGGCGGGATCCGTCCGTGGCGAAGGGGTTCGCGACGAAGCGGGACGCCGTCAGGCCGGGCGCGTTGACGTAGCCGCGGCCGAGGAGGAACCCTCCCACGTACAGCTCGCCGCCGACCCCGACGGGGACCGGGCGCATCTCGTCGTCGAGCACGTACAGCTGGGTGTTGGGGTTGGCCCTGCCGATCGAGGTGGACAGGCGCTCGGCCTCGCCTCGGTAGATGACGTGCGAGACGCCGATCGTCGTCTCGGCCGGGCCGTAGCCGTGGTACATCGGGATGTCGAGCCGGGTGCGGAAGCGTTCGTAGAGTTCCGGGGTGAGGACCTCGCCGCCGCACCACACGTGCCGCAGGCTGTCCAGCCGTCCGGAGTCGCCGGCCATCTCCAGGAGGACGTCCAGCATGGACGACACCAGGTAGGTGAAGGTGACGCGCTGTTCGGACAGCACGCTCAGCAGGTGGTGGGGGTCTCGCTCGCCGCCGGGCCGCAGGACCACGAGCCGGCCGCCGCACACGAGCGGCAGGAAGATCTCGTTGATGGAGATGTCGAAGGACAGGGGTGCCTTGAACAGGGAGGCGTCGTCGTGGCCGAAGCCCAGGATCTCCCGGGACTGCCACAGCAGGCGCTCGCTGATGGCCTCGTGCCGGATCATGGCGCCCTTGGGGCGTCCGGTCGAGCCGGAGGTGAAGATCACGTAGGCGAGGGCCGCGCCGGGGACGGTGAGGCCGGCGGGCTCGGCGGGGCAGGAGGCGTACCCCCAGGCCGCGAGGTCGACGGCCACCGCCTCGGGTTCACCCGCCGGGGACTCACCGGAGCCGTTGAGCTGGAGCACGACGTGGGCGTCGGCGATGACGACGGCCCTGCGCTCGGCGGGCCACCGAGGGTCCAGCGGTACGAACGCGCAACCGGCCTGGAGCACGCCGAGCAGTCCGATCACCATGTCGGCGGAGCGTTCCAGCGAGATGCCGACGACCTGCTCGGCGGTGAGCCCGCGTTCGGTCAGGTGGTACGCCAACTGGCTCGCGTATGCGGCGACCTGACGGTAGGTGAGGCTGCGGTCCCCGTCGACCACGGCGACGGCGTCGGGCCTGGCCCGTGCCTGCTCGTGGAACATCTCCACGACGGTCGGGCGGACGCGGTCCGCGTCGGTGTCGTTCCACTCCGCCAGGGCCCTGGCCCTCGCCTCGGCGCCCACGGGTCCGATGGTGCCTACCGGCCGGTCGGGGAAGTCGGCCAGGTCGTCCAGGGCCGCCTGCGCCCCGGCCGGGAGCACGCCTTCGGGGGCGCGGATGCTCCGGCCGTCCTCGGCGATCTCCCAGCCGGCCGGCGCGGAACCGCCGTTGCCGGCCCACCGGAGTACGTCGGTGAACAGCGTGGCGGGGGTGAGGCCGATGCCGTCGGGACTGCGGCCCGTCGCCCAGTACGCGAGTCCGATGGCGCACGCCGCGGCGATGGTCCGGTCGGAGTGGTCCCCGGTTCGCCTGCGTACGTCGTCCAGGCTCGTGGGGGAAAGCAGCACGGAGCGGGCGGTGGGATACGTCATCGGGGGCTCATCGTCCTTCCAACGGGCGGGAGTGGGACCAATCTCATCCCAGGGACGTCTGGGGTCTTTCGTTCGGATCAGGCCGGATCAGGGGGCGGGCCGGGCGCCGGGCGGCGCCTGGGACGACGCCGCGCGGCGCGGCGCGTCCGGGGGTGGGACGGGCGGGGCGGAGTCCTAACTTCCCTCGCGCCAGGCACGCCACAGGCGGGCGTACCGTCCGCCCAGGGCCACCAGTTCCTCGTGGGTCCCCTCCTCCACCACGCGTCCCGCGTCCAGCACGGCGATCCGGTCCGCCGCCATGGCCTGGGTGAGCCGGTGGGCCACGAACAGCGTGGTCCGGCCCGAGCACGCGGCCTGTACGGCGCGCTCCAGCGCGGCGGCTCCCTCGCTGCCGGCCTCCGCGGTCGACTCGTCGAGCACCACCACCGCGGCACGGTTCAGCACCAGCCGGGCCAGGGCGACCTGGGCGACCTTGGTGACGTCCAGGCGTTCGCCGCCCTCACCGACCATGGTGTCCAACCCGTCGGGCAGCGCCTCGGCCCACCGGTCGGCACCGACGGTGCGCAGCGCGTCCATCAGTTCGGCGTCGGTCGCCAGCGGTGCGGCGAGGCGCAGGTCGTCGGCGAGCGGACCGGAGAACACGTGCGTCTCCTGGGTCAGGATGCTCACCAGGGCGCGTGCGCCCGCCTCGTCCAGGCCGGCCAGGTCGTTCGGCCCGATGCGCACCGAGCCCGCCTGCGGCGTGCCGATGCCCGCGATGAGGGCGGCGAGGGTCGACTTGCCCGCGCCGGTCGCCCCCACCAGGGCGAGCGACCGGCCGGCCGGGATCTCCAGGCTGACGTCCCGCAGGACCGGCTCCTCGGCGCCGGGGTAACTGAAGGTCAGCCCCCGCACCGCCACCGGGTACGGCATGACCTCGGCGGGCGCCGCGGAGGCGTCGCCGACCAGCCGGTCCTCGGAGGGCTCCCCCAGGACGCCGACCAGCCGGGTGAGGCTCGCGCCCGACTTCTGCGCCTCGTCGAAGGTGAACATGATGGCGCCCAGCGGGGTGAACAGCCGGTGGAACATGAGGGGCGCGGCGGAGACGTCGCCCAGGCTCGCGGACCCGGTCTCCAGCAGGACGTATCCCACGACGAGGATCAGGACCAGCCCGATGAACTCGGCGCGGTTCTCCCGGCCGACGAACCGGCCGAAGACGCGGAAGACTTTGATGCCGAGGTCGCGCACGCGCCACGACTCGGCGGTGACCTTCTCGCGGAAGGCCTCCTCCAGCCGGTAGGCCCGGACCGTGTCGATCCCGTTCAGGCCGCTGATCAGCGCCTGCGCGCGGTCGGCCTGGGCGGCCCTCTGCTGCCGGTACATCGGGGCGGACCTGGGCAGGTACCAGCGCAGGGCCAGCGCGTACGCGGGCAGGGCGCCCGCGCCGGCCAGGCCGAGCCTCCAGTCGAGTCCGAACATGCCGATCGTGGCGATGGCGACCAGCACACCCGCCGAGAACACCGTGGGGATCGCCGTGCGGATGCCCCGGGAGAGTACGGCCACGTCGTCGCCGACCCGGGACAGCACGTCCCCCCGGCCGACCTGCTCGATCCGTGCGCTCGGCATCCCCAGCACGGCCCGGACGGCGGCTTCCCGCAGCTGTGCGAGAAGGTCCGCCCCCAGCCGTCCGATCAGGTACGTGGACGCCGCGGTGGCCGCCGCGCCGAGCAGCGCGGCGACGCCCATCAGGATCCCGATGGTGAGCAGCACCGAGCGGCCGTCGCCCTCGACCACGCCGTCGACCACCCGGCCGAGCAGGAGCACAGGAAGCACCTGGAGCGCCGCCCCGGCCACCGTGGTGAGCACGGTGCCGGCCGTCAGCCAGGGCACCTCGCGGCACCGCGCGACGACCCATCGGGTGGACTCGCCTCCGGCGGCCGTGCGCAGGGTGGCCGGGGCGACGCGCGTGTCGGTGCTGCTCACTCAGGAACCGGACCAGGTCGGCGGCGGACGCGGGCGACGGGCCTCACCGGTCGACCGACTTGACGAGTTCGTCGATCGCGTACGGCAGGGAGAGCAGGGTTCCCTGGGACATGGCGGCGCCGACGGCCGGGCCCTCGCTGTCCAGCAGGTACGACACCTTCCCGGCCTTGACCGCGGACAGGTTGGCGAACAGCTCGAACTTCTTCAGCGCGTCCTGGTCCGCCTTGTCGTTGACGACGAAGATGCGGTCCACGTCGACCAGGTCCATGCGCTCGGGGGAGAGCTGGGTGTAGAACTTGTCACCCGCGATCTCGTCGACCTTGGTCGCTCCCTCGAAGCCGATGCCCGTCACCAGCCGTCCGCGTACGTCGGTCGTGGTGAAGGGCGCGACCGAGTCCTCGTACCAGGACAGTGCGACGGCGGTCTGGCCGGCGAACTCCGGGTGCGCCTCGCGGGCGGCGTCGAGCTTGCCCTGGATGCCCTTCACCAGTGCGGCGCCCTCGTCCTCCTTGCCGAGCGCCTTGGCGATGTGGACGGCGTTGTCCTGCCAGGGCGCGCTGAAGAGTTCCTTCTCGGCCTTGGTGCGGCCCACGGTGGGGGCGATCCTGGAGAGCTTGTCGTAGGCGGCCCGGTCGATCTCGGAGTAGACCGCGATGATCAGGTCGGGCCGGAGTGCGGCGATCTTCTCGTAGTTGGGGCCCGAGTCGCCGTTGCTCATCACGACCTCGGGGCGGGTGTCGCCCCACTTGTCCTTCACCCAGGGCCACTGGGTGTTGATGTCGGGCGACGTGCCGGCCGGGTTCGGGTACTGGTCGACCATGCCGACCGGCTTGATGCCGAGCGCGAGGATGGCCTGGTCGTCGGTGTAGCCGACGGAGACGACCCGCTGGGGGGCCTTGGTGATCTCGGTGGATCCGAACGCGTGCTCCACGGTCACCGGAAACGCGCCGGCGGCGGCCGCCGGGGCCTTGTCGGCCGTCCCGTCCTCCGGGTCCGACCCGCATCCCGCGAGAAGGCCGACGCCGAGCGTCACCGCGGAGAGAGTCGCCGCCACCCGCCGCCATGTCTTCGGAAACATCGATCTGTGGAAGAGCATCCGTACATCCCCTGCTTTCGCGCTGTCCGCTACACCCGTCTGAGGGCAGCCAAACCTTACCCACACATGATGAGGTTAGCCTAGCCTAACTATAGCTATTTCCCTTACTGGCACCTCAGTTGAGCTGCACATGCGTGCGACCGATGGGCACGATGAGCGGACGGTCGCCCACCGGGTCGTCGATCACCCTGGCCCGCAGCCCGAACGCCTCGTACAGGAGATCGGCCGTGATCACGTCACGCGGGTGCCCCTGCGCCAGGATCGACCCGGCCCGCATGACGACGAGGTGGTCGCTGTAACGGGTGGCCAGATTGAGGTCGTGCAGCACCATCACCACGGTGCGGCCCGATTCGTGCAGGTCGTCCACCAGGTCGAGCACGTCGATCGCGTGCGCCAGGTCGAGATAGGTGGTCGGCTCGTCCAGCAGCAGCAGGTCGGTGCCCTGAGCCAGCGTCATGGATATCCAGACGCGCTGGCGCTGGCCGCCGGAGAGCGAGTCCACCGGCCGGCCGGCCAGGTCGGACACCCCGGTCATGGCGAGCGCGCGTTCCACGACGGAGGCGTCGTCCGACGACCACTGCCGCAGCCAGCTCTGGTGCGGGTGGCGCCCCCTCGCGACCAGGTCGGCCACCGTCAGCCCTTCCGGTGCGACCGGTGCCTGCGGCAGGAGGCCGAGCTTCTTCGCCACGTCCCTGGTCCGGAGCTTGACGATGTCCTCGCCGTCCAGCACGACCGCGCCCGCCGTCGGCCTGAGCAGCCTCGTCAGGGTGCGCAACAGGGTCGACTTCCCGCAGCCGTTGGGGCCGATGATCGTGGTGATCAGCCCCGGCGGCACCGACACGTCGAGTCCGTCGATGACGGTCCGGCCGCCGTAGCCGACCGTCACTCCCCTGGCCGCCAGCCGTGGGACGGTCCCGGCCGCGGAATCGGTCTTCGTGATGTGCTGGGTGTCCACAGGTTCCCCCGTTGTCCGGTCCGTACGGTCGTCTTGGTCAGCCATGTGCCGACTGCCTGAGGTTCGCCCGCACCAGCAGGTACACCAGGAAGGGACCGCCGATCGCCGCGGTGACCACGCCGACCGGGAGGGAGACCGGCAGCGCCGCCCGCGCGATCAGGTCCGCGCCGATCAGCAGCAGGGCGCCCACCAGCCCGGAGGCCACCAGGGGCGGTGTGGGGCAGCGCGCCAGACGCATCGCCACCTGCGGGGCCACCAGGGCCACGAAGGGCACCGGGCCGGCCGCGCTCACCGCGGAGGCGGCCAGCAGGACCGCGCACAGCAGGAGGACCGCCCGCACCCGCGTGAAGCGGACACCCAGCCCGGCGGCGATCTCGTCCCCCAGGTGCATGGGCTTGAACTGGAAAGCGGCGGCGGCCACCACCACCACGAGGACGAGCGAGCACCAGAACACCGTCCGGACCTCGTCCCAGGACCGGTTGTCCAGCGAGCCGACCAGCCAGGCCTGCGCCCGGGCCACGTCCCTGATGTCGGCGGTGGCGAGGAGCCAGGTCGTGATCGCCTCCATCACGGCGGTCACCGAGATCCCGATGAGGATGAGCCGGAATCCGTCGATCCCGCGCCGCCATGCCAGGAAGTAGACCAGCAGACCCGTGCCGAGGCCGCCCGCGAGCGCCGCCGCCGACAGGCCCACCGTGCTGACGACCGCGGTGGCCGCACCGCCCGACACCGTCACCAGGAAGACGGCGACGGCGCTCGCTCCCCCGGTGATCCCCAGGATGTCGGGGCTCGCCAGCGGATTGCGGGCGACGGACTGCGTGATGGCCCCGGACAGCCCCAGGGCGATCCCCACGAGAAGTCCGGCCAGGGCGCGCGGCATCCGCAGATCCATGATGACGAACTCGTCGACCTGCTCGCCCCGGCCCAGGATGGTGGCGATCACGCGGGGCAGGGCGATGGGGAAGTCCCCGACCCCGACGGACACGCAGAACACCAGGAAGGTGGCCACGGCCAGCAGCAGGGTGACGCCCACGATCCAGGGCCGCCAGACGAACGACATCGCACCGAGCCGGACGCCGGGGGCCACCGACCGCTTCACCTCTGTCCCGTTCATGCGCTCCTGAACTTTCCACGCCATACGAGAGCCGCGAAGAACGGGGCACCGAGCAGGGCGACGACGACTCCGGCGTCCAGCTCGCCCGGACGCACCACCAGACGTCCCACGATGTCGCAGACCAGGAGGACGACGGCACCGAGCAGACCCGCGTACGGCACCAGCCAGCGGTAGTCGGGCCCGGTCAGGTACCGGGCCACATGGGCGACCATCAGGCCGAGGAACGCGATGGGGCCGCAGGCCGCCGTGGCCGCCCCGGCGAGCAGGGTGACGGCCGCGATGCCCACGGTCCGGCTCAGCGCGATGTTCACGCCCAGCCCGCGCGCCACGTCGTCCCCCAGGTTGAGGAGGTTGAGGGAGGGCAGCGTGGTGAGGGCCAGGACCAGTCCGCACGCGATGAACCCGATGACCGGCCAGATGACGTCGAAGCCGACACCGGCCACCGAGCCCGCGTTCCAGAAGCGCAGGGCGTTCAGCGACTTGAGGTCCGACAGCGCGACAGCGGTCGTCATCGCCGCGAGGAACACCGTGACCCCCTGGCCGGCCAGCGCGAGGGTCAGCGGGTTGCCGGCCCCCCGCCCGATGCTCGACAGCCCGAACACGACCACACCGGCGACGGCCGCCCCCAGGAATCCGAACCAGACGTACTGGAAGGGGGAGGTGAAGCCGAACACCGCGATGGCCGTCACCACGGCGAACGAGGCGCCGGAGTTCACACCGAGCAGGCCGGTGTCCGCGATCGGGTTGCGTGTGTAGCCCTGGATCAGCGCGCCGCCGGTCCCCAGGGCGATGCCCGCGACGATCGCGAGCACCGTCCGGGGCACCCGCACCGTCCGCACGATGAGCCTGATCTCGGTGAGGCGCTGGTCCGATTCCGGCGCGGCGGACAGACCGTGCCACACCTCCGCGGGACTCAGCGCCCGCGCACCGACGGCCAGCGACGCGGCGGCGCCGATCGCGAGGACCGCCACCAGCACGCCCAGGCCGACACCTCGTCTCCGAGGTGCTTCGGTGGCGCTCCCGGGAGCGGAACGCTCCGCTGTAGTCGTGCTCATGTCGACGAACGATATCCCTTTGATCTGCGTACGTTTCACGGGCAGTTGGGGGCCCGCGCCCCTCCGGCCGGGCACCTTCGGCTCCGGGGCGGAATGCCCGTGACGGTGGCGCCGCGCGGACTATCCGGCGGTGCCGCCGGCCCCCTCGGCGACCAGGCGGGCCTCGTCGGGGGCGCCCTTGACGCTGCGGTCGAGGAGGGAGTCCAGGATCTCGCCGACCCGGATCGCCGTGTTGGAGAGCAGCGCGGAGGTGATGCCGTGCGTGTGTTCCGTCCCGCCCTGGAGGTAGATGCCGCAGCGCAGTCCCGGATCGGTCGTGATGCGGTAGTCGCGCTCGACGCGCACGCGCCCCTCCTCGTCGCGGAGGCAGCGGGCCCCGACCTCGCCGAGGAGGCCGAGCGGGTCGACGGGGCTGTAGCCGGTGGCGAAGACCACGACGTCGGCGTCCATGACGGTCTCCTCCCCCGTGACCAGGGACTTCACCGTGGCCTTGACCGTGTCCTGCTGCTCCTCGACGGCGACGAGCCGGGACACGTTGAGGAAGCGCAGCCGCTCGGTGCCGAGGACCTTCTCCTGGTACGTCTGCCGGTACAGGTCGTCGATCAGGTCGATGTCCACCACGGAGTAGTTGGTGTTGCCGTGGTAGTCCATCAGCCGGCGTTTGACGTCGCCTGGTGCGGCGAAGTACTCGTCGACCGCCCCGGGATCGAAGATCCGGTTGGCGAAGCTGCTGTCGTCGGCGGGACTGTAGCCGTAGCGGGAGAAGACCGCGCAGACCTCGGCCTCGGGGAAGCGGCGGTGCAGGTAGGCGACGTTCTCCGCGGCGCTCTGCCCCGCTCCCACGACGACGAACCGGGAGGGCGAGGTGCCCTCGATCCCGTCCACCTTGGCCAGCAGGTCGGAGTTGTGCCAGACGCGGTCCCCGCGCTCCACTCCCTCGGGCATGAGCGGTCGCAGACCGGTCCCGATGACGACGTTGCGGGCCCGGTGGACCACGAGCCCCTCCGCCGAACGGACCGTCACGTCCAGGTACTCCTCGGCCCCGTCGACCAGGACCGGCGTGACGCCGACCACCTCGTGGCCGTAGGAGACCATGTCGCCGACCTTGGCGGCGGCCCACTCGAAGTAGTCGTGGAACTCGACCCGCAGGGGGAAGAGGTTCTTGTGGTTGATGAAGTCGACCAGCCGGCCCTTGCTCTGCAGGTAGCAGAGGAAGCTGAACTCGCTGGTCGGGTTCCGGAGCGTGACCAGGTCCTTGAGGAAGGACACCTGCATGGTCGCGTCGTCGATCAGCATCCCGCGGTGCCATCCGAAGCGGGGCTGCTGTTCGAAGAAGTGGGCGGCGAACGGCTTCTGTTCTCCGGCGCCCGCGTTGTGCTCGCTGATCGCTATCGCCATGGCCACGTTGGACGGCCCGAAGCCGATCCCGATGAGGTCGTGGACCTGTGGTGCGTCGCCAGGCCGAACCGGTGACATGTCACTCCCATCGTGCGGGGAAGCCGCCTGAAGTCGCGGGAAACCCAAGACCGGGCACACCGAACAGGGTGGCCCGCTGTAATTTAGGTGAGCCTAAGCTCATCTGTCGGAGCTGTCGATAGGGCGCCATGAGGACGACCGGACGCCGACCCCCGCCAACAGGTCGGCGAGGGTGCCCTGTTGCAGAGTAAGGCAAGCCTCGCTTTACTAGACACTCGTCAGTCCCTGTAACGAGGAGGAACACATGCGGGTCGTCATGTTCGGGTACCAGACCTGGGGGCATCGCACCCTGCAAGCCCTCCTGGATTCCGAGCACGACGTGGTGCTGGTCGTGACACACCCCAAGAGCGAGCACGCGTACGAGAAGATCTGGAGCGACTCCGTCGCCGATCTCGCCGAGGCGCGGGGCGTGCCGGTGCTGATCCGCAACCGTCCCGACGACGACGAGCTGTTCGCGCGTCTGGAGGAGGCGGCCCCGGACATCATCGTGGCCAACAACTGGCGGACCTGGATCCCTCCGCGCATCTTCGGCCTCCCCCGCCACGGCACGCTGAACATCCACGATTCGCTGCTGCCGAAGTACGCGGGTTTCTCCCCGCTGATCTGGGCCCTGATCAACGGCGAGTCCGAAGTGGGCGTCACCGCGCACATGATGAACGACGAGCTGGACGCCGGTGACATCGTCCGGCAGGAGGCCGTTCCGGTCGGCCCGACGGACACCGCCACGGACCTCTTCCACAAGACGGTCGATCTCATCGGCCCGGTGACCACGGGCGCACTCGGTCTGATCGCCGAGGGGAAGACCGAGTTCACCCGCCAGGACCGCTCCCTGGCGACGTTCTTCCACAAGCGCTCGGCCGAGGACATCCGCATCGACTGGAACTGGCCCGCCGAGGACCTGGAACGCCTGGTCCGCGCCCAGTCGGAGCCGTACCCCAGCGCCTTCACCTTCCACCGGGGCCGGCGCATCGAGGTGCTCGCCGCCGTGGTGTCCGAGAACCGCTACGGCGGAACGCCCGGGCGCGTCTTCTACCGCGAGGGCGACGGCGTGGTCATCGTCGCCGGATCCGACGCCCGCACCGGCCGCAACCACGGTCTGGCCATCACCCGGGTGCGCACCGAGGACGGCCGGGAAGTGCCCGCCACGGAGTACTTCACCTCCATGGGCGGCTATCTGACCAGCCGTCCCTGACGGTCACGGCCCCCGTCCGCCGGGCACCCCGTGCCGGTCCCGGCGGACGGGGGCCCGGCGCGCCCCGCTCCGGCGGCACCGGCCGTCGGGGGTGTCGCACGCCGCTTCAGCGGCGGCGGTGAGCCCGGTCACGACGGGCCCCGGACAGCCGGTCCGCCCCGCGCTCCGGCCGCGTCACCGGTCACCGCGTCCGGCACGCCCCGTCACGTGGGCGGCCGAAGCTGCTCGCGTACCCATCCGGGATCGGGGTTGGTGTGCGGGCGGCCCGCCACGACCACGGTCGGCACCGTCTCGTCGCCGCCGTTGGCCGCCCGCACCGCCGCCGCTCCGGCCGGGTCGCGCTTGATGTCCACCCAGTGCAGCCGGCCCGCGTTCCGCCCCAGCCGGATCCGCAGGCGGAGGCAGTACACGCAGCCCGCCCGCCAGTAGACGACCGGCCGCCCGTCGGCGGCGCTGCGGCGCACCGCCTCCGCCGCCCCGACCGGCCGGGGGAACACCAGCGGCGAGTACAGGACCGCGAGCAGGACGAACGCCAGGGCCGGTACGAGGGCGGCCCCGACGGTCCCTCCGCCGACCGTCGCGGCGGCGGCGAACAAGCCGCAGGCCAGGAGCCATACCGGCAGGATCCAGCTACGCATCATGGGAAGGCAGGCTACCGGTGGCCACGGGGCGGCGCACCGACGCGGCCACGCGGCGGTCGCGCCGACGGCCCTTCCGTGCCCGCTGCCCGGAGAATGAGGGCACGTCCGTTCCGTCCTCTCGGCAGGAGTCACCCATGTCCGTCCGCCGGGTCGTGCCCGACATCCGCTCGGAAGCCATGGAGGAGAGCCGCGACTTCTACGGCCTCCTGGGGTTCGAGGAGGTCATGAACCACGGGTGGGTCACGACGCTTGCGTCCCCCTCCAACCCCACGGCGCAGATCACCTTCACGAGCGGCGACAGGAGCGCGCCGGTCGTGCCCGACATGAGCGTGGAGGTGGACGACGTGGAGGCGGTCCACGAGGCCGTGCGGCAGAGCGGGGCGGACATCGTGTACCCGTTGCGGGACGAGGAGTGGGGGGTGCGCCGGTTCTTCGTCCGGGACCCCAACGGCAAGGTGATCAACGTACTGAGCCACCGATGACCCGCCGCTGCCCCCTGTACGGCAGCCGGATCCGCCGCCGCCCTCCGGCAGCGGATCCGGTGCTCACGCACGGCCTCGTGCTCACCGCGGCGGCTCCCCTGGGACCGGCCGTAGCACTCGACGCGCGGGCAGGGGGCGAGCACACACCCGGCGGCCCGGCCCGCCGGACCCCTCACCGCCGGACGACAGGGCGCACGCCGCCGGGCCTCCCCTTCCGCACCGACGGCCGGCTGCCCCTGCCCGTCCGGTCCGGCACCCCGCAGCGGGGCGACGGGAGGCGCCGGGACCGGGGCACGGCCGGGCGACGGCGGCCCCGCCCCTCCCGCGAGGTGACGGCCGCCGCGGCACACACGATTCCCCTCACCCGCAGGCGCGGCCCCTCCCCTCCCTCTCCTCACCGGCCCACCGCACTGCTATTGTTCTAATTCAATGCGAACAAGTTGAGGGGGAGAAGATGAACGCCATCAGAAGGGCCGCCCTGACAGCCGTGCCGTTCGGCGCCGCCACAGCCGCGTACCTCGGTACTTTCCTGGCGTACCACGACCGGCTGCCGCAGCGAATCGCCACCCACTTCTCGGGGGGCGGTGGGGCCGACGCCTTCATGGGCCGGACCACCGCGCTGTGGACCGGGTGCGGTCTGCTCGTGGGCCTCGGCCTGCTGTTCACCGTCCTGTCCGTGGCCTCCGGGAAGAACGCGGGGTCGCGGCTCAACACCGCGCTCGGGGCCGGCACGGCCGTCGCCCTCGGCTATCCGCTGGTCCTCACCGTGCTGGTCAACGTGGACGTCCAGGACTCGTCGGGCGTACGGCTGCCGCTGTGGCACGTGGCGGTGCTGCTGCTCGCGGGCGTCGCCGTCGGGGCACTGGTCTGGTGGCTGATGGACGAGGAGCAGCACCCCGAGCCCACGTCGGCGGCTTCCCTGCCGCTGGCCGACGGCGAGGCGGCGGCCTGGAGCCGCACGATCGTCTCCCGCGTCCTGCTGCTCGCGGCCGGCGCCATCGTGGTCGCCGGGGTGTTCACGGTGGCGTTCGGCTCGTGGCAGCGGGGCCTGGCACCGCTGGTCATCGGCCTGGTCTGCGGCGCGGCCGCCGCGGTCCGGGTCACCGTCGACCGGCGGGGGCTCACGGTCACCTCCACGGTCCTGCCCAGGCCGCGCCTCGCCCTGCCGCTGGGCAGCATCGCGGACGCGGGCAGCGTCCGGGTCAACGCCATGACGGAATTCGGCGGTTGGGGGTACCGGATCCGCCCGAACCGGCGGGGTGTCCTGCTGCGTTCGGGCGAGGCGCTCTCGGTCCGTACGACGGGCGGACGCGAGTACGTGGTCACCGTCGACGACTCGACCACCGCGGCCGCGCTGCTCAACGGCCTGACGGACCGCGACGCGAGGGAGCGCGACCAGTAATGCTGTTCCGTGTCCTTCCCGGCTCGCCCGTACCCCTGGGCGAGCAGATCGCCGCCTGTGTCCGGGGCGCGATCGCCGACGGCACGGCCGCTCCGGGTGAGCGGCTGCCGCCCGCCCGCGAGGTCGCCGAGTCCCTGGGCGTCAACGTGCACACCGTTCTGCGCGGCTTCCAGCGGCTGCGCGACGAGGGCCTGCTGGAGCTGCGCCGCGGCCGGGGTGCGGTGATCACCGCCGCACCCGGTGCCCCGGGCCGGGCGCGGATCGCCGAGGCCGTACAGGCGCTCGTCGACGAGGCACGGGAACTCGCTCTCACGGACCAGGAGTTCCTGTCCCTGGTCCACACCGCCCTCGGGGACACACCCGTCACCGCACCGCCCGCGCCCTGAGACCGGGAGGCGGTGCCGCCGCCCGCTCCCCCGGCTGCGCCGCCCCCTGTCACGTGCGACGGACAGGGGGTCGGCCGTGTCACATCCCGTCCGGCCCGTTCACCGGGGCACGGGCCGGTACGCCGGCGGGTCCTCGGTCGCATCGGTAACACGGTTGACACACCGGCCTGTTGAAGCGGGGCCGGAGTGATCATAGACTCCTGCGCCGTCGGCTCCGGTTCGCGTTCGCGACGGTGACCCAGCTCCGCGGGCGCGTACGGCCACGGTCGTGCCTCACGGCGGACCGGAGACCGCTGCTCGGCCTGCACCACTGCGAAACCCCGTACCCACCCAGCCGGGAGAAGCATGTGAGAGCACGTCGCACGGCCAGTCTGGCCGCCTCCGCACTCGTCACCACCCTCGCCCTGACCGGGCTCCTCTCCGGCCCCGCGGCCGCCTCCGGGCCCACCGCCGCGCGGGGCGGCCCGGGAGCGGTCGCCTCGGCGACCGACCCCGTCACGCACGAGGAGAACGACCGCGTCCCGGAGGGCTCCCTCTGGACGCAGCACTACTTCCCGTCGTCGGACCGCTCCGGCACCGAACTGCACGCCGACGTGCTGCTCCCCGAGGGTCTTCCGAGGAAGGCGAAGGTGCCCGTCATCCTGTCGGTCGGCCCGTACTTCGGGCACTCCGGACAGACCGGTGCCGAGGGCTGGAGCCACACCGGCCCCTCCGACCGCTTCCAGGACTTCATCGAGGGCACCGACCTGTTCGACCAGGGCTACGCCTTCGTCATGGTCGACCTGCGCGGCTTCGGCGGGTCCACCGGCTGCCTCGACTGGGGCGGTCCCGGGGAGCAGGCGGACGTGAAGGCGGCGATCGACTGGGCCGCGAAGCAGCCCTGGTCCACCGGCGCGGTGGGCCTCTACGGCAAGTCCTACGACGCCGCCACCGGCCTCATGGGGAACAACCTGGACCTGCGGGCGCTGAAGGCCGTCGTCGCCCAGGAACCCGTCTGGGACATGTACCAGTACATCTACTCCAACGGCGTGCCCCGCCCGAACGTCACCGGCACCGCCAACGCGTACAACTCCATCGCCACGCTCCCCCAGCTGCCGGACGACGACCCGCGCTATCTGGCCAACTCGCGTTACGAGGAAGCCCATCCGGAGTGCCTGACCGGGAACGCGGCCGGATACCGGATCGCCGACCAGAAGGACCCGTTCTGGACCTCCCGCGACCTGGCGAAGGCGGCCAAGGGCACGGACACCCCGCTCTTCGTGACCCAGGGCTTCATCGAGAACAACACGAAGCCCGAGGAGATGCAGGAGTACCTGGACAACCACAAGGGCCCCGAGCGCGGCTGGGTCGGCCAGTGGGAGCACGTACGCGGCGGGGACCGCACGAGTGACGGCCGGCTGTCGATGGGCCGTGAGGGCTGGTACGACGAGACGCTCTCCTTCTACGACCAGTACCTCAAGGGCATCAAGCCGGCCGTCCGTTACCCGGCCTACTCCGTCGAGGACTCCACCGGCGCGTGGCGGGCCCAGAAGACCTGGCCGGTGGTCGAGCGCTCCGTGAACATCTCCCTCGGCGGCGGCTCGTACGTGGACGACGGCGGCCTCTCCTCCGCAGGCACCCTCGCCCCGGCAGCCCCGGAACGCCTGAAGTCCTCCGGGAACTGGGACCTGGAGAACGCCCCCTCGATCGAGCCGGCCGCACCTGAGGGCCCGGCCGAAGGGAAGGCCCTGATCCAGGGGGCGGGGGCCGTCACGTCGAACTTCACGGTCCGGTCCGAACCGCTCAGGAAGGCCGTGCGGGTGACCGGCACCCCGAAGATCTCCCTCACCGCTGAAGGCAAGGGCAACGTGATGCTCAAGCTGTACGACGTCGCCCCCGACGGCACCGCGGTCATGTTCGACGAGCAGGTCTCGCTCCTGAACACCCGCAAGCTCACCGTGGACCTCAAGTCGACCGACTGGACCCTGGCGGCCGGGCACGTCCTGGCGGTGCGCATCGGGTCCATCCAGACCGGCTCCTGGCGTGACACCCCTTCCGGGGAGACGATCAAGGTCACGAAGGCACAGCTCGCGCTGGCCCTGGACGACCCGTCCGACGACGTCGCCACCGGCGGCGCCCGCTCCCCGTATCTGGACACCTATCTGCGCCAGTACACGGCGCCCCTTCCGGCCGGTCCGGCCACGTTCAGGGTCGTTCCCGGCGGCCGCCTCTGACACCGGGGCGGGGTCGGCGCGCCGCGGCGCCCGCGGCGCCACCACCCCCCCCCCCGCGATAAAACCCCAACGGGCGGGGGGCGGGTGGCCCGCCCAGCCGGAGACAATTAAAGAAACTACCATG
>NZ_JBHVQX010000049.1:18414-46195 GCF_042886395.1 Streptomyces sp. NPDC058008 | reverse complement strand
GGCGGGGGCTGAACAGCCCCCGCCGGACCCCTTCGCCGTGCGGCTACGCGCCGTACGCCTTGAGGGCGATCACGTGCGCGTGCCGTGCCCCGTGCGTCGCGTCCACCACGAGCCGTAGCGCGCCGGTGCGTACGGGGCCGCCGTCCAGGTCCTTCACCGCGTGCACGCGGTGGCGGCGCCGGTTGTCCTTGACCGTCAGGAGCGTGTGCCACGTACCGGCGGCGTCGCACCTCTGGACGCGGTAGTCGCGTACGAGTTCCGGCATCACCTCGTACGGGGTGCGGTGGCGGTGCAGGTTGTTGAGGTATTCGTCGACGTCGTCGTCGAACACCAGGCGGACCTCGGTGAGGTCCTGCTCGTCCTGCCAGTCGAGGCGGAGCCACTGGGCCTCGTCCTCCCGCGCGGAGGACCACATGTTCGGTCCGCCGTAGGGACGTTGGTATCCGCCCACGGCCCGTTCGGGGTGGAACGCCCCGGTGTCGGGGGCCGCCCGGAAGGCGAAGGTCTGCCGGCGCAGGCCGCGGGCCTGCCACTCCAGGACCAGCTGGCCGTCCTCCTCCGGGATGTCGTGGTCGACGCCCGCGTCCCCCTCGGCCTTCCTGCGCAGGGCGAGGACACCGTCGGTGCGTTCGGGGAGGAGGACCAGGGCCGTGTCGGCACAGGCCCGGACGATGAGGATCGCGTTCCGGGGTGTGCCGGGGCGGTGGTCGAGCCGGGCCGTGACCCAGTGGGGACCGCCGGACGGGACCGTGACGGTGGTCGTCAGGAGGTGGTCGGCGGGAACCGCGTTCTCGGGCCGGCCCGTGCTCCACAGCTCCACGGTGAGTTCACTGGACCGGCCGTCCGGGGCGCCGTGGACGAGCAGGTCGACCGTGTCGAGCGCCGGGTCGACCGGCAGCAGGAGGGCCAGGTCGCGGGTGAGGGGGTACGGGGTGCCGGGCTCGTCCCGCGTGGGTTCGGCGGCCAGCCGGGTCAGGTGCGAGGAGGCGGTGACGCGGGCCGCCCGCGCCAGGTTTCCGGGGTCCTCGTCGGCGAGGCCGATCACGGAGGCGTCCTGGCGCAGCAGGGTGCGGCGCACCAGGTCCGCCCGTCCGGTGGCGAGTTCCCGCGGCGTGATGCCCTCGGCGACGCACAGCGCCGCGGCGGTCCCCGCGGCCTCGCCGAGGGTCGCGCAGGTGGCCATGACGCGGGTGGCCCCGAAGGCGATGTGGGTGGCGGAGATGTTGCGCCCGGCGAAGTGCAGGTTCGTGACGTTCGCGGAGTAGAGGGAGCGCAGCGGGATGTGGAAGATGCCGTCCGCGTACCGCTGGCGCGCGCCGGGCTCCTCGGCGTACATGCCCTGGACGGGGTGGAGGTCCACGGACCAGCCGCCGAAGGCGATCCGGTCCTCGAACTGGCGCTGCTCGAGGATGTCCTGCTGGGTGAGGACGTGATCGCCGAGGAAGCGGCGGTACTCGCGCTTCCCGGGGAGACTGCCGACCCATTCCAGGGTGAGGTTCGCCGCGTCCGGGAACAGGCCGGAGTTCTTGATGTGGTCCCAGACACCCATGATCACGGCCTGGAGCTCGTCGCGGATGCGTTCGTTGTCGTGGACCGTGTCGAGCTCACCGCCCCACTCGATCCACCAGTAGTCACAGCCGTTGTCCCCGGTGCGCAGGATGCGGTTGCGCAGGATGGGTGTGGTCGACAGGTCCTTGGCGTAGGCGGGCGGTACGAACTTCACCGGCCGGCCCGTGTCCCTGGTGTGGAAGAGGGTCGTCGAGCCGAGCAGCGCCCGGTCCGCCTCGGACGGTGCCCAGGGCTCGTCGAACTCGCTCCGCGCCTCACGGCCGATGCGGTAGCGGGCGCCGGCGAGGTGGCCGACCAGGCCGTCTCCGGTGCAGTCGAGGAACTGGTTCGCACGGAAGGTGATGCGGCGCTCCGAGCCCATCATCCAGCCGGTGCAGGAGTGCACCTCGCGGCTGTCGGCCGGGCCGCTCGCGTCGACCTCGCGTACGTCGGTGTTGAGGTAGAGGTCGATGTTCGGTTCGGCGCGCACGGCGTCGAGGACGACCTGGTCCCAGTAGTAGGGGTTGCCCTCGGGGTTGCGGTACTGGTTCTCGGTGTACAACTCGCCCATGATCCCGGTCTCGCGGGCCCAGCGGTGCACGCCGTGTGCGGTGGCGCCGCAGACCCAGACACGGATCTCGCTGCTGGCGTTGCCGCCCAGGACCGGCCGGTTGTTGACGAGGGCGACGCGTCGGCCGAGGCGGGCCGCGGCGATGGCCGCGCAGGTCCCCGCCAATCCGCCGCCGATCACGGCGATGTCGTAATGGACCTCTTCTTCCCGCACGGTGCGGCCTCCTTGGTGTGAAGCTCGGATACTCCTCCGTCGCAGGCGGAGCGCCTTGAACGTACATCACATCCATATTGTGCAACCACTGTTCAATCAATGGGATTCGCTGTAAGTTCCGGTTGCGGCCACCGACCTGGCCGCCGTGAGCCGAAGTGCAACTTCATGGCAGGTGGGGCGTGCTCGCCGGTCCCGCACAGAATCGGCGATTCACCGACGAAAAGGGTTGACGCCATCGCACGATATGGAGAACGATCCCGCATGCTGCAACTTGCATTCATCGCAGCAGGGACGACGACGTTCACGCAGGGCACCGGCGCTCCCGCCACCACTTGAGAGGACAGACCCATGAGTACGGCCGCACCTCCCCAGAAGGCGCCCCCGCCCCGCGAGCGGAGCGGGGGACGGCTCTCCAACGGTGCGTTCGCCCTGCTGCTGACCGCGCCGGGCCTCGCCCTGTTCGCGGCGATCATCTTCTACCCGCTGCTGTCGGCGCTGTTCACCGGCTTCTTCAAGCAGGATCTGCGACTGCCGGGCCGGGAGTTCGTCGGCCTCGACAACTTCGCCTACTGGCTGGACGGCGACTTCCTCACCATCCTCGAACAGACGCTGGTCTTCACCGTCGGCGCGACGCTCGTCCCCTTCGTCATCGGCTTCGCCCTCGCACTCGCCCTGAACACCGGCCTCAAGGGCAGCGGCTTCCTGCGCGGCCTGTTCCTGTTCCCCTGGGTGATCCCCGGCGTGGTGGTCTCCTTCCTCTGGATGTGGATCTTCAACGCGAACTACGGGGTCCTCAACGGCGTCCTCATGGAGACCGGGATCCTCGACGAGTCCGTCGCCTGGCTCGGCCGCCCCGGCACCGCGATGCTCGCCGTGATCGTCACCAAGACCTGGGCCAGCTTCCCCTGGATGATGGTCATGCTCCTGGCCGGTCTGCAGACCGTGCCCAAGGAACTGCACGAGGCCGCCTCGATGGACGGGGCCGGCTCGGTCCGGCGCTTCTTCGCCGTGACCTGGCCCCAGGTCCGCGGTGTCGCCTCGATCGTCCTCCTGCTGGAGTTCATCTGGAACTTCCAGCACTTCGACACCATCTACGTCCTCACCGGAGGCGGCCCCGCCGGCACCACCGAGACGTTCGCGACCGCCGTCTACCAGACCGCCTTCAAGGGCTTCGACATCGGCCGGGCCACCGCGCTGGGCGGACTGTGGATGCTGCTCCTGCTCCTCCTCGTCGCCGTCTACCTCAGGATCACCGAGCGGAAGGGCGACGCCTGATGACCTCCACCACCTCCACCCCGCTGCCCGCCGTCGACCGGCCGCAGCCGTCCGCCGCCCGGGCCGGGCGCAGCACCCGGCGCCGCATACGCAAGGACCTGCTGCGCTCGCGGATCGCCGCCTGGAGCGCGGTCGTCGTCATCGGCGCCTTCGGCCTGCTGCCGGTCTACTGGCTGCTCGCCACCGCGCTGAGCACCCCCGAGTCGACCTTCCAGTTCCCGCCGAAGCTGATACCCACCGACCTCACCCTCAGCAACTTCACGGCCCTGGCCGAGAACGACCAGCTGATCAAGTACATGGTCAACTCGCTCGTCGTGGCCTCGATCACCGCCGTGCTGAGCGTCGTCGTCGCCACCTACATGGGCTACTCGTTCTCCAAGTTCCGCTACCGCGGCCGGCGGTCGCTGATGCACCTGGTGCTGGCCTCCCAGATGTTCCCCCAGGCGCTTCTGCTGGTGACGCTCTACACCGTCTTCTCCAGCTTCGGCATGCTCAACACGTACAGCGCCCTGGTGCTCTCCTTCACCACGTTCACCATGCCCCTGTGCGTCTGGATGCTGAAGGGCATCTTCGACACGATCCCGGACGCCCTGCTGGAAGCGGCCGCCATCGACGGCGCGTCACGGTGGCGGACGCTGCACTCGATCGTGGCGCCGCTGGCCGCGCCGGGGATGATCGCCGCCGGGCTCTTCGCCTTCGTGCGCGGCTGGAACGACTTCATCTTCGCGCTGACCCTGGCCGACAAGGAGAAGCAGACCCTGCCCCCAGGGCTCGTCTCCACCTACATCGGCGAGTTCCAGACCGCCTGGCCCCAGCTGATGGCCGCCTCGCTCGTGGTGTCCGTCCCTGTGATCGTCGCGTTCATGTTCCTCCAGCGCTATCTCGTCGGCGGCATGACCGCCGGTTCGGTCAAGAGCTGAACCCGCAGGCCCGGCCCGCGCCCCCACCCACCTTTCCTCCCGCACATTTCCCCATGGAGAGATCATGACCACCTCTGGCATCAGCCGGCGCGGCGCGCTGCGCATGTTCGGTATCGGCGCGCTCGGTGTAGCGGGCGCCGGTGTGCTCGGCGCCTGCGCGCCCTCCGGCGCCGGCGCCCCCTCCAACGGCGGCGACCCGAAGTCCAAGAACTTCGACTTCACCTCCTGGTCGCTCAACGAGGAAGCCGCCAAGCCCTCGATCGAGAAGATCATCGCGGCGTGGGAGAAGGCCGAGCAGTCGAAGATCCGCGCGGTCTCGTACCCGTACAACGAGTACCTGAGCCAGCTCACCCTCAAGCTCGGCGGCGGGGAGACGACCGGTGCGGTGCACCTCGACATCGCCTGGCTCGCCGCGATGGCGCAGATGGGCAAGCTGGTCGACCTCGGATCGGTGGCCGGCAAGGGCGGCTACACGGACGTGGCGCTGAAGAGCGGCATGTACGACGGCAAGCAGTACGGACTGCCGTGGAACACCGGATCGATCGGTGTGATCGCCAACTCCCAGCTCCTGGAGAAGGCCGGGATCAAGAAGCACCCCACCACCGTCGAGGAGTTCGAAGCGGCACTGGTCGAGCTGAAGGGCCTCGGCGGCGGGGTGGTGCCGTACGCCGCCGCGACCAAGGTCGCCCAGCTCAAGGACATCTTCCCGTGGATGCAGACCTTCGGCTGCAAGCTGCTCGACGGCGGGAAGGTCACGATAGGCGACGACGCCTCGATCGACGCGGTCACCTGGTACAAGAAGCTGCACGACAAGAAGCTGATCGCCGCCGACGTGGACCGCTTCGACGCACGCGCCCTGTTCGGCCAGGGCAAGGCCGCCTTCTACGACGACGCGATCATCGGCAAGGGCGTGACCTCCGCCCAGTCCAAGGACAGGACACTGGCCGCTTCCATGCAGCCGATGGAGCGTCCGGTACTCAAGGCCGGCGACACTCCGCAGGCGCTGCTGTGGGGCGGCGTGATCGCGATCGTCAAGGGCAAGGGGCAGGACGCGGCAACGGAGTTCGCGCTGCACACCACCACCGACCAGGCCACCACCTCCGCGTACTTCTCCGCCCGCGCGCTGCCGCCGTCCACCACCGCGGGTCTGGCCGCTCCCGAGGTCGCCAAGGACACCTTCACCACGGAGTGGACCCAGAAGATCACCAGGACGGCGACCGGCAGCCCGTTCTGGCAGTTCGCGCAGAACGCCCAGATCGAAGAGGCCGTCGCCAAGCAGGTCCAGGCCGTCCTCGTCGGGAAGTCGAAGCCGAAGGACGCGATGAAGCAGGCCGGCGAGGAGGCCGCCGCGCTCATCAAGCGCTGAGTCCGGAGCGCTGTGGTCCGGGCCCGGCGAGGAGGCCGCCGCGCTCGTCAGGCGCCGGGTCCGCAGCGTTCGTGGTCCGGGCCCGGCGGGCGTCACACGCTCTGCCGGGCCCCGCCACGTCCCCCTCGCCACCCCACCCGCCCGCGGACCGGCGGGCCCGCTCCCGGGCCGCCGCCGTCCGTGTCATCCCGCACGCCCGCACACACATACCCGCGAAGGAGCTCATCTTGCGACGCCCTACGGTACGTATGTACGCCGCCTCGGCCCTGGCCCTGGCCGCCCTCCTCCTGCCCGCCCCGGCCGCGGGGGCCGACACGGCGCGGACCACGGCGGCCGCGGCGACGGTGATCGAGAAGGTCCCGTACGCGATGGACTCGTCGAACCAGGCCGCCTGGTGGACGCCGGTCGCCACGTACAAGGGCCGCGGGCAGTACACGTACTTCGCCTTCAACGAGCCGGGCTCGACGGCCGCGACGCACCGGCCCGCCATCGCACGGCGTGACCCGGACGGGGCCTGGAGCCGGCTGCCGCTGCTGAACAGCGACGGGCAGCAGGCCGAGTTCCCCGACGACAACGGCCACAACCAGCCGTCGGTCGCCCGCGACGGCAGCGGCCGCCTGCACGTCTTCGCCTCCATGCACGCCGACTCCTGGCGCTACTTCCGCAGCCAGGCCCCCGGCGGCGACGTCACCGACCACGCGTCCGGACTGCCCGACCAGGGCGTGGGCATCACCTACCCGATCGTGACGACCGCGCCCAACGGCGACCTGTACCTGGCCGCCCGCGTCGGCACCGGCTACGACCAGCGCCCCGGCAAGCTGTACCGCTGGGACAACGCCAACTCCCGCTGGGGTGTCGTGGCGACCTTCGCGAGTGCGCTGTACCGCTCCGTCTACCCCGACGACATCACGGTGGACGCCTCCGGCCGCGTACACCTCCTCTACGAGTGGGCGAAGGCACCGGCGACCGCGTTCCGCCACCAGCTCTCGTACCTGACCTACGACCCGTCGACCGGCGCCTTCGCGAACAGCACGAACACGACCGTCACCACCCCGGTCACGCCTGCCACCTCCGACGTCATCCAGAACCTCACCGCGGGCGAGGAGTGGAGCGTCGACAACGCGTACACCGGTCCCGCGGTGCAGAGCGCCAAGCTCACCCTGGACGGCTCCACCCCGAAGGTCGCCTACCGCTACCGCTCGGCGGACAGCGGGGGCCACTTCCGCGTGTACTACGCCTATCCGAGCGGGGGCGGCTGGGTCGGCAAGACCGTGTACGCCGGCGGACAGACCGCGGCCGCCCTCGGCATCACCTGGGACGGGACGGACACCAAGCGCGTCTACTACGTGACCACCTCGGGCACCGACCGGGTCTTCTCCGCGACCCAGACGGCGGACGGGACCTGGACGGCGCAGTCCGCCGCACCGGGCGTGAGCGCGGACCGGCTCGCGGTACGACGGGACTCGGACGGCCGCGACGTGCTCTACCTCCCGGACACCGCACACAACACCCTCTACTACGCGACCCGTTGAGCACCCGGCGAACTGCTCCGCCACTCACCCTCCAACCCCCTGGGTGAAGTTCGGCGCGCCGTCAGGGAACGTGACCGCACCCCCGGGCCCGGTATGACCCGGGGGGTGCGGTGTCACCGGGCCCGGGAGGTGCTGACGGGAACGCCGACGAACGGTCCGGCCACCGCCCGGCGGGTGGGTGCCCCACGTCCTGGGCTGTCGCACCAGGACGTGGGGCAGGCGCTGCACTGACAAAGGCCTGGGCGCGACCCGCGTCCTCAGGCCGGCCGGTTCGAGTCGCGCTTTCCGGAACGTGGCGGTTCGATGCCGGACCCGGCGGGCCGCCGGACAGCCGGGCCGACGGGTAGACGGGTAGACGGACAGTCGTGCCGCCGGACCTCACCCGAACCGTGCACCGTGCAGCCTGCCTTATGGGCAGCACCTGAACCGTGCCGCCGGTGACAGCGTCGCTGAACGGGCCGGCCGCGTGGCCGCCCGGCTGTCTGCCGGCTCCGGCAGACAGCCAGGACAGGGCATGCCGGGAGTCCCCGGCGTGGGCCCCGCCAGCAGGGTCATCGGGATGCACGGTGATCGGCCGACGGGATGCGGGGCAGGTACGGTCACCGACCGCTGGTCGCCGCAAGCGTGTCGCTGACCTGCGGGTATGTATCACCGCTGGGTCTCTTGCGGGTGTCGGTCGTGCCCGTTCCGGCTGTCGTGCCCGTTCTCGGCTATGAGGTGATGCCGTTGTCGGGTTGTTCGCAGCCGAAGAGCCCGACGACGATCAGTTTGCCCGGCCGGTCGGGGTCCGGCCCGCTCTTGAGGAGAGCGCACTGCCACCCGGTGCCGGAGTCCGCCGATTTGATGGTCCCGGCCCCCTCGTAATCAGCCGGGCTGCCGGTGCAGCCGTCGCCCGCGACACGGTTGATGCTGTCGACCAGCAGGGTCTGGCACGTATAGACCGGATCAGCGTCCGCGGCCTGAGCCGGACCCGTGGAGGCGAGAACGGCGGGCGCCGTCATCAGGACTCCGCTGATCAGGACGCCCGTAACAGATCTGCGCATGTGTGATCTCCCAGCAGGAACAATCAGGTCTCGGACCTTCATCCGACCAGCCCCCGCACACCCCTTGGCCCCATTGGTCCATCTACGGGCATTTCGTTCTCCCGCGTCTCGGGAAGCCCGTCAGCCCGTCCACCACGAACGGCCCCAACCCGGGCCGCACCAGCACCAGCACCAGCACCGACGAGACCCGCGCCCACCCCCCAACTACGCCCGCGCCCACTCCAGCCCGAGGTCGGCGAGTGCGGCGAGCCTGTCGGCGCTCAGCTTGGCCCGACGGCTCCTGCTGTTGGACAGGAACACCCCGAGCCGGATCTCCACCCCATCCGGCAACGCCTCCACGTGCCCCCTCGGGACCGTCACGGAACCGGTACGAGCCTTGTACTGCGCCAGAGCCGCCACACTCCGCTCGAAGGCACTCACGGGCGTAGTGGACGGCTTCGCGGGCACCTCCCCCTCCGGTGCCGGGGCGAAGGGGGTGATGCCGAGCTGTCCCAGACGCTCACGCTGTCCCTCCGCCAAAGCTCCCCAGACCTCCGCCTTCCGCTGCCGGGCAAGCCACTTCCCGATGTCCATGCCGTGGACCGTGAACCCCGGCAGGACCTCCACCGGCCCTTCCTCGCCACGCAGAAGCTCCCGGAGCGCAACGTAATGCCGCTGCCACCCCGCCTCCCACGCCGGGTTCCAGTCCTCGTCCACGGCCTCCAACGCCGCCCTCCACTCAGGACGGCCGTCCAGCACACCGGGACGGCGGAGGTTGGACAGCCACTGGCCCACCGACCTGTCCAGCACGGTCGCTGACCTCGGCGCGCACAGGGTCCAGTGCTGCTCGTAGTACGCCTTCGCGGCTTCCAGGTTCTCCTGGAAACGCTCATCCGCCGGCGACCAGACCATCCCCAACTCCTCCAGCCGCCTGGCACGCTGCCCGACCATGCCCCCCGCCCCGAACACCCGCCGCTGCTCCGCAACCCACTGCCCGAGCGGATACGCGCCCTCCCGGTGTCCGTACGGGACCCTGGCGTGGGCCTCACGCGAGGTGAACTTCTTCAGCGCCGCCCATCCGCGGGCCCAGTCCTGGCGCTCCGTGTCGATCACGTTGAACGACACCCACTGCGCGACCATCACAGGATCCCGTGGTGCGGCGAAACGGAGCAGCAACCGGGATTCCTCCTGCCCTTCCTCAGGTGCGGAGCCGATGGACACGGACGGCTGCACGACGTCCTTCTGCGGCTCCTGCGGAACAGCCAACAGCTCGACGGCCTCTTCGTCGTGAGCCCTCAAACCCTCAAGAACGCGCACCAGAGGCCGATACGACCCGGAGGTGAACATGTCCTCCGGCTTCTCTCCCGGCTGAAGGAAAACCGGCACGATCAAAGAGGCCACCTTGCCCTGCCCCGGCTCCTGACGCAGCGCCCGCCCGATGGCCTGGACGATGTCGTGCGGCGCCCCCTTGGGATCCAACAGGGCCACGGAGTCCACGGCCCGGATATCGACACCCTCACCCAGGACACGGCAATTCGACAGGACGGCCCGCAGCGCAGTGGTCCGGAAGCTGCCCAGAACCTCCCGCCGACGCACCGGGACGTGCTCACCGCACAACCAGTCCGCCCAGATCGCCGACGGGTACTTCTCCGGCCGGCCGGCGCCCAGCCGGGCAGCCACACGCCCCAGGCCCTCCGCGTACGCCTGCGCCTCTATCGTCCGATGATGGAACGTGATGCACGACGCCAGCCCATGCTCCGCCATGGTGTGGAGCAGCCCCGCCTGCAATGCCCCCAGCCGCTGCCCCCGGACCTCCTCGCCACCACGCTCCTCACCCATCAGCCGCTCCGGAGTGACGACCGGGTCCTGGAGCTCCAGCACGATGATCTGATACCGCGCCAGCAACCCACGCGAGACGGCCGACGCCAGCGAAAGCTTGTACAGGACGGGCCCGAACACGGTCTCGTCGTCCATGGAGGCCGCCATCTCCCGGGGCAACGCGTCCCGCACCCCCTCGCCGACGTCCCAGTTGGGCCGCTCCTGCCAGATCCGCGGAGTCGCCGTCATGTACAACCGCCGCGCGGCCGGAATCACGCTCTGGCCGTGGACCCCGGCCCAGGCCTTCCCCATCGACCCGCTCGTCCTGTGCGCCTCATCGACCACCGCGAGGTCCACCGGGTCCAGCCTCTGGCCGTAGGCACCTTCGAAGGCCTCCGCCAGCACACTCAGGGACGCGTACGTCGCATAGATGGTCACCGGCCCGGAGCCGTGCCACAGGGCCAGCTGCACAGGATTCGTCGTGGAACGAACCCGCAGGTCCCACAGATCCGGGTCATCGTGGAGCGAGCACACGGCAACCGCCGGCCCCGTGTGCCCGACCTCGTGCCACGCCTTCACCGTCTGCGCCAAGAGGTCCAGCGTCGGCACCAGTACGAGAATGCGGCCCCTGGGCGCGATCCGCTTCGCCGACGCTGCGGCAATAACCGTCTTCCCCGTGCCGCACGCGGCGTGCACCTGCCCGCGAAGACCGTTCCAAGGAATACCACCCGACGGAATGTCGAAGCCCCGCACAATGGCGGCAACTGCCTCGATCTGGTGGTCACGCAGCTTGACAGCCATGCTCCGTGTTCTCCTTGTCGCGATGCAGTGCGTAATCGGAAACGAAATCCCTGCGCGAGGTGTGCGGCGCTGAGGTGTAATCCATTGTTCCTGATACTACAGAGTCGGCCTTTTCCCTCCTGATCAGGTGCCGAGTCCGAGGCCGCGACGGCCGCCCGGACGTCGGCTGTGAGCCAGGCGGTACCGCAACGGAGCTACCCCCCCCCAGCAGCCGCCAGCGCCTGGGGGATCGCCATGGCGCGTTCACCGGGGACGACGATCCTCGCGAGGTCCCGGCCATGACACCGGCACCCGCCGGCCCCGCAGATGCTTGCCCCGGACCGAGGCACGGACCGAGGCACGGATCGGGGCACGGATCGCAGGGCCTGCGCCCCGGTACGCCGCATCGGCCCGGCACTTGACGTCCTCCACGGCACGAGCGACGGGAACCGAGCCGGACCAGGCGTCGGCGCGGGCGGCGCTGTGCGCCTCGGCCGTACTGGGACTCGCGCTGAGCCGCCATGTTCTGCGGTTCCCGGCGCGCGTGGCGCTCAGCCGTGAGGAGATCGTGGACTGGCTCGGACCCACCGTTTCTCGGTATCTCACCGAGCCCAAGCCCTGAACGTCGCATGGAGGGGTGCTGACACGGGAGTTCACGTCGGCACCGAACCGGTGCGGGGCCGGTGTCCCGTGTTTCGCTCGGGTGCGACCGTCGACGAAGTCCTCGCCCAGGTCGGGCTCGTCCAGAAATGTGAAGTGACTGGCCAAGAACAACGCGAAAAGGCGCAACCAGGGTCACAAGGACTTAGTCCTTTTGCTCTGACCGTCAAACGCGTTCTTTTTCCTCACGTTCATCCTGTTGCGACTCAGCCCGGTCCCGATGAAGAGTACCCATGCGACAATGGCCGCTTTTGCCGTTGGGGAATCTGCAACACCCAGGGCTGTTGCCGTCATCGATATCGCGACCCCGACGGCGCACCACAGGAGCGCCCACGCCAGGAGTCGCATGGAGAACCTCAGCACGTACCTACACCCTTTCGGCCTCTGCCCTGTCTCACGTGGCAGGTTCCGTCAGTTTCTCAAGCAGCCCCGGGTGGTGGCTGTGGACGTGGCCGGGCTTCGGCCCTGCCGGTCACGGTGGTCCACGTACGGGATCTTGAGGTCACGAGTGGCCCATGGCAGGCTCATGCCGCATGATCGACGAATTCGCGAAGGCCAACCTGCACGAGAGACTGCGGCGGGACCGCGAGGCGCTGCTCTGGAAGCTCGACGGCCTGTCCGCATACGACGTCCGCCGACCCCTGACGGTGACCGGGACCAACCTCCTCGGTCTGGTCAAGCACGTGGCCGGCGTGGAGGCCAGGTACCTGGGAGAGGTCTTTGGCCGGCCGTCCCCGGAACCGCTGCCCCGGTGGCAGGACCACGACGGCAGCGATCTGTGGGCGGCCGAGGACGAGACCCGCGGTCAGATCATCGAGTCGTACCGGCGCGCGTGGGAGCACTCGGACACGACGATCGACGAGCTTGCCCTCGACGCCCCCGGCCACGTCCCGTGGTGGCCGGAGCCCTATTGCGACACGAACCTGTTCGCCGTCCTGGTCCACGTCCTCGGCGAGACCAACCGGCATGCCGGGCACGCCGACATTCTGCGCGAAGGCATCGACGGCCGAACCGGGATGCGCCCGGAACGTGAGATGCGGATCGATGAGGACGCCCGCACCGCCTACCGCGCAAGGATCGAGCAGGCCGCCAGATCGGCGGCGTCAGGCAAGGCGTAGAGGGTTGTCCCACGTCACTCGATGTGCTGCCCTGGGCGTGTGTGCTGATCTGTCGAAGCGTCCGGTTCCTGATGAGACCGGGGAGCGGGCCGCCCTGGTACGGCCGTCGTGCGCGGCCCGACCGCAAGGTGGCGGGACCGCTCCGTAGGACGAGCGCGCCGTGTTCACCGCAGTGGTGAACGTGCCGACCAGCGGCCGTGCGGGGCGGCGTCTGCCGCCACGGCATGTGCGGGGCCACCGAGGCCGGCCCTCCAGGGCGCACCGGCACACAGGCGGAGTAACTCCAGCGGTACCGGACCGGCCCGGGCCGAAACACACTGCTTCGCGTGAAGGCTGGTACGCCGAGCCACCGAAGCCCGATGATGCTCGCATGAAGGCACCGTTCAGCCGGCCGAGCCTGCGTCCCTACCTGCCCTACCGACAGCGCGCCGCGAAGGACGAGGGCGGGCTGACCGCGCACTTCCTGGGTACCAGCTCCGTGCTGCTGCGGGACGGACAGACCTCGGTGCTGAGCGACGGGTTCGTCACCCGCCCGGGGATCCTGCGCGTGGGAGCGGGCAAGATCGTCCCGAGTCGAACACTGGTCCGGGCCGCGATCGAGCGGCTGCGAGTGGAATCCCTCGCCGCTGTGGTGTGCGCGCACTCGCACTACGACCACGCACTCGACGCGCCGGTGTGGGCCCTCGAAACGGGCGCCGAGCTGGTCGGATCGGAGTCCACCGCCAACATCGGGCGTGGTCTGGGCCTGCCGGAATCATCCCTGAGGCTGGTCCGGGACGGCGACACCGTCACCTACGGGAACTTCACCCTGACGTTCCTGGACTCCCTGCACAGCGCCGGCGACCACTACCCAGGCACCGTGGACCGGCCCTTGGTACCCCCGGCCCGCGCCGGCTCCTGGAGGACCGGCACCGCCTTCAGCGTGCTCGTCAGCCACCCCGAAGGCCGTGTGCTCCTGCACGCCAGCGCCAACTACCGGCCCGGCGCACTCCGCGGTCAGCAGGCCGACGTCATCTACCTGGGAGTCGGCCAGTTGGGCAGACAACCCGTGGAGTTCCTTCACCGATACTGGGACGAGGTCGTGGCCGAGACCGGCGCCAGGCGGGTCATCCCGGTGCACTGGGACGACTTCTTCCTCGGCCTGGACCGGCCGTTGCGGCCGATGCCCTACCTGTTCGACGACCTCGGCACCACCATGAGCAGGCTGCTGCCACTGGCCCACCGTGACGGCGTCGAGGTCGTCCTGCCCCTTTCCTGGCAGCGCTGCGCCCCGCTCAGCGGTATCGCTCGAACCACGTCGCCAGAGGTCTGATCACCTTGGCGGACCGGTGCTGCGCGCGCCGACGCGGCTGTCCCGCGGGTGATCGTTCGGCGCACCCGCCGTCGTGGCTGGCGTTCTGTGGCTGAAGCCCCGACCCCGTAGTCGCAAGCACAGCACATACATATGGGCCCGTCCCTGCCAGGGGGCATAAGGGCGGGGAGCCTCGATGGGCCGCGCCCGGCAGGGACGGGAGCCGGGTGGGTCAGCGCGGTGCGGGGCCTGGGCGAGAGGGACGGGTCACGTCTGCCGCCAGGTCCGCCAGGGGCGGGTGATGATCTCCCGGTAGGTGTGGTGGGACGGGTTCTGGCCGCAGTGTCGCAACACGCAGTCCTGCGGTTCAGCGAAGTCCTCGTTTGTCGGGGACCTCTCTCCGTCCACGGCGCACTGCATCGGGTACAGGACCGGCTCCGCGTCCGGCTCGCGGTCGGGCTGGAGCGTCCAGGTCTCGTAGCGCAGGACCGAGCGAGGGGTCACCGTCCCCACCTCCGGTTGGCCACGGCCACCTTCGCGCTCAACTCCTCCGTCGGAGTCGGCGTACGGACGTCCTCGGGCGGCACGTCCCACTCCAGGCCACCGCGCGGCGGCCGAAGCTGCACGTACGTTCCCACATGCCCCATCACCACGCCCACCCTGCCGCTCCGCCGGTCGACCACCAGGGCGCCGGCATGGGGCGAGACGGTGTGCCCGGCGGCATCAGGGGTGGGGGCCGTCACCGTGACCACTCCGGCGAGGCGGTGCGCGACCGGGCATCCAGTCGCAGGGCGGGAACACGTGGGGTGGCGCGCATTCGCACGGTGACGCTCCTCGGCGGCGTTGATGCGTACCCCTGGGCGTGTTGGTGCCGCAGGGTCGGCACCGATCCTCACGCCGGTCACCAGGACGAAGGAACCTCCACCAAACCCCACTTCGGGACGTCCTGCACCGTGTAGAACGTCCCTGGTGCCGTCCTGAGACGAAGGGGAGGACTCGTGCCGAACGAGAGACTACGAGCTGTCATGTCGGCGGGAGGCTGGACGTACGCCGCACTTGCCCAGCAGGTCGAGGTCGACCCCAAGTCGGTCGAGCGCTGGGTGAACCTCGGGCGTATCCCACGTCGTGCCTCAGCCCTCCAGGCGGCCAAGGCCCTGGGAGAAGACGTGCACGCACTCTGGCCGGCGCTCCGCCAGGCCCGCCCCGCCCGCGCCATCAGCCCCGAACTGGTCGCGCTCCACGAACAGCGGGCCGACATCCCCGTCTCGACGTTCACCGACCTGATGGCCCAGGCCCGGGAGCGGATCGACATCCTCGTCTACGCGGCCGTCTTCCTCCACGAGGCGTACCCGCGGCTGAACGAACTCCTCACCGAACGCGCCGCCGAAGGCTGCACCGTCCGCGTCGCGATCGGTGACCCCGACAGCGACAACGTCCAAGCCCGCGGCCAGGAAGAGCGGTTCGGCCATGGGATCGAATCCCGCTGCCGCCTCGCACTCATGCACTACAAGCCGCTCGCCGCCATCCCAGGCATCGAAGTCCGCACCCACGGCACCACCCTCTACAACTCCCTCTACCGCGCCGACGACCAGCAACTCGTCAACGCACACGTGTGGGGCGTCAACGCCTACGCAGCCCCCGTGTGGCACCTTCGCCGACACCAGGAGAGCGGCATCTTCGACACCTACGCCGACAGCTTCGACTCCGTGTGGGCGACAGCAACCCCCGCACGAGAGGGAGACTGACCGTGGCCCGCACCGAGTACTACGACGACCCCAACGCGCCCAAGCCGAACAGCATGGTCGTCGCCGCCTCCGCCGTCGTCACCGACGACCACGGGCGCATCCTCCTCCAGCGCCGACGCGACAACGATCTATGGGCCCTGCCCGGAGGCGGAATGGACCTCACCGACTCCCTGCCAGGCACAGCCGTCCGAGAGGTCAAAGAGGAGACCGGCCTCGACGTCGATATCACCGGCCTGGTCGGCACCTACACCGACCCGAAACACATCATCGCCTACACCGACGGCGAGGTCCGCCGCCAGTTCAACGTCTGCTTCACCGCCCGCATCACCGGCGGCCGACTGGCAATCTCCGACGAGTCCACCGAGCTTCGGTTCGTGCCACTGGAAGAGATCGAGCAGCTGCCGATGCACCCCACCCAACGACTCAGGCTCCAGCACTTCCTGGAACAGCGCGAAAAGCCGTACCTGGGCTGAACCATCTGACGGCAGTAGCGACGGCAACAACCCCGCACAACCACGAACGCCCACGCACTTCACCGGACCAGCAAACTGCACTTGAACTGCGAAAAAGCAGGTAGAGGGGTCCGCGTAGCACGCGTGCTATGTGCTGGCGGGTGAAACTCCGGTGCTTCGAGAGGTGGCGATGTGCAGTGAGGGAGCCGACCAGGTTCTCGACCCCGCCAGTTGAACTCCCCTCGCGCCTGGAGCTGGAGCCGGTACCCGTTGAGGTCTGTGCGGGGTGCGCGGAGCCGGCCAACGTACGCGATCGAGCCCGCACGGTCGGTGACATGACCACCGCCAGCGGCTGCGACGTCTACCTGCGACGCCACCCGGAGGGCCATCAGTGAGCCCCCGCGCCGTCTACCGGCACCTCACTCACACCATCCGCCACGCATCCGAAGGCGGCATCACCTACGAGGCGTTCTGCGTCACGGCCGGCTGCCACGCAGAATCCGGCCCCGTGACGAGCAGGAGGCCGCACAGGACTGGGCACTCCGCCACACCGGGTGCACCGGCCATGAGCACAGGAGCAGTGACTGGAACACGTGAGAGTCCACACGAGCAGTGGCCGAAACACGTGAGAGGTCCTCAGGAGCGTGGAGATGGTGAGCCACGAAGCGGGCCACACGATTCACCCTGCCAGCACCCCGGGCACCTGGTGCCCCGGACTGACCGCCCGTCTCGTCACCGACGCCCTACGAGCGCACCTCGCCCCTTCACGACCGGCGGCCACCCGTGATCTGCCCTGATATCCCGAAGCTACGGCGCAGTTTCCTTCTGCCCTGCGAGCCCTTCGAGGAGGAGGCCGAGACCGAAGGCGAACTCGTCGTCGGATGTGACCGCGGTGAGGCTTTCCGCCGTGGCGGCGATGGCGGGGTGGGTGGCGGGGTCGAGGCCACGGTAGTAGTCGGCGAGGGGCGCGCCGTCGGATTCGCGCTGCTGGACGGCGAAGCCGATGACGTAGTGGCCGACGGCGGTGAAGGCGCGGGCGGCCAGAGCGGGTTGCATTCCGTGGTGGAGCAGTGCGGCGAGGACGCGCTCGCGCTGGGCGAGGGCGTTCGGGCCGACCGGGACGTGGTCCATGAGGGTGGGCAGGAGGCTGGGGTGCCGGGTGAGGACAGTGCGCAACCGGTGCCCCATGGTGCTCAGGACGTCCCTCCAGTCGGCGGGGGCCGCCGGAGGGACGATGTCGGCTTCGCCGAGGGCGCGGTCGACGGTCAGGGCGAGGATCTCGTCCTTGTTGGCGAAGTGCCGGTAGAGGGTGGCGGTACTGGAGCCGAGGGCGTCGGCGAGGGTGCGCAGGGAGAAGGCCTGGACGCCGTGCTCGTCGATGAGGCGCAGGGCGGTGGCGACCATGTGGTCGGTGTCGAGCGAGGGCCGGCCGCGGCCCCGGCGGGGAGCGGCCGCCGGTGTGGTGCGCCGGAGCCACCAGGCCGGGCTTCCGGGTGCGGGGGTGCTGGTCATGCGGTGTCCTTCTCGCGCGGGGCCTGGTTCGCGGGTGGTTGCGGTCCACGGTATCGGGCGCGGGTCCGCCGGGGACGCGGCCGGGCTGTCCGCGGCCCCGCCGTCAGGCCGCGGGTGGGGCGGGGGTGAGCCGGCGGAGGGCTTCGACGAGGCCGGCCCCGGGGGGCACGGGGGTGCCGGGCTGGTGGATGTGGGCGATGTAGCCGTCGGGACGGACCAGGACGAGGGTGTCGTCGGTGATCCCGTACGCGGTCAGGAGGGATGCCTCGTCGGGCGAGTGCGCGGTGGTCGTCGGAAGGAAGTGGCGGTGCAGGGATGCGCCGACGGCGGGCCAGTCGAGGGAGGTGAGCACTTCACCGGCCCGGGCGCCGAAGGCGAGGGCGGTGAAGTGGGGGCCGCGGTAGAGGTCGAAGAGGCGGCCGCCGGCGGGCAGGGGAGCGTCGGGGGCACGGTCGCCGGGTCGCAGGGTGGCGGTGGAGGCGGTGTCGGAGGGGGCCAGGGGGCCGTCGAAGTAGGACAGGCCGAGTTGGCGTTCCTCGTCGCCGCGGGTCAGGGCGCGGGTACGGGGCTTCTTGAGCCCGGCGTAGAGCTCGGTGGAGCGGCCCAGGACTTTGGCGGCCACCGGGCGGCGTTCACCTTGGTAGGTGTCGAGCAGGCTGTCGGGGGCTCCGGCGAGGACCTGCTGGAGCTTCCAGCCGAGGTTGTAGGCGTCCTGGACGCCCGTGTTGAGTCCTTGGGCTCCGGCGGGGGTGTGGACGTGGGCGGCGTCGCCGGCGATGAGCAGGCGGCCGTTGCGGTAGCGGTCGGCGAGGCGGATGTTGGGCCGGAAGACGGAGGCCCAGGTCAGGCCGTGCAGGCGAAGCGAGCGTCCGGCCCGGCGCCTCAGCAGGGCGGCCAGGGCTTCCTCGGTGAGTTCGGCGGGGTCGTCCGGCCGGATGGTGATCATGAGCTGGAAGAGGTCGCTCCCGGGCAGGGGGCAGGCGGCGACGGTACGGCCACCGGTGCGGGGCCAGACGTGCCAGCGGTCCGGGGAGAGGCCGTCGACGCGGGCATCGGCGACGATCATGCGGTCGGCCTCGTCGGTGCTGCCCTCGAAGGCGGCCCCGATGGCCTTGCGGACCGTGCTGCCGCCCCCGTCGGCCCCGACGACGAACCGGGCGCGCAGGATCCGGCCGTCGCCGGTGGTGACGGTGGCCGCGTCCTCGTCCTGGGTGAACTGCTCGGCGGTGACGCCGAATTCCACCGTGCCGCCTTGGTTCAGCACGGCACGGTGGAGCAGGGAGGTCAGGGCGTACTGGGGCAGCAGCAGGATGTCCGGGTAGGGGGTCGCGGCGGCGGCCGGGGCCGGGTGCTGCATCTGCCAGGTCTTGGTGAAGGGACCCACGTGCAGGCCCATCGGCGGGTAGGAGCCACCGGCGGCCAGGGCACCGGCGGCGATCCCGAGGTCGTCGAGGACCTCCAAGGTGCGTGGTTGCACACCCTTGGCCCGTGACCCTTCGAAGGTTCCCCGACCGCGCTCCAGCACGTGTGCGGAGATGCCGCGGCGGGTGAGGTCCAGAGCGAGGGCCAGGCCCACGGGCCCGGCTCCGACGACGACCACGTCTGCGTCGGTCGGTGCGTCGTAGCACGATTCAGCGACCACGATTACTCCCTTATGTCCGTTTCGGGGTTCCTTTATGGCTACAGTGTAGCCGTAAATAAGTATGCCTGGCCGTCGGTGGAAGCGGCGGCGCACGCCGTGAGGGGGAGTCGAGGAGCGACGACAGCGCCGGTGGCGCGGCGATGGTCATCCGGTGCTGTCAGGCGTCTCCACAGGTCGACGTACGGGAGAGGCGCGAGGCAAGTCAGGCATGTGGCTCCACCCACGAGAACGGGCTCTGGTTCACCTTCAGTGATGTGCGCACGCTGCGTGACGCGGACGGTCCGGATGATGGACCGGGCCCGTGCCGCAAGCTGACAGCTCAGCTCGTCGGCCGACGTACCCTTCGGTCATGTCACGCATGTCGTCGGCCACGAGAGCCGAGCTGGACGCGGAGATAACCGACTTCGGTGAGGCGCTGGCCGGGCACCCCCATGTCCCGTGTCCTGCGGACGATGAGGCGCTGCTGGACGCCTGGACCGTGGCGCTCGACGCGTACGAGGAGGCGAAACGCGTCCTCGGCGCCGCACGGACGGAGGCGGAGGCCCGCTCGTCCGTGCGGCGAGTACTGGACACGGGGCGGGAGGCCATCGCGCGGGTCGACAGCCATTCGGGCCGCGAGGCACCGCGGTCCTCACTCTGCTTCTTCGACCCGAAGCACGGCCGTTCCACGGCCGGACTCCCTTGGGCACCGCCAGGAGGCGCGTCCCGGATGGTGCCCGTGTGCGCGGCCGACGCCGCCCGGCTTCAGGAGGGCCGGCCGAAGCGGGGCGGCAACAGGCCCCCGCAGAAGAAGCGCCCGGAGCAGGGCGACCGGGATGAGCGCCACCCACAGCGCCCTGTCGTACGCCTCGACAGCCCAGGGCCACAAGAGTTCAGGCACTACTGGACCCCTGAGGTTCCCGCTGTGCTCGTTCTCCGTGCTGTTTCGTACGGGAAGCCCATGTCGACCACCCTCCGGAAGATGCGCCGGGGAAGCACCGGCTTCCTCGACCCCCGCGACCTGGTGCTCACAGCGCGCGGTGACTTCTCCGCACGACTGCCGTTCCCGCCGACGGGCCGTCCTGACGAGGGCTCGGCGTACCAGGTCTCAGGTGGCACGTCTCCCCATGGGGGGAAACGGCCCCGGGCACCTTACGACACCACCGACTTCGACGTGGCACGCATCCCGCACTGGGAGACCTGGCTGGAACCCGTGGGTGCCTGCCGGGAGTTCAGCACCTCGATCAGTGGTGACGGCTGGGACGTCATCCGCTACACCGGCGGCAGGGCCACCGCCCGCCTGACCCACGGCGGTCGAAAGGGAGAGATCGTCGTGGATCGACTGGACCGCCAGTTCCACGCGGTGCAAAGACTGCTCCACGCCCCTCGGCCGATCTTCGGCGGTGCTTCTCTGTCCCTGCCGCCGAAACCGGCGTGGCTGGCCGTGCAGTGCGACGGCGTCTGGACTCTCGACGTCGGGCGCGACAGGGCCGGGCCGCCGGCATCCGCGTAAGACAAGGCGGTGGCTCAGCGCCGTTCAACGCGGACGACGAGGGCGTCAGCGGCGTACGACTCCAGGAAAGGCTGCGTGACGACCACCCGGCGGACCGTCCCGCACCGCCCCCCGATCCCCTGAACCGCGTCCCGGTACAGGTCGACACCCTCGCCCTGCCCCGAGCGCCCGGAAAACCAGGCATGTTCGGTCGGTGCGGGAGATCCTGGTGCGGGAGGTCCCGGACGAGGCGACGCCGATTTGGCGGCCCATCAGCTTGTGTGTCTGCCGCTCCGGCGGTGCGGGCGGCACACCGCGCTCGCGCGGATATGGCCGGGCCGACGGGTCACAGCCGGGTCAGGGGCTGGGGATCTCCTCGATCCGTTCACGGTTGAGCAGGAACAGGGGCAGGTACGGCTGGGCCGGAGCGATGGGGTACCCCTGGTCGAAGGCGAGGCTCGCCATGGCCAGTGGCCCCAGAGCCACGTGGGCCCGGGGCGCCGCCGAGCCGTTCCAGTGAGCGGCGTGTTCCGTCAGGGCTTCGCCGAGCGTGCTGGCGAAGGTGTCAGGGTCCCGCGCGAGGAGACGGTGGAAGAGCGCGATCGGCTGGTAGTCGATCCCGTTCACGAACTCCACGGGGGCGTGGGATGTTTCACCAGGCCCTGACGTCTCCATGGTGGCAACCAGTTTCTCCACGACCTCGTTCATGGAGCCGTGTCCGGAGAAGTACGTCCGCAGCGTGTCGATCCAGTGCAGCACGTACGCGTCGACGGAGTCGTCCTGGTGCAGCGTCTCCAGCGGTACCCGGCACAGCCGGTGGATCCGCTCCTCCTGGCGGCACACGATCGACAGATAGAGCGCGTCGAGCCAGGCCCGGGCGTCCGCGGGCGGTACGGCGGGGGTGGCCGGGAGCCGCCGGACGACGTCATCGCCCAGTTGGCAGTCCTGCGGTCGGGCGCCGGTGAAGAGGGCGGAGCCGAGCTGTACGGCGGTGGCCCAGGCATCCCACGTCTCGACGCGCGCCGCCTCGGGATCGGTGGCGCAGCGGGCATGGGCGAGGGCGAGGGCGGAGGCGAAAGCCTCTCCCAGACCGTGGCCCGGATGCTGGGCGAGACCTGCTATCGCCTCAGCTGCGGAGCGGGTGATCCCGGCCGTACCGGCAGTGGCCGCCTTGGGGGAGGCGAGGCGGCCGTCGCTGTCGAGCCGGACCAGACCCCCCATCAGGCCGATGAGGGACGAAGGCGGTTGGATGGAGAAGGCCCGGGTGTGCTCGTCGATGACCGTGAGCGAGATAAGGCTGCCGCGGTGCCACCAGTAGACCTGCGGGGAGAGGGCTCCCGGTCCGTCCTCGAAGGCGCCCAGCGCATAGCTGGCGAGGCAGTTGACGGCATCGATCACCGTGCCGTCGGCGATCGGGTGGTACACGAGATTGTGCCGGCTGGGCATGACGACCAGGGCACCGGCTTCCGGGAGGGACTCGCCCGTGACCCGCAGGACAGCGGCGGACAGGAACAGAGCCAGGCTGCCGACGAAGGGCGAGTCGCCGTAGAAGGAGTGCAGGATCGTCCCCTCGACGGGGATCTCCTCGTGCGTGACGGGCACGCGCATCAGGTTCTCGTACGCCGCCCGGCCCAGTTCCTTCAGACCGACACGTTCCACGTCCGGGTCGGTGAGAAGGCGGATATCGGTGGGCCGGTCAAGGGCATAGGCGAAGACGAGGCCATCGGCCACCAACCGCGCGTAGCGCAGGGAGCCGGCGATCTCTGGGCTGATCGAGCCGGCCGGCAGCAATCGGGCGTAAGTCCCTTGCAGGAGCTCGCCGTTGTCTGGAGAAGTGTGGTCCGGGTTCATTCCTCCGACTCTACGAAGGCGACGCGCGGGCGCCACGGTCCGGGCTGGCCTTCGCGCAAGGTACCCGGCCGTCGTACGCCCTGTGCAGTGATCCTGGACCCCGGTGTGGTCCCGCCGGGCACGGAGGCTCCCGTCATCGTCACGCTCCCGTTCCGGCGCCCTGCGGCGGCCGGGCCGGGCCGATTCGGTGAGCCCGCCCGATCCGCCCGGCGACTCCCTGTACAGCCTTTCTCGCCCTGCGCAGGGGGATGCCAACTATGCCTGAATGTGCTGGAGTTCGGATCGGGCCAGATGTGCCGGCGCTGCCTGGAGCGGTGGCAGGAGGCAGGGGGTTCGAACGGTCCGCACCGGGTCCTGCCGGCCGAGCCGGACGCAGTCGGCGAGCCCGACCGGTCACGGGCGGGCGCGGGCGGTTCCCCTGTCCGCGCCCGAAAGGGGAGCGCCGGCATCGGTCATCGTCGGTCGACCGGCGGAAGTCGGGCAGCACACACCATCCGATCTGCGACGGACGCGGCACACGCTCACGGTCGTCACGACCGCTGCCCACGTCAACGACGCCCCCCTACGCCGAGCAGCACACCGATGCTGCGCCCGGGCGCATGCGTGCGCCCGACCCGGACCTGACCTCGGAGTGGACGGGGTGCTCCGGCGAGCCGCAGACGCGGCTTCTCGACCGGACTCATCCGGCAGAAACGGGGCGCGGCGCTGTCGGGAGGACGGGCGCCGACGCGTGAGCCGCTCGTCAGATGTCGCCCACGGCGTGAAGGAGGTTCACGGAGTCGCCGAGCAGACAGGGCTGGCACGACGGTGCCGGCCGAGGCGTCGAGGACCGGTGCGAACGCCGTGGCGGGGGCGGCGGCGAAGGGCGGAAGGGCCCTGCGGCAGAGTCGGAGACGGTTCCTGGACTGGGCTGACGTGGGTCGTACGCCGGGAAACGAGCGTGGCCTGGCCCCGGGACCGTACGCGTCCCGGGGCCAGGCAACTCGTTTACGAAAAGCTCTAGTTGAACGGGTCGAGCGTGATGTACGCCTGCTGCGGGTCGCCGTCGTGCACCAGCGACTCGTGCGCGCCCACGTCGTCGAAGGCGAAGCCGTAGGCCTTGCCGTCCGCCATCTGGGCATGGATCTTGGCGGAGTAGTGGTTGGTGACGGTGTCCTTGTAGAAGTTCGCGTTGTTGGCGTCGGGCTGGTTGGGGTTGCTCAGCAGCGTCGACCGGTTGTAGCCCGCGCACAGCGTTCGGGAGATGGGCCCGCGGACCAGGTCGTTGGGCGCGTCGAGCAGTTTGTAGCAGCCGAAGATGCTGTCGGAGTCCGGCTTCTGGAAGCTGGTGACGACCGCGCCCGAACTGTTGGTGAAGTTCATGGTGTTGCCCTGAACGCGGCCGAAGTACTTCGTGTTCGGCTGGTCCTGGAACGGCTGGACGGTCAGCGTCTGCGAGGCGTACTTACTCCACACCCGGTTGACGTAGTCGTTCATCGCAGAGGCCGGCAGCGCCCCGGCCTCGATGCCGTGGCCGGGTGCGAGCGCCCGCAGGACCGTGCCGTCGGAGCGGGTCTTGATGAGCCCGCCCCAGCCGCCGGACTGGCTGCGCAGGGAGTCGAAGAACGCCTTGTACCCGCCGGGCTTGAGGTGGCCGGTGGAGAGGGTGGTGCCGTTCGGGCGCTTCACTCCGACCGCGTACGGTGCGGAGAACATGTCGACCTGCGTGCTGTTGATCCACAGGCCGGCGTCGTTGAGCGTGTACTCGGTCCAGTTGAAGAGGATGTCCGCGTTCGGGTCGCTCGGGTTCTGCACCGCGGGCTGCACCAGACCGCCGGTGGTGAGTTTGAAGACGAGCTTCTGCCCGTAGGAGAAGTAGACCCGGCCGGAGAACTTCGGCATCCGGATCGTCTTCGCCTGCCCGTTGGCCGGCCCCGCGATGGACGCGTCGGGAGCGGGCGTGGGCGGGTTTCCGCCGGCGGGCCACGGGTGGAAGGTTCCGTTCGCATCGGCCCAGCCCTGGCGCCCGGACGAGAGTTCGGTGCCGATTACGTAGACGTGCACCTGCTCGCCGCGCCCGGAGTTGTTGGTCAGCGTGAGCGGGATCGTGGCGGGGACGGCGGCCGCCTGGGTGGCGGCCGTTACCTGGGTGACGACGAGGCTTCCGCCGGCCAGCGCGAGCGCGGCAACCAGGGCGGCGGGCCTGAGGCGGACCCGGCGGGCTCGGTGCGTACGTGGGGCGGAAGGAAGGTTGGCAGACAAGCTCTACTCCTCATCCGGAAGGCCGTGCTGTGGGGGTAGTCGGTGCTGGTACGCCCAGAGCGATGATGAGAGCGCTCTCAGAGTACTTTCTGGAGCGTATCGACCGGTCAGGGGCACGTCAATGTCCTGGTCTGGACCACCGTAGATTTTCGCGAACAGGCGCTACGGGGGCGCTACGGGCGCTACGGGTGTGAGGGGTGATCGCGGTGGCGACCCGGGTGTCCGCAGCGTGCCGGCGCGGACCGCAGGTGGTGATGACCGTGCCGTGGACGGCGTACGTGGCCCTCGACGGCATCGCTCTGCCGGTTCGACCGCATCGCTGCGGACCGGCGGTACCGTTCGAGGAAGAGGAAGCGCCACGGTGTGAACGGGCACGTTCTCGCCGATGCCGCCAGAAGGCGCCTGAGTGGGCCTCGGGCGCACTGCGGGAAACCGCACATGACCTGACCGCGGTGACCTGACCGTGGCGCGCGTCCACGGGATTCACGCCGCCCGTGCCACGGACGACGGCCGGTACCGGGCTCCGGCCAGGTGTGGGTGCGCCCGGTGGAAGGCGGAGCCGGTCCTCATCGCCCACTCCCGCTCCAGCGTGTGGGCCGGGGCTCCCGCCCGAGCGCACGGAAGTGGCTCCCTCGCCCTGGTAGGGGCCTGGAAGCCACTTCCGTCGATTTCGATCTCGGTTTCCGTGCCGGTAACGGGTGAGGGCCCGTGGCCCTGTCCTGTGAGGTGCGCACTCAGCGAAGGACGGGAAGGGGCAACGACGGCCTCACCACCGGACGCCGGACCTGGTGACTGTCAGGCGTAGCGCCAGTAGATCGTGATCGTGGGGGTGGAGCCGGCCGCCACGTCCTGCTGCTCGCAGAAGACGATGACGACGTTGTCGCCCTGGCCCAACGAGTTCTTGTTGCAGTCCGTCGCGATCGTGCCGGGCACCTCCGTCTCGTACTGCGTGGCCGCCTGGGAGACGCCGATGGCGGCCCCGGAGAATGCCAGAACGGTGGCGCTCAGAACGGCTGCCCGCTTGAACATACGCATACTCTTTCTCCCCTTTTTCCGTACGTACACGGTGGGTACGCCAAGAGGCGTACCGCCCTTCCCCGGGGGTGCGGCATGACCGGTCCGATGCGACTGCGCTATGCGCTGCGGACACCATGAGGACCGTAATGCCGGAGGCCGACGGAGTGCCGACCGACCCCGGTGACGGCCGAATCCTTCGGCCACGCGGGCTCAATTCCTGCCCGAGAACTTCTCGTTCAGGAATTCGAGTCGATCACACGCGGCGGCGTTTCCAAAATTCCGAGTGGCCTTGTTACGAAGCTCTGACACGGGTGGCCCGCATCATCACTCAATCCCGGGAGTTGACGCTCGTTCCGCCCTTTACGGCAGATGACGGACATCTGCTCAAGACGGCGCCCGACGCGGCTTTTGCCGTCCGGCCCCGGTCGCGTGCACGTCGGTGGGCGGCGGCCCGCCCCTTTGCCCTGGTGGCGGGTGCCGGCCGTGTGCTGATGGGCCCAGGAGGAGGGGGAGCCGATGCCGACCGCCCCTTCCCGTTCCGGGGCACGGGCCAGTGGCCCCCGTGTTCGGCGGCATGAGTTCCCTCTGCGGCCCGGCCAGGATCCGTTGCCAGGAACCGCCCGCCGAACAGCGGCGATGCGGTACCGCGACGTTATGGCGTGCCCCAAGTGCGTGCCCCAGTGCGCGCGCCGCTGTCTGGAGCCCCCCACCTTTGTCCGCCCTGAGGGACTGGCGCCAGTTCGGCGAGGAGGTGCAGGAGGACTCCAGTCGCTGCTGCACGCTTTGGCGGGCGCTATATGTGATGGAGCTGAGGAGATACTGAAAGGCAAGCCGAAAGAACTCGCCTCTCTACGGACATGGTCGTCGAATTATGTGAACGGGTCCGCGATGACGGCATCAAGGATCCTGGTCCTGCCGACGAGGGGACCGGCGTACCGAGTTCTCTCGGCCGAGGCGGCATCTTCAGGTGAATTGCTGGAAGAGTCGCAGCGTGCACGGACGGGCTGCACCCGCTCCCTGGAGGTGTACGTCAGGAACAGGAGGGGCTGTCCACGGAGGACAACGGCGCCAGGAGTTCCTGCGAAACAACGCCGTTATCTCCCGGCGCCCTACGCGGCCTGTGCGGGCGCGAAATCGGGTCGCTAGTCGCCCGGCTCCACGAGCGTGACGGCCATGAGGCGCAGAGTGCGCGGCGTACTCCTGGAGGCGCCGACTGTTGGTGGACCCCGCAGGAGGCGAACGCTGCCCGATGAGGCACCAGTGTCTGACCCCCCGGCGCGATGAAGCAGTCACCGCCACGGCCAACGTCAACGACGTCCCGCAGGCGCTCGCGCTGATCGACGGCATCCCTCCCGCGGCTGGCCCGCTCCGGCAGGCCCCGTCGCGGCCCCGACTCCCTGCTCGGCGACAAGGGCCATGACTCCCACCCTCATCGCGACGAGCTTCGTCGCCGCCGGATCCTGCCCGTCATCTCGCGCAAAGGATCACTCGACAGCAAGGGCACCGGAATCTCCTCGGCCGCCGTCTGCCGGGCCCCGGTGTCTGCGGCCTCTTCTCGCGGGAAGCCGGTTCCGCGGCGAGCATGCGCTCGGTAGGCGGGCCGTCTCCGCGCTGGGACCAGGGTTCGCTGCCACCTGTCGAACGGGAGGTGGCGCGAAACCCGGTGCCGCGCTATAACCCCCACAGCTCCCACCCCCCCCTACCCCCCCCAGACAGGACGCCGCCCCCCCCCCAAA
>NZ_JBHVQX010000049.1:0-18404 GCF_042886395.1 Streptomyces sp. NPDC058008 | reverse complement strand
TGGGGGGGGTTGTTGGGGTGGGGTGGGGGGGCGTTCGCGGGGGGGGGACCGGTGTGCCCCCCCTCTTTTCTAGGGGGTGGGGCCCCCCAACCCTGGTCCGGCTGTATCAGCCGCAGTGCTCCCAGCCGCTCTTCCACACGACATCCTGGACGCCGCCGCCCCACTTGATGCACGTGTTGGGCGCTGACACGTACACCGGTCCCGCGTATCTGGTGTATCCGCCGTTGTCGCTGATCTCACTGCCGCCGGACTTCTGGATGGAAGACCCCATCCACATCGCTCCACCGGTGTAGGAGTCCAAGATCGTGGTGACGCAGTTGTAGCCGTTGCTGCTGTTGTAGGTCAGGTAGATGACCGCGGGACCCAGATCCTTGGAGTCGATGACCGAGTAACCGGAGCCGCACACGGCGCTGGGGGAGGCTGCCGCAGCACTGGCCGGGCCGGCGGTCGCCAGGATTCCGGCCGCAGCCACAGCAGTCACGACGGCGGCGGACCGCAGCATGTTGGAACGGAGCACGATGTCTTCTCTCTTCACTGAGGTGGATCTTGCGTGAAGATCATTTAAATCCCCGGTCGATCACGTCAAGGGTGTAACGCCGTTGATGGCGCGATTCTGACCTCGCACCGTGCGGCCGGAACGTTCCCCCTGACAACGGTCCGCTCACTCCGGTAGCTCACGGAGTGTGGTTTCTGTGGAGGGTGGAGACCTCTTGCCGAGAGGGCTGTGGGGGAGTGTGCGACACGGTCGGCGCGACGGAAGAGACGATCGGGGCCGTTGAATCGCACCTCCGTGTCACGCTGTCCGACCGACTCGGGTGCCGGTGGCGCGGTTGCCGCACCCTGGCCGGACCGGACGACCTGCACGGCGTCACCGCGACGGTCCGTTACCTGGGTGGGACGTGAACACTCCGGCGAGAGGCAGTGCTTCCGCCCGCGTACCCGAGAGGTCGATGACGGCCGGTATGGCGTACGTACCAGCCCTCGGAGCGATGTGCTGGTACCGCCGCAGGCAACCTGTGCCTCCTGGTGAGGTGACGCGCCCTTTGGGTCCAGTCCTGCTCGGCGCGCGGCCGTCACGCTGCCAGGGTGGCTGAACGAGGTTTGATCACCGCGCTCGCCGGCGTTTCCTCGTCCCTTCAGGCCGTTGCGCCGCTTTTCCGGACGTGCGGCCGATGCGCAGGGTGGTGTCGGCCTGGGCGCGCGCGGCGCTGCGCGGGGAATCCGGCCGTATCCAGGCCGAGATGGCGGTGGCCGAGGGGGAGTGGCCGAAGGGGACGATCGCCCGCCGGGCTCCATGAGCCCGGAGGTGAGGCGGTCAACCGCCAGGCCGGCGGTGAGGCGGTCGACCGCGAGCGTGTCGCCAGGATCATGCGGGCGTCCGGGATCGAAGGGACCCGGTTGCGCCGCCGACTCCGGCCACGAGGCCGTCGGCGCGACGCCCCGCGGTCTCCTGTGTCGGGCCAGGGCCGCGCCCCCCGCCGTGCAGGTTGTGGCTCGTGCCCCGCAGTCCCCGCGGTGCAGGTTGTGGCTCGTGCCCCGCGGCCCCCGCCGTACAGCTTGCGACTCGTGCCCCCGCCCCGCCATTACAGGTTGCGGCCGACGTCCCCGCCGTACGGGCCTGGCCCCGCGCCCCGCCGCACGGCTCGCGGCCCGCGCCCCGCCGTACAGGCCTGGCCCGCGCCCCGCCGTACAGGCCGACGTCTCAACGCCCGGCTCGGGCCTGTCCGGTCGTGCGGGTTCCGCTAGCCGCAGCTGATCTCCGGCTCGGTCCTGGCCCTGACGTCCCCGACGGAGACGTCAGGTGCCAGTTCGACCAGGCGCAGGCCCTCGGTGGTGACGTCCAGGACGCACAGGTCGGTGATGATCCGCTGCACGGCCCTCTTTCCGGTGAGGGGCAGGGAGCACTCCTCGACGATCTTGAAGCTCCCGTCGCGCGCGACGTGCTCCATCAGGACGATGACTCGCCTGGCACCGTGCACCAGGTCCATCGCCCCGCCCATGCCCTTGACCATCTTTCCGGGGATCATCCAGTTCGCGATGTCCCCCGTCGCCGACACCTGCATGGCTCCCAGGATCGCTGCGTCGATCTTGCCGCCCCGGATCATGCCGAAGCTGGTCGCGGAGTCGAAGAACGAGGCGCCGGCGCGGACGGTGACGGTCTCCTTGCCGGCGTTGATCAGGTCGGGATCGACCTCGTCCTCCGCCGGGTAGGGGCCCGTGCCGAGGATGCCGTTCTCGGACTGGAGCACCAGCTCCACGTCCGCCGGGATGTGGTTGGGCACCAGCGTGGGCAGGCCGATGCCGAGGTTGACGTAGTCACCGTCGGACAGTTCCGCGGCGGCACGGGCCGCCATCTGCTCGCGGGTCCAGCTCATCGCACCGTCCTCTTCTCGATCCGCTTGTCGGCGGCCTGTTCGGGCGACAGCGCGACGACACGGTGTACGTAGACGCCCGGCAGGTGCACGTGGTCGGGGTCGAGTTCGCCGGGCTCGACGAGTTCCTCGACCTCCGCGACGCAGATCCGGCCCGCCATGGCGGCCAGGGGGTTGAAATTGCGGGCGGCCCTGTCGAAGACCAGGTTGCCGTGCCGGTCCCCGCGGGCGGCCCGCACCAGTGCGGCGTCCGCCACGACGGCGTGCTCCAGCACATAGGTGCCGCCGTCGAACTCCTGGGTCTGCTTGACCGGTGAGGCGATCTCGACGCCACCCGCGCTGTCGTACTTCCAGGGCAGGCCGCCTTCGGCCACCTGCGTACCGACACCGGTGGCGGTGAAGAACGCGGGAATGCCGGAGCCGCCGGCCCGCAGCCGTTCGGCCAGCGTTCCCTGGGGCGTGAGCTCGACCTCCAGTTCACCGGCGAGATACTGCCGGGCGAACTCCTTGTTCTCCCCCACGTAGGAGGCGACGATACGGCGGATACGGCCTGCGGCGAGCAGGAGGCCGAGCCCCCAGTCGTCGACACCGGCGTTGTTGGAGACGACCTGGAGCCGGTCGGCGCCCGACCGGAGAACGGCGTCGATCAGCACGGAGGGAATGCCGCACAGGCCGAAGCCGCCCACTGCCAACGTCGCTCCGGAACCGATGTCCTCGACCGCCTCGGCGGCGGAGGGAACCACCTTGTCCATCAGACCTCCCCGCCGTGTCGCGCGGCGACGACGCGCCCACGCGCCTCACCGAAGCCGATGCGCGTGCCGCCCGCTCCGGGAGCCGTGGCGCGCAGCACCACCTCGTCACCGTCTTCCAGGAACGTCCGCTGCTCCCCGGCGACCGTCACCGGCTCCGCCCCGCCCCAGGTCAGCTCGATGAAGGCACCGCGCTGATCCTTGTCCGGCCCCGAGACGGTGCCCGAGGCGAACAGGTCGCCGGTGCGGGTGGGCGCTCCGTTGACCGTGAGATGGGCCAGCATCTGCGCCGGCGACCAGTACATGGCGGCGTACGGCGGCCGGGAGACCACCTGGCCGTTCCACTCGACCTCCAGGCCGATGTCCAGGCCCCAGGGCTCGTCGAGCGCGAGGTAGGGGAGGACCTCCGGTTCCTGGACCGGGGTGCGCACCTTGGCCTCCCGCAGGGCCAGCAGCGGAACCACCCAGGGGGAGACGGTCGAGGCGAACGACTTGCCCAGGTTGGGTCCGAGCGGCACGTACTCCCAGGCCTGGATGTCCCGGGCCGACCAGTCGTTGAAGAGGACCACGCCGAAGAGGTGCTTCTCCGCCCGCCCGGCCGCGACGGGCTCACCGAGCGCGCTGCCGGTGCCCACCACGAAGCCGAGTTCGGCCTCGATGTCGAGGCGTACCGACGGTCCGAAGACCGGTGCCGGGTCGTCCGGGCCCTTGCGCTGTCCGGCGGGGCGGATGATGTCGGTCCCGGAGACGACGACCGAGGCGGACCGGCCGTGGTAGCCGACCGGGAGGTGCTTCCAGTTCGGCATGAGCGGCTCGGGGTTGTCCGGGCGGAACAGCCGTCCGAGGTTGGCGGCGTGGTGCTCCGACGCGTAGAAGTCGACGTAGTCGGCCACGTCGAACGGCAGATGAAGGGTCACGTCGGCGACGGGGTGCAGCGCTTCCCGGGGTACGTCCTCCATCAGCGCGGCGGTGACGGCGGATCGCACCTGGACCCAGCGGTCGTAGCCCTGGGCCATGAACGGATTGAGCGTCGGGCCCGCGAACACGTCGTCGCCCAGGAGTGTCGCGAGGTCGACGACGTGCTCGCCGTAACGGGTGCCGACGCGGGGATCGCGGCCGGGCAGCGAGTACACCCCGTACGGCAGGTTGTGGATACCGAACAGGTCGTCCCGGGGCACGTCGAGGCGGACGGTGGCGGATGCGGTCACAGGAGATCCTTGGTCAGGTCCGGGCCGAGCAGGTCGAGAGCCGCGAGCTCACCGACCGGCTCGGCGAGAGAACAGGTACCGAAAGAGCGGAAGGCCTTCCGGACTTCCGGCGACAGGGCGCGGACGAGCCCGGCGACCGTGGCGGCGTCGCGTTCCGCCAGGACCGCGGCGATCTCCCTTTCGCCGGCGCCGTCGAGCGCGGCGCCGGTGGCCGCGAGCAGGTTGAGGTGACCGTGCTGATCGAACAGGGTCCGCGGATCGGTGTTGCGCACCGCGTGGTGCAGCCCCGCCGTCGCCTTGAACGGGACCCCGGCGCCCACCGCGAGGTGTACGGCGCGCGCGAGTTCCCGCTCGTCGGGATACAGCTCGGCCCGCGTCCCGCCGGTGCGGAACTTCGCCAGGTACGGGGAGTCCGCCAGCGAGGCGATCAGCTCGGCCCGGCGTTCGTCGCGCGGCACCTCCACGAACACGGTCACCCGGGTGCCGTCGTCCGTGTTCGACAGGGCGGCGGACAGCCGGGGCACGATCTCCGCGGCCGGTATGCCGTCGGGAACGGCGACCTCGAGGAACCGCAGCCGAGCTGCCCGCAGCGCGCCGACCGACGCCCGTGCGTGCGCCGCGTCCTCGGGTGAGGGCACCGTGACCGAGAGCTCCACGGACCCCGCGTCGTATCCCGCCGTCAGCTCCGCCAGCTCGGCCAGCCGTCCCTGCGGAACCACGAGAGGCCCTACGAGCGGCGCGTGGGCGGCGGCGACGTGCCCCAGGTGCGCGGGCACCGCCTCGGCCAGCGGCATCTCGCCGGGCGGGAACACCGCGGCGTCGTCGCAGAACGAGGCGAACAGCTCCGGTGGGACCCTTCCGGCGCCGGGAGGCATGCCCGTCACCTGCCCGTCCCCTTGCCGCCCTTGGCCCAGGAGTAGGCGTAGACGCCGTCGTCGCAGTCCCGTGCCGCCGCACCGAGTTCCAGCGGCCGGAAGGTGTCCACCATGACCGCCAGCTCGTCGAAGAACTCCGCTCCGACGGAACGCTCGTAGGCGCCGGGCTGCGGTCCGTGCGGGTGGCCGCCGGGGTGCAGACTGATCGAGCCCTGCCCGATCCCGGACCCCTTGCGGGCCTCGTAGTCACCGCCGCAGTAGAACATCACCTCGTCCGAGTCCACGTTGGAGTGGTAGTACGGGACCGGGATGGCGAGGGGGTGGTAGTCGACCTTGCGCGGCACGAAGTTGCAGATGACGAAGTTGTCGCCCTCGAACACCTGGTGGGCCGGCGGCGGCTGGTGGACCCGGCCCGTGAGGGGCTCGAAGTCGCGGATGCTGAAGACGTACGGGTAGAGGCATCCGTCCCAGCCGACGACGTCGAAGGGATGGTGCGGCAGCGTGTGCACCGTGCCCGCGATTCCCCCCGGGCCGTTGCCCCGGTGCTTGATGTACACCTCGACGTCCTGCTCCGCCACGACCCTGGGGTTCTCGGGGCCGCGGAGGTCCCTCTCGCAGAACGGGGCGTGCTCCAGGAACTGCCCGTAACGGGAGAGATAGCGCTTGGCGGGGGTGATGTGGGAGTTGGCCTCGATGGCGTACAGCCGGACCGTGCCGTCCGGGACGATCCGGTACGTCGTCGCGCGGGGGATGACGACGTAGTCGCCGTCGCTCACCGGCAGATCTCCGAAGACGGTCTCGACCCGAGCCGCACCGGCCTCGACGTAGAGGCATTCGTCACCGATCGCGTTGCGGTAGTACGGGCCGGCCGTACCGGCGACGACGTAGGAGAGCCGCACGTCCCCGTTGCCCAGCAGCAGCCTCCGGCCGGTCACCGCGTCGGCCTCCGGAGCGTCCTCGCCGAAGAGGCCGTGCGTGGAGAGGTGACGTGGTGTCAGCGGATGGTTCGGGACGAGCGACTGGTCCGGCAGCTCCCAGCTCCGGTACGCCGTGATCGCGGACGGGATGTTCACGTGGTAGAGCAGCGAGGAGTCGGACGAGAAGCCCTCCTCTCCCATCAGCTCCTCGAAGTACAGCGACCCGTCGGGTGCGCGGTGCTGAGTGTGGCGCTTGGGCGGGACGCTTCCCGCCACGCGGTAGTACGGCATGTCTGTCCCTCCTGTCGGCGGTTCGCCCTGTGGCGGTGGACACCCGGAGCGGCGGACGCCGGCGGCACCGGGGCAGGTGCGGTGCGGGGAAGGGCCGCGAGCCGCGCCGGGTGGTGCGCGCAGGCCGTGCGGCCTGAGGCCATGCCCGGCGACGTCGTGCTGGAGATGTCGCCACCCTTCCGAGTGTGCGCCTGGCGCACACTTTTGTGCGCTGTCCGCAACCTGGATGCAACATAGTTCGCGTCCCGAGTGCGGTCAAGAGCTGCTGTGCCGCTGACCGGCCGAGTCGGGAGCCCCGTACGCGCGGCCGTGGCGGCGGCGAACGCGGGGAGCCGTCGGCAGGCCGGGCGGTGGGGGTGACTACCCTTCGGGTGGCCGCACTCCACACCCGGAGCCGCGGCGCGCTACGACCCGCGGAGCCAACACAGGAGGAAGCCCACGTGGCCACCTTGCAGAGCCTGGACCGTGGCCTGCGTGCCCTCAGCCTCGTCTCCCTCGCCCCCGAGGGCCTCACGGTCGCCGAGATCGCGACACAGCTCGGCACCGACCGGGCGACCGCGTACCGCGTCGTCGACACGCTCGAGCAGCACGCGCTGGTGGCCCGGGGCGTGGGGAAGAAGATCCGGCTCGGGGCCGGCGCGGTCGTCTTCGCGAGCCGCTTCCAGCCCCAGCTGATTCGCGCGGCCGGACCGGTCCTCCAGGAACTCGCCGACGTCGCAGGGGTGGCCGCGTTCCTCTCCCTGGCCCAGGGGGACGACGCATGCGTCCCCGTGCTGTCCGCGGAACCCGCCCGGCAGACGATCTTCCAGGTCAGCTACCGCATCGGGGCCGGCCACCCGTTGGACCGGGGAGCCAACGGCATCGCCATCCTGGCGCTCCAGCCCGCGGCGGAGAACGACTCCGAGGCTGTCGGACGAGCACGGGAGGCCGGGTACAGCGTCACCGCCGGGGAGCTTCAGCACGGAGCCGTCGGGGTGGCCGCGGGCTTCGAGGTGCCGCACCTGCTCGGCGCGTCCGTCGGCACGGTCGCCATGGGGGAGGTCGACGTCGATCGTCTCGGCGCGCTGGTGAGGGAGGCGGCCGCCCGGCTCGCCCGGCTCAGCCGCGCCTGACCCCCGCCCCACCCGCGCACCGCGAACGCCGCTCCCCGGAACCGGCGTTCGCGGCCTTCACGGGCGGCGCCCCGTCGGCAGGCCCGCGGGCGGGCGCCGGACGCGCCGCTGCCGCGGCCGCCGCCCCGGATGTCCGACGGGGCGGTGCCGCGGACGTCGCGCGGGACGGCACCCGCCGGCGCGACCGGCCGTGACCGTCAGCCGAGCAGCCCGCCCAGGCTCCTCGCGGCACGGGCCACCATGGTGCCGAGCTGGTCGAGGTCGGTGTACTCGAAGACCGAGACACCGATGCTGGCCGCCGCCGTCCCGTTGCCCGAAGGAACGGCGGCGGAGACGCCGGTCACGGCGGGGATGACCTCGCCCGTGGTGACCGCGTACCCCTTGGCGCGGGCCTCGGTGACCTCCGCGCGCTCACCCTCCCGGTACGGGCCGTGGGCGAGTACGGCGACGCCGCCGGAACCCTGCTCGATGGAATGGGTCTGACCGGGCCGGAAGGACACGTGGACCAGGGCGCCGCGCGGCTCCACCACCATGAGGGCGCGCATCTGGGTGACGCCCTCCTGGACCAGCAGGTGCGCGGTGGCCCCGGTGCTCTCGGCCAGCTCGTCCAGGACCGGACGGGCCAGCGCGCGCAGATCCTGCTGCACGGGCTCGGCCAGCGACACCAGGCCCGTGCCCAGGACGATCCGGCGCTGATGGTCGCGGCGGCACAGCTGATGTGCCTCCAGGGTCCGCACCAGGCGGTGCGCGACCGTGCGGTGCACCGAGATGGCGTCCGCCAGCTCGCTGACGGTCAAGCCCTGCTGCTGCTCCGAGAGGACTCTGAGCAGCAGCAGTCCGTGGTGCAGCGTCTTGGACATACCCGCATCGAGTTCGGGGACCGACCTGGTCGGCGGAGGTGAAGTCACGAATTCATCCCTTGACGGGTTTCAGCCAGCTACCTATGCTCCCATTATTCGCACAGGTGGTGCGAATATCGCACACCGCCTTGATGTCTCGCAAGCTCTCCTCTCCAGCGGCGGACGACTGCCGGAGCAGGACACGAGCCGAACGGATCTCCGTATGAACCGCAACGCGCCCGCGCCTTCAGCCAGCGCCCAACTGGCCGAAATCCACCAGCTGTACCACTTCCAGAGCCACCTCATCGACGGTGGCCGCGCCGCGGAATGGGCAGCGACCTTCACCGCGGACGGCAGCTTCACCTCACCCTCCTATCCCGCCCCGGTGACCGGCACCGCCGCACTGACCGCGTTCGCGCAACGGTTCGCCGCCGACTGCGCCGCGGACGACGTGGTGCGCCGGCACGTGGTCAGCAATGTGGCACTGACCGGCGACGACGGAGCCGGAACCTTGCGGGTGGCGGCATATCTCCAGATCGTCGCGACACCCGGCGGCGGCACACCGCACACCGAACGGTTCACCACACTCACCGACCGGGTCGTCCACGACGGCGCCGGCTGGCGGATCGCCGCCCGCGTCGTACGCCGCGACGACACCCCCGCCGCCCCCCAGGCCTGACGCACCGGGCCGGGCCCGCACACAGCACGACACTCCCACGGCGACGTCCGGCCGGGTCGACGCCTGCCGGCCCCACGGCCCCGGAGCGTCGGTGAGAAGCCCGGGCGACGACCGGCACCCCCTCCCGCCGAGAGCACCGGCACCCGTCCCGACCCGCACTGCCTCGGACATGTGACAGCGACCGCGCCCCAGCGGCCGCCCATGCCGTTCAGTGCTCCACCCAAGCTTTCGCGCGTTCTAAGGACCGACCCATGGCAGACCTGGCACCCGAACCGACGCAGACGAACCGACCAGGAGAGGCATCGCCCGAGACCGCCGCGAACCCGGCCTCCACACTGAAAGTCATCCGAGCGGCCATCCTCGGAACCGTCGTCGAGTACTACGACTTCGGCATCTACGGCTACATGGCCACCCTTCTCGCCGCGCACTTCTTCGTCGAGAGCGACCCGAACTCGGCACTGCTCTCCACCTTCGCCGCGTTCGCGGTCGCCTTCTTCCTCCGGGCACCCGGAGGCATCCTCTTCGGTCACATGGGCGACAAGTACGGCCGCAAGAAGGCCCTCACCTGGACCATCCTGCTGATGGCCGTCGCCACCACCGGCATCGGGCTGATCCCCTCGTACGCCACGCTCGGCATCTGGGCAACCTGCCTCCTGGTGCTGTGCCGCTGCCTCCAGGGCTTCGCGGCCGGCGGCGAACTCGGCGGCGCGAACGCCTTCGTGTCCGAACACGCCCCGGCCCACCGCCGGGCGTTCCAGACCTCGTTCGTCAACACCGGCACCTACCTCGGCTCGCTGGCCGCCTCGCTGGTCGCACTGGCGCTGACCTCGGCCGTCAGCGAGGACACCCTGCACGACTGGGCCTGGCGCATCCCCTTCCTCCTCAGCGCGGTGATCGGCCTGATCGGCCTCTACATCCGCAGGCAACTGCCCGAGACCGAGCAGTTCGAGGCCGTACAGGAGAGCGACTCCGTCGAGGTGGCGAAGTACCCCATCGCCGACGTGTTCACCCACGCCTGGCGCCAGATCGTGCTCGTCATCTTCCTCGGAGCGCTGATCGTCGGCGGCTACTACGTGGCCGGCGTGTACGCCGCCAGCTACCTCCAGACCGAGGGGGGACGCTCGGCCGACTTCGCGTTCACCTCCACGTGCATCGCCATGGTCGCCGCGGTGATCAGCCTGCCCATCGCCGGATACGTCGGCGACCGCATCGGCCGCCGACCCGTGTTCTTCTTCGGCAGCGGCGTCACCGCCGTCATCTCCCTCCCGGCCTTCATGGTGATGCGCGACGGCAGCCCGGTGGCCGCCGTCCTCGCCCAGTGCTCCTTGACCTTCTTCATCGGCCTGGTCAACGGCGTCTCGTTCGCCGCCTACGCCGAGATCTTCCGGGCGCGCTACCGCTACAGCGGCATCGCCATGAGCAACAACGTCACCAACATGGCCCTGGGAGGCACAGCGCCCTTCATCGCCACGCTCCTGATCAGCACCACCGACAACAACCTGGCGCCGGCGGGATACCTGATCGCCACCGCCCTCATGACCTTCATCGCCACCTTCTTCCTCAAGGAGACCCGCGGAACGGAGCTGCAACTGTGAACCGCACACAGACCGGCCGGCGTAGGTTCGAAGGCCGTGCCGTCCTGGTCACCGGCGCCGCCGGGGGACTGGGCCGTGCCGACTGCCTGGCACTGGCCTCCGAGGGCGCACACGTCTGGGCCGCCGACATCGACGTCCCCGCCGTCGAGGCGCTCGTCCCCGAACTCGCGGCGGTCGGCGGGTCGGGGCAAGCCGCCCACCTGGACGTCGCCGACGCCGCGTCCTGGAGTGCGCTGGCCGACGAGGTGGAGGCCGCCGGGCCGCTCCACGGCCTCGTCAACAACGCCGGCGTCAGCCTGCGCGCGGGCATCGCCGACACCACCGTCGAACAGTGGCGGCGCGTCATGGACATCAACCTCTCCAGCGTCTTCTACGGACTCAAGACGCTCACCCCCGCACTCACACGCGGGGCCGACGACGGCGGCGCCGCAGTCGTGAACGTCTCCTCCATCGCCGGAATGGTCGGCTACTTCTCCGCCACGTACGGCACCAGCAAATGGGGCGTCCGCGGGCTGTCGAAGGTCGGCGCGCTCGAACTCGCCGCGCACGGCATCCGCGTGAACTCGCTGCACCCGGGTCTCACCGCCACACCCCTGCTCCACCAGGCCCCCGACACCGCCTTCGTGGACGAGAGCGTGCGGTCGGTCCCGGCGGGCCGACTCGCCACTCCCGAGGAGATCGCGGGCGTCGTCACCTTCCTGCTGTCCGACGACGCCACCTACATCACGGGCGAGGAAGTCGTCGTCGACGGCGGACTGACGTCCGGAGGGCTCTACCACCGCATCCTCGCGGGCCTGGCCGAAAAGCCCTGAACCGCCCCACCGAGACCGGCCTCGGAACGACGCGCCGACGCACCCACGCGCCGACGACCGACGCACCGACGACCGACGTGCCGACGACCGACGCGCCACGGCCGACGCGCGTCGGCACCGGTCCGCAACCGACCACACCACACCCCCACCCCACCCCACCCCACCCACCCCACGTGAAGGACCTCCCATGACCGCCACCCAGGCACCCGACAGCAACCCCGGCCGCGTCAACCACGACGTCCTCCCCGCGATCAACCCCGAACTGGTCGGCCGCACCGTCGTCGTGACCGGCGCCGGCCGCGGCATGGGCGCGCTCTTCCTCGAGGAACTGGCACGCCGAGGCGTCAACGGCGTCGGCGGAGACCTCGACCAGGAGGAGATGTCCTCCGTCGCCGAGAAGATCAATGCCCGCCTCGCCGGCACCAGCGGCGCGGGCCGCGTGGTCGGCGTCGGCGCCGACGTCACCGACCCGGCCGCCGGCGACGAACTGGTGGCCACCGCCCTGCGCGAGTTCGGCCGCCTCGACCTCTGGGTCAACAACGCCGGCGTCTTCCCGCAGGCCGGGTTCACCGACATCACACCCCAGCAGCTCGCGCTCACCTACGGCGTCAACGTCAACGGCGTCGTGTACGGCGGACAGGCCGCCGCCCGCCACTTCCGCACCGTCGGGGGCGGCGCGATCGTCAACATGTCCTCGGTCGCCGCCGTCCGCGCACGGCCGACCCGTGCCACGTACAACTCCTCGAAGGCCGCCGTGCGGCACCTCACCACCTGCATGGCCGTCGAGCTCGGCCCCGACAACATCCGCGTCAACTCCATCGCCCCGGGCTACATCGACACCGAGATGACCCGCTGGATCCGCGAGGACCAGGCAGCGATGGACCGCGCCCTCACCACGGTCCCGCTGCGCCGGATCGGCGCGCCCATGGAGGTCTTCGCCGCCCTGTACTTCCTCCTCTCGGACAGCGCCCGGTACATCACCGGCATCAGCATCCCGGTGGACGGCGGTTCCCAGCATGTCTGAACCCCACGACACCGCATACGACTACGACGTCATCGTGGTCGGCGCAGGCGGCGCCGGCCTGGCGGCCTCCGTCTCGGCCGCCCAGGCGGGCGCACGCGTACTGCTGCTGGAGGCCGAGGACGAGATCGGCGGATCCACCCAGCTCTCCGCCGGGCTGCTGACCGCCTCGGCCACCAGCGTCCAGGACAGCCTCGGCATCGACGACTCGCCGCTCCGCATGTTCCAGCACTACATGGACCTGAACGGCTGGCGGGTCCGGCCCGGCCCCGTCAGGATGTTCTGCGAGGAGTCCAGCAGCACCGTCGAGTGGTTGCTCGAACTGGGCGTCGAGATACCCGCCCAGGTGTCACGCAGCGCCCACCAGCCGGGACTCACCCGGGCCGGCGTGGAGGACGTCTGGCGAGGCCACGTCCCCAAGGACCAGGGCTACGGACTGGTGCAGGTGCTCGACAAGGCCCGCGCACGACTCCACGTGGACCTGGCCCTCGGCAGCCGGGTGGAGGACCTGGTGGTACGGGACGGCGCCGTCCGCGGCGTCCTCCTGGACGGTGAGGAGGCGACCGCCCCGGCCGTCGTCATCGCCAGCGGCGGCCTCGCGGCCGACCCCGACCTGGTCCGCCGGTTCCTTCCCGACGCCGGGACCGCCGGGGACGCACTGTTCGTGGTCGCAGCGCCCGGCTCACGGGGCGACCACGTCGGTATCGCCGAGCGACACAACCTCGCACTGTTCGGCCAGGGCTGGGGCCTGCTCCTGGTGACCGCCGAATTCCAGCGGTACCACCACTGGCAGAGCGGATTCCCGCCCGCCTCCCGCATCCACGTCGGCCTCGACGGCCGGCGGTGCATGGACGAGGACGCCCCGTACGCCGTCAGCCCGGGCATCCTCAAGGACCACGGCGGCTGGGTCTGGTCCGTGTTCGACGACGACGCCCGCACGTCCCTGCCCTCCGGCTACGCAGACTGGGACGCCGACCGGATCCTGGAGGAGGCCGCCAAGGGCGTCGTCCTGCGCGCCGACACCCTCGCGGGACTCGCGGACCTGATGGACGTGCCCCCGGATCACCTGGCCGCGAGCGTGACCCGCTTCAACACCCTGTTCGCCGACGGCACCGACGAGGACTACCTGCGCCACGAATCCCTCGCCGCGAAGGGCGCCGACCCGCACCTCGCCCCGATAGCGAACGGACCGTTCTACGCGGTGCGGATGCTCCCCGCCGAACTGGTCTGCACCCACACCGGCCTCGAAGTCGACGCCCGGACCCGGGTGCTGGGCACCGACGGCCGGGCCCTGCCGGGGCTGTACGCGGCAGGCGAGGCAGCCGGCGGGATCCTCGGCGAGCGCTACGTGGGCGGCGGCAACTCCGTCGCCCACGCGCTGGTACTCGGCCGGGTCGCCGGCCGTGAAGCGGCCGCCCGTGCGGTCGCGTCCTCATCCCCGACCGAGAAGGCCCCCGCATGAGCCGCGCCGACGACCGTTTCGAGATCCAGGACGTCCTGTTCCGCTACGCCCGGGCGGTGGACCGACTGGACTACGACGCCATAGCGGCCTGCTACTTCGACGACGCGGTCGACGTCCACGGCGGGTACACGGGGGACGCCGCCGGGCTCGTCGAGGACATCCGCGCCCGGCACCGCACCATCGACTCCTCCCAGCACTTCATCTCCAACGTGCTGGTGGAGTTCACGGGCGAGCACAGTGCCGACGTCGAGTCGTACTGCCTCTGTTTCCTGCGGCAGGCCCCCGCCGAACCCGGCGGGGAGCAGGACCTGGCGGTCATCCGCTGCCGGTACGTCGACCGGTTCGAACGCCGCGGCGGTTCCTGGGGCATCGCCGACCGGGTCGTCGTGTTCGACGAGTCCCGCGTCATCCGCATGGCCGACGGCCTGGCTCCCGACTGGGTCGCATCGCGACGCGACGGATCCGACCCCGTGTACAGCTGGGGGCACCGCAGCCACGCGTAGGCCGTGAGCAACGGAGGCGAGCCCCCGTCGGGGCCGGCCGCGCGGCGGGATCGTGTGGCCGGCTTCCGTCGCGGGCCGTAGCGACGAAGAGCCACCGCGGCCGGCCGGCGAGGTGGTACGGGTCGGGCCCGTCAGATCCCACGGCCCCGAACAACCCACCTCCGAGGAGTGCGAGGAGGTCCGGGGCCCTGCCCGTGGTCGGACCGCACCCCGGCCCGGCTGACCTCTCGGCTCCGCGAAGGTTTCCTGGCATCAGCGCGGCATGACTCCGACGCTTCCCCACACCGCCCGAGCCACCGGCACCAATCACCTTCCGGACCCGGCCCGGAAGGCCGCCCTGCACGACTTCGGTCGGCACCCCCGGACGACCGCTCCGAGCGCGCCCGGCCGCAGAGGCGGGGCAACGTGGAAGTGCCGCTGAGCGTTTTCAACCTGCCTGGTGAGCATGGCTGTTACCGAGGCGGGCGGTGCGCGGACGCGAAGAAGCTCCTGGTGGACCGGTGGGTGTCGAGCCCGTGCCGTTCTGCCACGAGCATCCGTGTGCTTGTCCTCCCAGCCGGCGACGATCTGTTCACCGCGACCTTGTGCTTCCTCGCCACTGAACTGGCGGCCCGTCGCCGCGAACAGGGAACGCGACGGCGCCGCCTGCCGGCCGGACGACAAGCAGTGCTTGTGCTGGCCCGTCCGCGCCGCGGTCACACCCACGCCCAGCTCGCTGCGGGGTTCGGTACAGGCACCAGCACCGCCTACCGGTACGTTGTCGAGGCCATCGACGTGCTGGCCTCCTTCGCCCCGACGCTCACCGAGGCACTGAAGGCCGCCTCCACCGAGGCGTTCGTGACCCTGGACGCCACGGTACTGCCGATCGACCGGATCGCCGCCGACCGGCCCTTCCGCTCCGGGAAGTACAAGAGGCACGGCATGAACGTGCGGGTGATCGCCGACCCGCACGGTCGGTGCTGTGGGTATCTCCCGCACTGCCCGGAGCAATCCACGCCATCAAAGCCGCGCGAACCCACGGCGTCATCGACGTTTGGGAGGGAGCCGGGACGGAATGCTGGGCCGCCAAGGGCAACCGCGGTGCCGGCGGGACCGCGCGGGTCCTACTGGGGGCGAGGGGCGACGCCGTCCCCCGGCCAGCAGGCCGTCAGCCGCTCGCACGCGAAGATCCGTGCGCTCGCCGAGCAGGCCTGGCGATTCTCGGAACCCGGCGGCTCCTGCGCAGGCTGCGATGCTCCACCACCCGCCTCACCAGCCTTGTCCATGCCGCCCTCACTCTCCACCTGGCCTGCTCGGACGGAGTGCCTGCGAGAGAACGCCGGGACCGGACGGGCCCATGAAGAGTGGAGTACGGCTGGGTTGCGAGTTGACGACGGACCGTTCGGAAGGGTGCATTCCGGGTGATCGTCGAGCCATGCCCGAACTCGACGACGAGCAGCCCTCCGGCAGAGAGCGTGCCCTCACCGCAGGTTGTCTCCTGCTTCTCGTACTGGTGGTGGACGTGGCGGCCTCCCTGCTGGTCGTCATCATGCTCGCCGTCCGAGGGCTGGGCCGGATGGACGCCGGCTCCGGACAGACAACGACCGGCGTGCCGCCCGTGGACCGGGCACCGGTGCTGGGCTTCGGCGCCCTGGCCCTGGCGGTCGGCGTAACTGCCGTCGTGCTGCTGCGGTCAGGGCACCGGGTTATCGGGGCGGTGCAGCTGACGCTCTGCGTCTTCCTCGCACTCCACACGCTGGGGCCATGGCTCTGATCGTATGTACGGACAGCCATCGGGGGAGCCTTGGGACAGAGGCTCAGGCGGTGAGGTTGAAAAGCGCGTGCTGTAAGAAGGGGGGCCTTGAGGCCGACGACGCAGAATGCGCTGCCGTCCGGGCCGGAGAGGACGACGAAGCCCGGCTTCGTCGGGTATTCCCAGGGAACTCCGGCCGCGCCCAACGCGACCAGGCGCTCCACCTGCGGCCTGCTGCTCGGCCGCCTTGCCGAGCAGTGGGTTCCGCACGGATTAGCGGATGCGGCGTTGCTGGAGACTTGCTGCTGATCAGGCCGAGCCCTGGTCGGCTGCGTGGTCGCAATGCAACGTCCGCCACGTCTCCGGAGGCGGGGCACGGCGGAGTGTCGCGACGCTTCAACCAGGGCGGGCCCTCACGGCGGCCCCGCCCTGCATGGGCTCAACCTCGACTTCGGCAGATGGCTGAAGGAGAACGCCGACAGGTCGCCGTTCATCTCTGAACCGATCGCCCTGAACTGATCAGCTTGAACCGATCCGGCTTGAACCGATCCGGTCGAACTCAGCTGCCGAGGATGCTGTTGCGGGCGGGGTGGTAGGCGGCGGCGCTGGTTTCGATGATCCTGCCGTTGAGGGTGAGACATTCGCTGATGGCCGGTTGGACCAGTCCTGATGGGTGCGGGCGCTGCCGCTGTCCTGGCCGGTGCTGACGTTCTCGAGTACCGCGATGATGCTCCGGGGCGCGGCTCCGGGGCGGGGCTCTGGACGGCGGGGCTCCGGACGGCGGGTCCGAAGGTGCGGCGGATGATGACGCGGGGCCGCTGCGGCACGCGGTAGGCGACAAGGGGAGTCCAGGGCTCGCGGCCCGATCAGTGCCGCTGCCGGGCCCCAGTCGATCACGGCGACGACCGCCGGCCCACCCTGGGGCGGGGAGACCGCGAAGGTCGACCGGGCGGGATGACGCCCGTCCACTCGGAGCACGCGCTACAGGCGACGCGTCCAGGTCTCGTCGACCAGGCCGCTGCCGTAGTCGGTGTGCGGCGCGCAGGCGGCGAGCTCGAATCCGAGCTTTTCGTAGATGTGCCGGGCCGGGCCGAGCTTGTCGATGGTCCACAGGGTCATCACCTTGTAGCCGGCGTCCGTGGCGAAGCGCAGTGCCTCCCTGACCAGGAGGCTGCCCAGGCCCAGGCCGCGCGCCGCTGGATCGACGATCAGCAGCCGTAGCTTGGCGGTGCGCTCGTCGGCGCGCACACAGAAGACCGAGCCCGCCCGCACCCCGTCGACCTCGGCGATCCAGGCCGCCTGCGGCCCGCCGCCCTGCTCATCGTGGTGGTCGGCGACGACCCGGGCGACGAACGCCTCGAAGCCGGTGCCGAAGCCGAGCTCCGAGGCGTAGAGCTCACCGTGCTTCATGGCGACCCAGCCCAGGTCACCGGGCCGGGTCAGCGGCCGGATGGCCACCTCGCGTTCCGCTGTCATGATCCCGCCTTCACTGAAACGACTGTTTCAGTAGACTAGGCCGGTGACCCGATCCGAGGCAAACCCCTCTCCCCGCCGGCAGGAACTCCTGGAAGCCGCCTACGCGTACGCGCTGCGAAGCGGACTGGGCGAGCTGTCCCTGCGCCCGCTCGCCGAGGAGATCCACTCGAGCCCCCGCGTGCTGCTCTACCTGTTCGGCAGCAAAGACGGACTGATCCGCGCACTGCTGGCACGGGCCAGGGAGGAAGAACTGGAAGCCGTCCAGCAGGCCGGCAGCCTGCCGCAGGGCCAGGACGGGATAGCGCCGGTGGCGCGCGCGTTGTGGCGGTGGCTGTCCGACGACGCCCACCGCGCCCTGCTGAGGCTGTGGGTGGAGAGTTACAGCCGTTCCCTGAACGATCCTGACGGGCCATGGGCCGGCTTCGCCCAGGGCACGGTCGAGGACTGGCTGACGCTGCTCGCCCGCGGCCAGCCCCCCGCCGTCCGCGACACCCCAGCCGCCCACGCGCAGCGCACGCTGGTCCTCGCCGTCCTGCGTGGTGCACTGCTGGACCTGCTCGCCACCGGGGACACCGCGCGCACCACCGCGGCGCTCGACCTCCAACTCACCCTGCTGGAATGACGCGGGCGCGACGCGAGGAGCCGGTGGGCCCAACGGCGCGCGGTCCTCGCCCGGGCCGCCACGCGCCACGCGGCGGTCGCTCAGACAGGTGAGCCGGGTGAGGGCGGCGGGCGCGCCCGGCGGATGCCCGAGGCGCGCC
>NZ_JBHVQX010000048.1:0-48492 GCF_042886395.1 Streptomyces sp. NPDC058008 | reverse complement strand
TAAATTGCGTAGTGCGCAAGCGCACTACAATTTCCCTCGCTCGCGAGGGAAATAAATTTCCGCATGCGGAAATTTAAAGATCCCATAATTCGCGCAAGCGCGAATTATGGGAGTCCCCGCAAGCGGGGACTTAGGGCCTTCGCTGCGCTTCGGCCTTGCCCGGCTTCGCCGGGCAGCCAGTTGCAGGCTGGGTGACGGTGCATCGTGTTGCATTCTGTGTAGTGTCTGAGGTTCCAGCTCTGGCCTGGCAGGCCAGGCCTAGTTCACAAGTTTCGGTAAGGCCTCGGGAGAACTGGAGCGTGGGGCTACCTGTGCCGCCTCCTAACGACCTCGTGCACGATAAGCGCTGACCGCCATACCGCTGCAGCTCAGGGGTTCGGGCGCCAAAAATGCCATACGCCCCTGACCTGCAGCGATTCTTATCGTGCACGAGGTCGTAAGTCCTGTCCCGTAATGATCTTCCGGGGCGACGTGACGCCCGGTCTCGCGGCTTTGCTGGGGCTTCTACCCATGTACTTCGCCGCTTTAGGCCCTTGCCGGGAAGTCAGGATGGTCGGTGTAGAGCGAGGCAAGGTCACGCAGGTCGTGGCACGGCCAGGGGTCGCGGACGTGACGGGCCAGGATGCGCCGCTTGGCCTCAATCTCGCGCATGACGCGGGCCGGGTCGTGCAGAGCCACGTGCAGAGCAATCGTGGGGTGGAAGCCAGCGAGGTCAACCTGGCAGAAGTCGACCGTTTGACCGTGAGCGGACCACTCCCCGCATCCGTCACCGTCGCAGCGCCGAGCCAAGTCGGCCTCCCCGTCCAGCCGCGCCTCGATGAACCTCGCTAGTTCTTCAGTCATAGGGACATTCTCGGTGCTGTGCTGGGCGTCATGGAATGATCTTGTGGTGTCTGGTGTGATCGCGGCGTCGGAGCCGTCCCGGGTAGCCCCGTTCACCGGGCTGAGCCCTCATCAGTTCGGGAAGTTGGTGACGCTTCTGCGGCGTGAGGGTGCGGACGCGGTCCGCAGGGGCCGGCCGTGGAGCCTGCCGCTGGAGGACCGGGCCCTGCTGGTCGCGGCTTACTGGCGCACGAATCTGACCATGCGGCAGCTCGCTCCGCTGTTTAGGGTGTCCAAGTCGGCCGCGGACCGGATCATCGATCACCTCGCCCCGATGCTCGCCCTCCAGCCCCGCAAACGGTTCGCGAAGGACACCGTGCTCATCGTGGACGGCACCCTGGTGCCGTCCACGATCACGCCATCGCCGAGCAGTCCAAGAACTACCGGTACTCCACGAACCACCAGGTCGTCATCGATGCCGACAGTCGGCTCATCGTCGCGGTTGGCCGACCGGTGCCCGGAAATCGCAATGCGGCTATCCGGGCACCGGGCTCGTGATGCCCCACCGCCGCCGCAAAGGCGAAGAGCTGCCCGACGGGAAACAGGTGCACAACAAGTCTCACAAGCAGGTCCGCGCCCGCGTCGAGCACGTCTTCGCCCGCATGAAGACTTGGAAGATCCTCCGAGACTGCCGCCTCAAAGGTGAGGGTGTCCACCACGCCATGCTCGGAATCGCCCGGATGCACAACATCAACCTCGCCGGATAGGCGAGCAGTCGGGTTGGTCACCGACCGCGTCCGCATCGGTCAGAGATCATTTACGGGACAGGTCTTAACTTTCAATCAGGCTAATTGCAACTGACGGTGGGTCAATCTGAAGACTCACTCATGGCTGCCCCTGAAAAGCAGGGTGCTAATTCCAATGTTAGTGCCGTGCCATGCTCCTGTGAGTAACTTGATACATCATGGGGAGTCGCTGTGTAGGGATTGAGATGTCACGCTACTACCTGGTGCCCTGCGGAGCAAAGGAGAATGGGCCTGTACCTGCTGCAGGTACAGGCCCATTCTCCTTTCTATCTGGTCCAAAACTAATTCCGGGCAGTTCCCCAACGCGCCTGTGGTGACCTGTGTCAGGAGGAGTTGGCTACTGGTGGTACGCGGGCGCCGGCGTGACGATCCGGGCGACACCGGGGCCACAGCCGTGACAGGCAACCCATCTCAGCAGCACTATCCGGCCTATAGAGCGTGTGTAGGACGTTGTCTAAGGACGGCAAGGGCATGGCGGGGCGGTAGTGGGCCAGCTCCCCGCGCAAGCCCGGTTCCTTGTCGCGGGCGCCAGAGCGCTCTGAAACCTCTCTCCCTCAATCGACAGCAGCCAGTGATGGCCAGCTAGGGGGAACTCCCCCGATGAAATCCATTTTCTGGGCGCTGCCGACGGAGCCGACGACGGCCGGTGTCGCGATCTCCAGGAACTTGCGGTTGACGTAGACCGACGACTTGGCCAGGAACTTGCTCCGCGCGGACGGCGCGACAAAACTGTGCCAGCCGCTGACCCAGATCTAGTAGAGATGCCGGTCGTCCTTGGCATACCCACCGCACTCCTCGTCCAGTACTGAGGAAACCAAGCTGGCTTGGGCCCTCTGACATGGGCCAGGGCGTAGGCGATCGGGTCGTCCAGGAACCCGGCGAGTTCGGTCACGTTGGACAGGCTCGCGCGGTTGGTCAGAGGAGGGCGCCGCCGGAGACCTCGATGCGCTCGGCGGTTATCCAGCGCATGCCCTCGGACGCCAGCGTGGCGATGGCGTCGCCGATCTCCCCGGGTTCGCCGACGCGCCCCAGCGCGGTCTGCCCGGCCAGACCCTGGCGCGTGTCGGCCTCATCCCGCATGGCACCGCCGTTGAAGTCGGTGGCGGTCGGCCCTGGGGCAATGGAGTTGACCCGGATGCCTCGGGGGCCGAGTTCTGCGGCCAGAGTGCGGCTCATAGCCTCGACGGCGGCCTTCGAGGCGGAGTAGACCGAGGTCGCGGGACTGGTGTGGCGAGTCAACGATGACGAAACGTTGATGACGCGGGCGCCCTGCGCCAGCAGCGGCAGAAGCGACTGGGTGAGGAAGAACGTGCCCCGCACGTTGGTGCCGAACACCGTGTCGAAGTCGTCGGCCGTGACAGCTTCCAGCGGACCGAAGACACCCACCCCCGCGTTGTTGACCACGATATCGAGCCGCGAGGCCCCCCAGCGTTCAAGCAGTGCGCTCAGCTCGGAAGTGAAGGCTCCGAAAGAGGAGATGTCGCTGATGTCGAGACGTATGACAGCGGCACCCCCACCCGTTGCGCGCACTTGCTGCGCCGTCTCCTCGGCTCCGGCCACATCACCGCGATGAGTGACCACGACCCGCACCCCGCGCGCCGCCAGCGCAAGAGCCGCACTCCGGCCCAGACCGCGGTTCGAACCGGTCACCACAGCGATCCTGTCGGCTGTCATCAGCTACTCCCTCATCGCACGGCACCGGAGAGACACCCGGCACCGCCATTAGATGCGAGTCACCTGACTCGCCTTTCCGGTGCAGCGTAGGCACACCCAAAGAGGCGAGTCAAGTGACTCGCCTCGGGGCTAGGGCATACTGCACTCATGGCAGCAGAGCTCTCCGCACATCACCGCCGTCTCGCTCAGCAAAAGCGTGAGGCGATCATCTCCGCGGCCACGGACCTCTTCCTGAACCGCGGTTACGACGGCACTTCCCTCGCCCGCATTGCCGAAGGGGCGGCGGTCTCGAAGTCCACCCTGTTCAAGCAGTTCCCCACCAAGGCAGCCCTCTTCGAGGCCATCGTCACCGAGTCCTGGCAGCGTGACGCCGCAGGCGCCGTCGCGCGCCCTCAGGCCGGAGACCTGCGTTCCGGCCTGACCTCCATCGGCCACCGCTACGCCGACCTGATCGGCCGGCCCGGCATGACAGCGCTGTTCCGCATCGTCATCGCCGAGCTGCCCCGCTTCCCGGAACTGGGACGGATGCAGTTCCAGCTCGGCAAGCTGCCGTACTTCACCTCGGTCCAGCACTATCTGCAGTCGGAGCACGAGGCCGGTAACGCCGACGTCCCGGACGCCGAGAGCGCGGCCAACCAGTTCCTCGGGATGATCGCCAACTACGTCCTGTGGCCCCGCATGCTACTGACCGACTGGAACCCCGCAGCCTCTGACATCCACTACGCCGTCGAGCAGGCGGTAGAGACCACGCTCGCCCGCTATGCCTCCGATCGACCAGCATGATCCGAGGCTGGACTTCGTACGCCACTGCCCGCCCCAGCGCCGGAGGGATTCGCGCAGCCGCGACCGTGTGACGCACCCCTTGCGAGGGCTCGGGCCGGTTGGAGGGCGGCACCGACTCGGCGCCCTACGTGAGCCTGTCACGCAGCAGTCAGTCGGCTGCGGTCGAGTTCGACGCCAAGCCCGGCCGGAATGCGCCCTGCGGCGGTGGCCTGCTCGCTCAGGTCGTGGAGTGGTTCGTTCGTGACCAGCCGGTCGGCACGGATGCGGCGGACTGTGTCGACCGGCCCGCGCCCCGCGTGAACACGATGTGAAGCGCGGCAGGACCGTGACTCCGGTGAGCGGCGGCGCGGGCGGGCCGCTATGTCCAGGCGACGGCCACCACGACCGCGGCGGCCGTGGAGGTGCCCACACCGTAGAAGGGCCACGCCTTCCGGTTGCGCATACCCACCAGCGCGAGCGCCGCCACCAGGACGTCCAGGGCCAGTTTCACCCACATCTTCGCGTCGATCACCGACAGGTCCAGCGAGATGCGTGTCCATATCAGCCCGGCACCCGTCACCAACTGGACGCCCGCGCTGGTGACCATGTAGCCACCCGTCACCAGGTCCTTGCCCCGCAGTTGGTAGAACAGCCCGCCCAGGATCGCGGCGAAACCGAAGAGGTGAAAGACGAGGAACACGTACCGAAGGGTCTCCATGCCAGCGACCTTCCTGGGTGAGCGGACGAAGGGAAGAACCTTGGTCAAGGCTTCCGTGCACGGGACGAGGCGGCCGCCCGCCCTGTGACATTCCCAGGGCAGGAAAACGGGTGACGTGCATCACCCCATGCCGTGTCACAGGCCTGGGGACCGCCTCGTCCCAGGGGTTGACCGCAGACCGACCCCGAGGAGCACACGATGGACACACGACTGAACTACTTCGCCGGGACGAACGCCGGCAACGTCCTCCAGCACGTCATGGCGGCAGGGCGAGCCCTGAAGGAGACCGCGCTGCCCGCGGCAGTACAGGAGCTGGCGGCACTGCGGGTGAGTCAGATCAACGGCTGCGCGGCCTGCATCGACATGCACACCAAGGAAGCGTCCGCGGCCGGCGAGGAAGCGGTGCGGCTGAACCTAATCGCGGCCTGGCCGGAGGCGGTGGTCTTCACCGAGGCCGAACGTGCGGCGCTGGCGCTGGCGGAGCAGGGCACTCGGACCGCAGACGCGGCCGGCGGCGTCGATGACGAGGTGTGGCAGCAGGCCACCCGCCACTACTGCCCGATCCGCTTCCGCTGTGCGGGCTGCGGCCACTTCGGCACCGACGTCTCCTGCCTGCCCCACCTGGAGGGATACCTGGCCGACTTGATCCGCAACCGCGAACGTATCGCGGCCTGGCGACCGCCGACGACTGGGCCACGCGTGTGTCCATGCCCTCCGATCAGGAGATTTCCCGTGATCCGGCGCCTCGTACGACGCATGGACGACCTCGACGAGGTCATCGGCCCCGAGCGCCGCCTTTTAGAGGAAGCCTCCACCCTGGTCTGCCGCAGCCGCCAAGTCCTGCTCGGCATGCCCCGTATCCGCCAGCCCATTCCCGATATCCGCCCGGAGCGCACCGCATGATCGGGGCCCACCCCGCCGCAAACCTCGCCGAAGGATGCCGCGCAGACACCACACGCCGACGCCAGCGCGTCCTGAAGGCCCTCCATGACGCCCGCGCCACCGGCGCGGAGATCACCGTCTCCGCGATCGCACGCGCTGCCGGCGTCGACCGGTCGTTCTTCTGCCGCAGCCAGCACAGGAACCTGCTCACCCAGTTGCACGCCGCCGAGGCCGAACTACCGGACGGCCCCGAGACCGGACCCGGCATCAGCCACTCCTCGCTCAGGGCGGACCTGGCCAACAGCCGGCAGCGAGGCACTCGCCTGGCCACGCGCGTTCAGAAGCTGGAGAAACGTCTCTCACTCGTACTGGGCGAGCAAACATGGCGCGACACCGGTCTCGGCGCTGCTGACGACATCGAAGAACTCAAACAGGGCGTGAAACCAGGGCGCGAACCGTCTCCGCATCTCGTCGGTGTCCAGGTCGTGGCCGTAGTCCAACGCCCCCAGACTGCCTCGGCCAGCGCCGCAGCGCTCACCGTGCCGAGAAAGCGTCCATCGCCGAACCAGGGTGCAGCGCCCCATGCCACGTCGGGACGCACCCCCGTGACCGAACCAAGGGCCATCGCCGCGTCGTCCAAGTCCCCTTCAAGGAACAAGAAGTACGCCTGTGCCAGCACAGCGCTCAATGAGCTGTCCTCTTCGAGGCTCTCCCTCAGTTCCGAGTGTCGGTCCTGCCACAACTCGGCGAGGGCCGCAGCGCCACCGAGTGGGACGAATTCTTGGCCCGCTTCGAACTGCGCAAGGTCGCCCTGGGGACCTGCGGCCGCGACTACGCGACCCTGTGACAGCATGAAAACACCTGCGTCAGATGTCCCCTACTGCTCGGGAACCCGGCCCAGATGCCATGTCTCCAGGAGGTCCACGCCAACCTCGTCGATCGCCTCCAGGAGGCCCGGGACCAGGGCTGGCTTGGCGAGGTCGCCGCCATCGAGACCACTATGGCCGCCATCGCGCAGAAGCTGGAGACCATGCACGAGCGTGCAGCCAAGCCGTCCACCGTCCACCTGGGCATGCCCGACTTCCGCCGGAACGCCGGACGAAGCAGGGCCGAACCCGCAACCCCACCAACCGCGGCAGGCCCGTTGTGAGTCGACCGCGCATTCGGGATGGTTGTCGCCGCGAGATCAAGTCTTGGGCAGGAAGTCCCGCCAGAACGAGACGGTCGCCTGCGGGTGCCAGTCGTCGGGGGTGTGGGCGTCGAAATCGTCGAACTCGTGGTTGACGTAGTCGACCAGGTCAGTGCCGTAGCAGATGATGTCGGTGCCCCACACTGACAGAATCGGGTGACCATGGGAGCCATGGCCAACAGGCAGAAACCGATGCCCATAGACGGGAACGAGCTTGGGGACCCGAGCAAGTAGACCCAAGGCTTGCTGAAGGGCCTCGTCGGCATCCTCCGGCCGTTGCCCCCAGCTCGGATGCCAGTAGCCGCGTCGGACTGACAGGGCGATGCCCTCCACGGGCGACTCAAGTCGCTCTCGGAGTCCTTTGGGGTCACCATTGCGCCAGTCCGGCCACGGGTTCTCCCACATGCCCCCCTCTTCGGGCGGCTGGCTGACCGGTAGACCCGACGCTAGGAAAGCCCGGTGGTCAGCGGCAAACTCGATGCCGTACTCCTGCTCAATACGCTGGAGCTCGATCTCGCTCAGCCCCGGCGCTATCTCGCAGCAGTCCGCAACGGCGAGAAGGCGCGCTGCTTCGATCCCCAACTTCATCCCATCCGGCTTCATCACGCTGGAGCAGTACTGGTCCCACCCATCTGAACTCAGACAGCTTTCAAGGATGACCAGGCTGCGGGCGGTGCCCGCCGGACAAGCGGAGCGAAAACCGCTGCCCACGTGCGGCAGCGTGCGAGATGCTGCCGGATGTGATCGATCGCGAGTTCGCTGTCCGGGCGGCCCAGGAAGACCTGGACCGCCGATACTCAGGACAGCTGGTGGTGTCCGGGACCGAGGAACACGAACTCGTCTGGATCGTCTACTACCAGAGCGCGGAGTACCTACGCACCGGGGACTTGAGCCACATGCTGGGTGGCAACGGCCCCTACCTGGTCGACCTCGTCGACGGTGGTCTGCACCAGATCGGACCGGTCTCCTACGTCACCGGCGCCTGGGAGGTCGACTACCGCAGCCGTATCCGGAAGATGGTCACCTGGACCGCCGTAGACGACTTGCACGACGAGATCCGCCAGACCGCGGTAGCCCGGGGACGGATCATCGCCATGCACCTGCTGCGACAGCGCGTTGGCCAGACGTCGCGGCCGCATGTCGGACAAGGCCACGCCGCAGCCCTCCGCCGGCGCTCGACCTCTCCCTCCTCCTGGCGACCGCGCTCCTCCCGGGCACGATGCTCAAGGCGGCGTTGTTCCTCGCGGGCGCGCGGAAGTCGTCGGGGTTGTCGAGGGCACGCTCAAGGGTTTCAAAAGCGGGGTGCCCGAGGGTGTCGACGGCTGGGTGCCCGAAGCGCCACCAGACAGGGCCGTGAGGTCCGTGTTGCTGGAGGCGGGTCAGGTTGGGGATCGTGCGGGCGTAGTCCCGGTAGCCGTCCCTGGACGTTCGGTCGTACATGCTGCCGCCCTGCCAGTGTCCTTGCCAGCAGGGGGTGGACAGGGCGTGGATGCTCTTCATGCGGTTCATGGCGGTGTCGGGGCTGACGTTCTTCGCAAAGACCAGGGCCAGGGGCGGGTAGCCGTCGCGGGGGAGTCGGGAGCACATCATCGGGTAGGGCAGCCGGGCACGGGACTGTGCTGGTTCTTGCCCGGGCTGTAGGTGTGGCACAGAATCCCCCGCGACAAGGTGCTCGCGTCACGCCACAGCCGACACGTGGGGCGGTCGGCAGCCGGCACCGAACAGGTTCTGCGGGCACGTCACGCGACTGCCAGGGGCTATCGCGACTTCATTCTGTGACGATCAGTCAGTGCGGCATCTTCCGGGCCGTCACCGACGCGGCGAAGTCTTCGATTCCGTCGATGAGCGCCTCGAAGCGGAACGAGTGGAAGAGGTCGAAGGCGTGGTGTGCGCCTGGCAGTTCGACGTACACGACCGGCGAGGTCGAGACGGAGCGCAGAGCGGTGACAAGGGCCTTGGGGTTCGCGGTGTCCACCAGCTCGTCCAGGTCGCCGTGCGCGATGAGGAACGGTGGTGCGTCCGCCCGGACGAGGTTCACCGGTGAGGTCGCCGGGTCGCCGTCGAAGTACTCCGCGAGGAAGCCGTTGAGTGCGATGGCCGCGGTCACGGAGGTGTCCGCCTCCTCGAACCCGGGCTGGTAGGCGGGTTCGTTGGGGGTGAGTGCGGCCTGCGCGGCCATGTGCCCGCCTGCGGAGCTCCCTGCGACGAACACTGCTGCCGCGGGCGCCGCACCGTATTCCGTCGTGTGTTCGCGGGCCCAGGCGATGACCTTTTTCGCGTCAATGAGATGGGCGGGGTGAGGGAAGTCGGGCCGCAGACGGTAGTTGGCGCTGATGCAGACCCAGCCCTGGCTGGCGAGCCGGTAGAGCAGGGGCAGAGACTGGGTGTTCTTCCGGCCCTGGTCGTAGTGGCCGCCGTGGAAGTGGATCATTACGGGGCCGCCCTCGGGGCGCGAGCGGTGGTGGTAGACGTCGAGGAGATTGCGGCGGCCTCCGTCCCCGTAGCTGAGGTTTCCCACTCGCTTGACGTTACGGCGGCGGCGTAATACGGGCCTGAGCAGGATGCGTGCCAGCGGTGGCCGGCGGCGTGTCGCTGTACCGGCGCCGAGCGTGTCGTCCAGCGCGACCCGCACCACGGACGCTGCCCGTATCCCGCGCAGGGTGACCACCACCAGCCCTGCAGCCGCGACCACTGCCACTCCGACGTTCACCCGGTCGGGGCTCGTGGCGATGTCGCCCTGGGAGAAGGCGAGCGCCGTCGATGCCACCAGCGCGTAGAGAGCGACGTGCGGGATCTCGTTGAAGACCAGGCCGAGCCGGTAGCTGAAGTAGAAGAGCGGTTTGGGCCCGCGTATACGGACCAGGCAGAACACCACGATCAGCAGGGCCAACACCACGGTCACCAGATAGCCCACAGCCACCAGAACACCCCCGTTCGAGTCCCGACCAGACAAACACTTTCCGTGGTACCACGCGGACGTCGACGCGCGCAGGGTGAAGTGCCTTTTCCGTGCACGCACTTGGGGTAGCCAGCCCCAGGCGGCGGGAGAAAGCGCCACAGTGGGGATCAGATCCGCGAAGCCGGACGCTGTGGTGTTCGCCCTTGCCGACGGCCAGGCCGAGGAAGACGTCGATGTCGCCGGTGTCGATCACGCGCAGGACCCCTCCGATCGCCTTTCTCGTCCGGCCTCGGTGCGGCAGCCAGCTCCCGTACCCGCCCTTCTGCAACAACCTTTTGGGGCCGGGCCCCCAAGGACGCCAGACCCTCGGTTCGGCCGCGCTCTCGCGCTGCACCACGGTCACCAACGTGCCGAAGCAGCCGCCGAGGAGGCGACGGCCGCCACCCGGGGACCACCGAGGGCGTCAAGTCAGCCCAAGCGATTTTCACCCTGGCCCACGTCCATGAGATCGAGATGCCCCTCACGAACGTGATCTCCGCCTTGCTGGACGAGAACGTCACCCTCAATCAGGCCGCGGCCGCGCTGACGAGCGGTCCACCGCGCCCGAGCGCAGAGCCTTGAGGCGGGCCGCGTGGCGCCGGTTCAAGCGCGACGCGAAGGGATCCAGATGGAGAAGGTCAGCGGCGTCGGCGGCATCTGTCGGCGTACGGGTCGATGTGCACAGCCGCGTACGGATGGACGTGCGTCGATGAGTAAGCGCACTGCTTCGATCCGGGTGAAGGAGCGCGGCTTGTTCACATGGTCCGGCCATGATGATCCACAAGGGCGGCGAGGAGTCGGGTCAACTGCTCGCGTTCCGGCGGGGTCAGTGGGGCAAGCACATCGTCTTCCACCTCGGTAAGCAGTTTATCCAGCTCCAGTAGTTGTCGGTGCCCCTGCTTGGTGACCGCGATGATGTTCTGTCGGCGATCGGCAGGGTTGGGCGAGCGTTCCACCAGTCCTCGATCGGCCAGCTCGTTGATGACCGCGACCATGTCGCTGCGATAGATCCCCGTGCGGCGACTCAAGTCCGCCTGGCTGGCGGGTCCGAACTCGTCCAGTGTGGCGAGCGCCGCGTAATGCCACTTGCGGGCGCCCGCGCGCCCCAACTCCTCGTTCACCAGGCGATCCGACTGGATCGCGGCCAGTGACAGAAGCCGGGTCCTCAGATTCCGCAGGCGCGCGGCAGTGGCCGGGCGGTCGGTCGCGCTCGCCATGTCGGGCGTCCTGTTGCTCATGCCGCAATCGTACGTTGCGTTAGTCCCACTAACAAACTATCTTCGCTGCCGAGAGGAGCGTTAGCGTGACTAACGATTTGGTACGCCAGACGTTGGCCGTTCGAACGCTCAGGCCCCGAATGAAGCCACTGGAGTTGAGTCCATGATCAAGCCGTTCCGCATCGACATCCCCCAGGCCGACCTCGACGACCTGACCGACCGGCTCTCCCGCACCCGTTGGCCCAACGAGATCGCCGACGCCGGGTGCGACTACGGCTTCCCGCTGGCGCGGCTCAAGGAACTGGCCGAATACTGGCGCACCGGCTACGACTGGCGCGAGCACGAGGCCAAGCTCAACGAACTTGCGCACTTCACCACCGAGATCGACAGCCAGAACATCCACTTCGTGCACGTCCAGTCTTCGAAACCGAACGCGCTCGCGCTGATCCTCACCCACGGCTGGCCCGGTTCGTTCCTGGAGTTCCTCGACGTGATCGAACCGCTGTCACGCGACTTCCACCTGGTGATTCCGTCCATCCCGGGTTACGGCTTCTCCGGGCCGACCCACGAACGCGGCTGGGATATGGTCCGGGTCGCGCGGGCCTGGGCCGAGCTCATGCGCCGTCTCGGGTACGAGCGTTACGGCGCGCAGGGTGGCGACTTCGGCTCGGGCATCTCAACAGCGCTCGGCGCGGTGGCACCCGAGCAGGTCGTCGGGGTGCACGTCAACTACCTCCCGACCCGGCCGGTCCCGGACGCCGACATCGAACTGTCCGAAACGGACGAAGCGCGGCTGGACAAGGTCCGGCATCTGATGGCGAATCGTCCGCCGTACCAGGCTCTGCAGGCCACCACCCCACAGACCATCGGCTACGCGCTGACCGACTCGCCGGTCGGCCAACTGGCGTGGATCGCCGAGCGCTTCGCACAGTGGACGGACCCTCGCTCACAGATCAGTGACGAGCGGATGCTCACCGACATCTCGCTGTACTGGCTGACCGCCACCGCGGCTTCCTCGGCGCGGCTGCACCGCGAGACTCCGCGGCAGATCGGGCCGTGCCCGGTACCCGTGGGCGTGGCAGTGTTCGCGCACGACATCACGCAGTCGGTGCGACCGCTGGCGGAGCAGCTGTACGACATCAGGCACTGGTCGGAGTTCGAGCGCGGCGGCCACTTCGCCGCGATGGAAGTCCCGGAACTACTCTCTGAGGACATCCGGGACTTCTTCCTCACCCACGTCAAGTACGACTACCGGGTCGCCACCCGCTAGGAGTTGTCGTCCAGGCGCCGGCACCGTTTCCCGGACCACGTTCTGAACCAGATGGCGAGGGCTGCGAGCGCGACGGTACCGAGAGGGATAGCTGCACGTTTCCCGTCGCGGGTGGCGACGGCCCGGGGGCCCTTGAGGCGGTTGATGGTGCGCTCGACGGTGTTGTGTTTTTATGGCGTTCGCTGTCGAGGCCGGTGGGGCGACCGGCTCGGGGCCTCGGTTCTTGCGGTGTCCTTGCTGGTCGAGGAGTTCGGCAATCGTGTGCGGGACGGTATTTTGCGCGAGCCGAAGGAGTACGGACGCATGTGGGGAATCTCCTCCCGGGATCTGGTCGGGCAACTCGTCCGGCTGCTGCCGGAAGTGGAGCCGTACCTTGAGACGGCGGCACGGCGGTACGGCAGGCGGGCATTCCAGGTGACCCACTGGGACCAGGTCAACACCCATCCCGGGACGCTGCTTTCCGAAGTCCTCGCCCATCCGCTGTTCCAGCCCGGGATGGAGTCCGCCGAGATGGACGTGGAGGACGAGGAGTTCCTTGCGCGCTGCTTCGATTTCATCGAGGGCCTGGAGGAGAGTCCGGGGGGCGAACTCGTGGAGACGGCGTACTTCACCTTCGTGGAACCCCTCATGGAGAGCAGGGAAGTGCTCGATCGCGCCTTCCGGTTCGCCGGTCCCAGGACACGTGCGGAGATCCTGGCCATGCTGCGGGGCTGGAACGTCCCCGTGGATGCCTCGTGGGAGGCGGAACGGCGGGCATAGCCGCGGTACCCGGACGCGCATGCGGGCTGCTGGTCGGCACGGGGGCCGGAGCGGTCGCGGCGATGACCCGCCGGACCGGACTGCGGCTCCCGGCGTGGGCTACGACCACCTGGCGCCGATCTTCACGCTGGGGCGCTGGAACGCGAGGGCCGGGTCCTGCTCACCCTCGCCGTACAGACCCACCACGCGGCGGCGGTCGGCTTCCGCACGGCGCGCGCCTGGTCGACGAGCCGGAAAGCTGATGGCGCTCCCGTCGCGGGTCGAGCGGGCCTCGTCAGCCGCGTAGCTCGGCCAGGTCGTCGTCCGTGAGTGTGAGGTCTCGGGCCGACATGTTCTCCTCCAGGTGCGCGAGGTTCCCGGTGCCGGGGATGGCGAGCATGACCGGCGACGAGGCGAGGAGCAGGGCGAGCTGCACCTGCGCGACGGTCGCGTCCAGCCGGGTCGCGACCTTCTCCAGGCGCCGGGTGTCCAGCGGCTCGCGCCCGCCGCCGAGCAGGAAGAACGGCACGTACGCGATGCCCGCCGCCTCACACTCCGCGAGGAGTGCCAGGTCGTCGGTGTACGGATTCTGCACGCAGGCGACGGGCGCGACGGACCGCGCCTCCGCGAGCTGCGCGGCGTCGATGTTGCTGACGCCCAGGTGCCGGATGAGGCCCTCCTGCTGGAGCCCGGCGAGCACGGCGAACCGCTCGGCGACGGACTCGCCGCCGAGGCCGCTCATGCCCCCGACGCGGAGGTTGACGACGTCGAGCCGGTCGACACCGAGGGCGTGTAGGTCCGCCTCGACGAGGCCGCGCAGCTGGTCGGGGGTGGCCTGGCCGCTGGGCATACCGTCGGGGCCGAAGAGCGGGCCGACCTTGGTCGCGATGACCAGGTCCTCTGGGTAGGGGGCGAGCGCCTCGCGGATCAGTTCGTTGGCACGGACGTCACCCCGGGCGTAGAAGGCAGCGGTGTCGATGTGATTCACGCCCAGCTCGACGGCCCGCCGGAGGACCGCGATGCCGTTCTCGGGGGTGCGGGCGGGGCCGTCGAACGTACTCATCGGCAACCGCATGGCACCGAAGCCGAGCCGGTTGACGGGGAAGTCGCCGCCGAGGGCGAAGGTGGTGGTCATGGCTTCATGCTCTCCGCGGGGGCCGGGGCGGCCCAGCGCGTGGCAGCTTGCTGCCAGACTTGCGGGATGCGGGATGCTGCGAGACCGGCGGTATGCGGGATGCTGCGAGACTGGCGGTATGCGGAACGAACAGATTTTCTCGGTCCACGGCGACGCGGAGCTGCTGGCGCGGGCCGGACACCTCCTCGAATCGGCCCGCACCGAGTTCCTGTGCGCCGCCCGCACCCTGACGACGTGGCCCCGGCCGGCGACGTGGACGGACCCGGGCCCGGACTTCACGCCCCGGAAGCTGCTCACCCCGGCGGCCCTCACCGACGAGGCGACCAGGGATCACCTGCGGCTGGTGCTGGGCGCGGGTGCCCAGGTGCGCATCACCGACGCGGAGCTCCCGCACGAGACGATCATCATCGACCGCCGCGTCATGATCCTGGCCGGCCGCGAGGCGTCCGCGGGCCGCGAGTACTCCGTGACGACGTCGAAGAACATGATCGACGGCGTCCACTCGCTGTTCGACGCGATGTGGGACCGGTCGGTGGACTACACGACGTACCTGGCGACGGACACCCCGCATCTGAACCCGGAGTCCCGCGCCATCCTGGAGTCCCTGAGCACGGGCCTCACCGACGCGTCGGCCGCCCGCCGGTTGGGCGTGTCCCTGCGGACGTACCGCCGCCGCGTGGCGGACCTCATGGTGACGCTGCAGGCCGCGTCGCGCTTCCAGGCGGGGCTGCGGGCGGGGGAACTGGGGCTGCCGGGGCGATGAGGGCGCGGCGTCATGTCGGGGGTCGTGGGATAACCCTCCGCACATGTGTCGCAGGTGTCGTAGGTGGCGTCACCCCGCCGGGATCGCCTGCGTGATGTTCAGCGCGTTGCCGTCGGGGTCCTGGATGTGGGCGACCCTCTGCCCCCACGGCATGTCCTTGGGTCCGCTGCTGACCGCGCCGCCCAGCGCCTCCAGCCGGCCGAGGGTCTCGTCGACGTCGTCGACACCGATGCTGAGCAGGATCCGCGGCGCCGCCCCCTCCCCCGGGTCCGGCTTGGTCACCAGACCGAGGTCGGTGTCACCGATGCGCAGGCCGAGGTAGAAGACCGGGCCTTCCGCCGGCACCCGGAAGATCTCCTCGGCGCCGAACAGGTCCGTATAGAACCGGCGCAGGACATCCTGGTCGGCAGTCAGGATCACGGGCTGGATGGTGGACATGGCACTCCTGTCGAGAACGGTCGCGTCACTGATCGGACCGTTCACGAACGGAGAACTCATCGGCGAGCCCGGGATTTCCGGGGACGTGCGTGGCGGTGGCCGGACGGCGTCCCGGTCAGCCTGCCGTGTCGGCGCCGCGATCAGGGCAGGCCGCTACAGCTCGTAGTCCTCGGCCAGAGCCTCCCAGGGGATGGCGCGCAGCGTGGCATCCGCGTCCTCACCCGCCGGCGCCTCCGGGGCCGCCCGGAACCAGGCCACGGCCAGGACGGAGCCGGCCATCGCCGTGGCGAGCGGTGCGGAGCGGGAGCCGGCCGTGCACACCATGGCGACGAACTGGGTGGTCGTACGCCGTGACCCACCTGGTGAACTGGCCGGCCGTCGCGCTGTACTACCTCCCTCCGGAGGACCGCAGGGCCTTCCTGGAGGCCTGCGCCGGGGGGGTCCGGCGGAGAGGAGTCCGGCGGAGGAGGGCCCGGCGCCGATCGCAGCGCTGCTGCTCCGGCACGCCGCGGTCGCGGTGGAGATGGGCGATTTCTGCCGCGCGTTCCAACGGGAGAGCCGGACGGTGCCGCATCCGCTGGGGGCGATGAGCCGGATGGCGTGGGGCGGGTCCGCATACTCGGTGGGCAACCTACGTCCCGCAGCGATCGTTGGCGGAATGCTGCCGGCGAAGATCTGGGACGCCGATACCGCCCGACGCTGTGACGCGCCCGGTTCCAAAGTGCGCGCGCCCGGGGTACTGGAACCGGCCGTGGACCGTCTCGCCCAGCTCGCCGGCGGCGGGCGAGCGCTTGTGTTCGCCTTCGGGACCGGCCGCCGTAGCCGTCCCGCTCGCGGAGCGACGCGTACCCGTCACCGGCATCGAGTTGTCGCTTCCGATGGGCGGGCATCTGCGTACCAAGACCGGTGCGGGAGCGATCCCCGTAATCATCGGCGACATGGCGACCACGACCACGCCCGGGGAGTACGGCCTCGTCTACCTCGTGTACAACACGATCTCCAACCTGCTCACGCAGGATGAACAGGTGCGGTGCTTCCGCAACGCGGCCCGCCACCTCCCCCGGCGGCCGGTTCGTGATCGAACCCTGGGTACCCGAGCTGCGCAGGCTGCCGCCAGGGCGGACGGCCACCGTCCGAAGTCGGAACCCAGCTGCATCGGCCTGGACACCCACGACGTACTCCACCAGCACGTCGTATCGCACCACTTCAGCTTCGACGAGACGCAGCAGGCACGGTTGCTCCGCGGCGCCCGGCGTACCGCACGTCGGCGTACCGGGCCGCTGATCCGGCCGGCCTTGCAGCAGCTGCTGGACGCGATGTCCGAAGCGCCTGCGTTCATCCGCAACGGCCGCCTCGACACGCTGGCCACCAACCGGCTCGGCAAGGCCCTGCACTGACCGCTGTTCCAGGACACCGCCCGGCCGGTGAACATGGCCCGCCACCAGTTCCTCAACCCTGGCACGGCCCAGTACATGACTGAACTGGACCAGCAGAGAGCCGCAGCCGCAGCCCTGTTGCGCACCGAGATCGGCCGGGGCCCCTGCAACCGCGATCTCGGCGACCTGGTCGGTGAACTCTCCACCCACAGCAAGGCCTTCCGTACCCTGAGGGCCGCCCATGACGTTCGACCGCACCAGGCCGGTCTCGAACGCTTCCATCACCCCGCCGTCGGCGACCTGCTCCTCGCCTTCGAGGGCCTGCCGTCCCCCGGTTCCAGCCTCACACCCACCGCCATGAGCGCCGAACCCGGCACCCCGTCCTACGACGGTCTCCGCCTCCTGGCCAGCTGGGCAGCCACCCTCGACGACGCCGAGCCGAACACACCCGACCCCGCCCCGCCCCGCCCCGCCCCGCCCCGCAACGAACACAGCGCATACCGCGACGTCAAGCCCCCGGCGGCGTCTTCCGGCATGAGACAGCCTGGGTGGACCCCTGCGATGAGGGGTACTGGCGGGGACTCTCGCGAAAGCCGCGCCACACCTAGGCTGGGAGACATGGACAACCGGGCAGAAATCCGCGCTTTTCTGAAATCCCGCCGCGACAAGGTCACGCCGGAGCAGACCGGTCTGCCCGTGTACGGCAACCGTAGGGTTGCGGGGCTGCGCCGCAGCGAGGTCGCGATGCTCGCCGGGGTGAGCGTCGAGTACTACACCCGTCTGGAGCGCGGCAGCCTCGGCGGGGTATCCGACGCTGTGCTGGACGCGCTCGCCCGGGCCCTGCGACTGGACGACACCGAGCGCGGCCACCTGTACGACTTGGCTCGCGCCGCGCGCACGGGTGCTGCCCGTGCGCGGCGGGGCGCCCCGCCGCGCACGGCGGTGCGGGCGGGGGTGGAGCGCATGCTGCTGGCGATGCCGACCCTGCCGGCGTTCGTCACGAACCACCGCTTCGACATCCTCCTCGCCAACCCGCTCGGGCGGGCCCTGTACGCACCGGTGTACCAGGACACGACCTGTGACAGGAACACGGCCCGGTTCTGCTTTCTCAGCCCGGCGGCCCGGCAGTTCTACGTCGACTGGGACCAGATCGCCCAGACCGCTGTCGGCGCGCTGCGGGTGGCGGCGGCCAAGGATCCCTACGACCGGGAGCTGTCCCATCTCATCGGTGAGCTGTCGACCCGCAGTGATGCCTTCCGGGTGATGTGGGGCTCCCACGACGTGCGGGTCTTCCGGGACGGGGCGAAACGCTTCCGCCATCCGGCCGTTGGCCAGCTCGACCTCGACCACGAGACGATGTTCCTGGCCGCCGACGACCGGATCGGCGTCGCCGTCTACAGCGCGGTGCCCGGCAGCGCCGCCGAGGACAGCCTCAAGCTGCTGGAATCCTGGGCCGCCACCGCAGAGAGCCCGGCGGCGGCCGAAGCCGACACCGACCGCTGAGAACCCGCCCGGGCGAACGGCTCCCTTCGCCGTCCGTCGGCAACCACGAGCCGGAGCCGCTGAACCTGGTCAGAGATGTGCTCCCGCTCCCGCACACGGCCTGCCGGGCCGAGGACCACTCCCACGCAGCCACGCCGGTCAGCTCCCTCCGCAGACCGTCGGCCGCGCCGCGCAGGTACGCGTCGACGGCATCGGAGAACGAGCCGGCCCGGCAAGGAACTGACAGCCCGATCGTCATCAACCTCTGTGCGGAGAGAGACCGGATTCGCCGTGACGACCAGCACCCCCTGTCTCGGACTCGACAACGGTTGCATCCGTGCCGGCGCTCGGCCTCGGCGTGTTCCGCAGCGATGCCGACGAGACCGCGGCGGCCGTCGGGACGGCGCCGCGCACCGGCTACCGCCTGATCGGCACTGCCGCCGCCAGCAACGGGCGCCAGGTCGCGAGGGCATCGCAGCCCCTCAGATCAGCCGCGCGCGGACCCGTTCGTCACCACCAAGCTGTGGACCACCGACTACGGCTTCGACCAGGCACCGCACGTTTGACGCGAGCCTCGCCGCCTAGGCCGGTTCGTTTGGATCACTTCCGCTAGCCGGGGTCGTCGTTGATGATGTCCGTGTGACTCACCGCATCAGCGCTCTGATCTCGGCCTTCGGCGTCCTTGCCAGCGTGATGCTGGTCGTTGCGGGCGTTCGTGAGTACCGCCACGGGGCCTCGATCCTCTGGCTCGTGGCTGGAGCCGTGATCTTCCTCAGCGCTTCGTACACGCTCGTACGGGACGTGCGGCGGCTCCGCACCGGGCCGACCGCCTGACAGGGGCGCCGTTCAGGCCAGCACCGCCAGTCGTTTCGTGTGTGCCGTTGACTGACGCGCAGTGGGAGCGAATCAAGCCGTTGCTCCCAGATCGGACACCCTGGCGGGGTGACCGGTGGCGGGACCACCGAGAAGTGATCGACGCGATCGCCTGGAAGTTCCAGACGGGATCGCAGTGGATCCACCTCCCGGAGAAGTACGGCAACTGGCGAGGCGTCTACAACCGGCTGCGGATACGGGCCTTCGACGGCACATGGGAGCGGGTGTTCACCGCGCTGGTCGCACAGGCCGATGCCGACGACGACCTCAACCGGGTTGTCTCGGTGGACTCCACCATCGTGCGCGCGCACCAGCAGGCGAACCGGCAGATCACGCCATCGGCCGGTCCCGCGGCGGACTGACCACAAACATTCACCTGGCCTCCGATGCCCTGTGCCGGCCGCTGGCCTTCGCGCTCACCGCCGGACAGGCCGGTGACGCACCTGCCTTCACTCACGTCATGGCCCGCCTTCGCGCTCCTCGACGGCGAGGACGGCCCCGAACCAGGCCGGATGTGGTCCTGGCCGATAAGGCGTACCCCTCCCGCGCGAGCCGCGAGCACCTGCGCAAGCGCGGTATCCGGGCGGTCATCCCAGTTCCGGCCGATCAGCGCGGCCACCGGCTGCGGCGCCGCAGCCGGGACGGCAGGCCGCCCGCCTTCGACCGTGAGGCATACACGCAGCGCAACACCGTCGAACGCTGCATCCACCGCTTGAACCAGTGGCGAGGCATCGCCACCCGCTACGAGAAGACCGCGACCATCTACCTGGCCGGACTCCATATCGCAGGCATCTTCCTCTGGCCAGCCCGATGATCCAAACGAAACGACCTGGGTCTCGACTACGTCGACCTGCATCTCCCGCACCAGCCGGTGCCCGCGCGGTACAACGACACGATTGCCGCCTACCGGGCCGCGGAACGCATCCGCAGCGCGGGCCGGGCCCCACGCATTCGGCGTCTGCAATCACGGTGAGCAGGAGCTCGACACGCTGCTCGCCGCCACGGATGCGGACCAGGCGGTCAACGAGGTCGCGCTCAGGCCACACTTCACACAGTGCGACCCGCGGGCAACGGACAGGGACCTCGGCGTCATCACCCAGGCATGGTCACCGCTCGGCGGCGTCAACGTCTACGAGCCAGCCGATCCGAACGCAGTGAAGAACCCCTCGAGAGTCCGACCATCGCCGCCCTGGCAGAAAGGTACGGGAAGGCCGCCGCGCAGATCATCCTCCGTCGGCATCTCCAGGCAGGACGCTCCGCGATCCCGAAGTCGGTCAAGGAGCACCGCGTCCGGGAGCACTTCGGCGTGTCGGACGTCGAACTCACCGAGTCCGAGGTTGCCCTCCTGACCGAGGCGCTGGACCCCCGTGCGCGGCGGCGCGGATCCGGCTCACCACGGTGAGACCGGCTCGACGTACTTCGTGGACAACAGCTGAGCAACCGCGCGTCCTACCAAGGGGTTCGTCCTGACATCCGTCCCGCTGCCCGGCGTACTCGTACGCCGGGCAGCGCTGTGAGCTGCGCGTATGCGGGTGGGGGTCCCTGCGCGTACCCCTCACAGCGCGGACTCCCCCCTGGCCGCGGAGCGCGGTTGCATGGTGAGTGCCGCACTTCTGCGGCCGTCCCCGACGCAAGGTTTTTCTTCCCTCATGTCTTCGAAAGAGAAGTCCGGCCCGCTGCCGTTCGTCGTCTGTCTGCTGGGCATCGGTGCGTTCCTGATGGGCACCACGGAGTTCATCATCGCGGGCATCCTGCCCGAGCTCGCCACCGACCTCGGGGTCGGTGTCGCCCGGGCGGGGCTGCTGATCACCGCGTTCGCGATCGGCATGATCGTCGGCGCCCCGGCGATGGGCCTGGCCACGCTGCGCCTGCCCCGCCGCTCCACTCTGGTGCTGACCCTGACCGTGTTCGCCGCCGGTCACGTGATCGCCGCGCTCAGCTCCTCCTTCACCGTGGTCCTCGCCGCCCGTGTGCTCAGCGCGCTGGCCACCGGCGCGTTCTGGGCTGTCGCCTCGGTCGTGGCCACCACCGCCGCGGGTCCGGCCGCCAGTGCCCGCGCCCTGGGCGTGATGGTCAGCGGCTCCGCCCTGGCCACCGTGATCGGCGTGCCGATCGGCACCTGGGCCGGACAGGCTGTCGGCTGGCGCGGCACGTTCTGGGGCCTGGCCGTCCTGGCCGCTGCCGCGGCCCTGCTGATCAGCCGGTTCGTCCCCGCCGACGAACAGCGCGCCACCGTCTCCGTCCGATCCGAGTTCACCGCGCTGCGCCAGGGAAGGCTGTGGCTGTCGATGGGCGCCACCGCCCTGATCACGGGCGGCGCCATGGCCGCCTTCAGCTACATCGCTCCCCTGCTCACCGACCGGACCGGTATCTCGGCCGGAACGGTGCCGCTGGTCCTGATCGGCTACGGCATCGGCGCCCTGACCGGCACCAACCTCGGCGGACGGCTCGGTGACCGCAAGCCGCTGACCACCGTCACCGGCGCCGCGATCGGCGCCGCGCTGATCCTGCTGCTGCTGATTCCGCTGTCCCACTACACCCTACCGACCATCGTCCTGGTGGTGCTGCTGGGCATGACCGGCATGGCCGTTCCCCCGGTCGTCACCTCCCTCGCGGTGCGCTTCGCCGGCACCGCGCCCACCCTCGCCGCCGCGCTGGCCGTCTCCTCCTTCAACATCGGCATCGCCGCCGGCTCCTGGATCGCCGGCAGTGCCCTGGACTCCTCCCTGGGCCTGACCGGACCGGCCCTCGTCGGCACCGTGATGGTCATCCTCGCCCTCGCGCCACTGGCCGCCCTCGGCGCAATCCGAGCCACCCGCACCACGGCACCCCGCACACCCGTGGCCACCGAATCCGGGCCCGAAGCGGGCACCCCGCACGAGAGCGAGACCCACCCCGCGGCTCGCTGAACCACCCGCAGGCTTCCGTGGCACCAGCCACGCGCCCTGCCTATGCTCCACACAACAACCGAAAGGGATACACATCCATGCAATACCGCACTCTCGGTCATTCAGGCCTCGCCGTGTCCAAGCTGGCGCTCGGCACGATGTACTTCGGCAGCCAGAACACCGAAGAAGAGGCCTTCGCGCTGCTCGACGCCTTCACCGAGGCCGGCGGCAACCTGCTCGACACCTCGAACGTCTACTCCGGCAGCCTCTCCGAGCAGATCATCGGCAGCTGGCTGGCCGCCCGCCCCGCCGAGGTCACCGACCGGGTGGTGCTCACCTCCAAGGGCCGCTACACCACGGGGCCCGACGTCAACGACCTCGGCCTGTCCCGCCGCCACCTCACCCGCGCCCTGGACGCCTCCTTGCAGCGCCTCGGCGTGGAGACGATCGACCTCTACCAGATGCACGGCTGGGACGCCCGCACCCCTGTCGAGGAGACGCTGTCCTTCCTCGACGACGCGATCCGCGCCGGAAAGGTCCACTACGCGGGCCTGTCGAACTTCACCGGCTGGCAGCTCCAGTTGACCGTCTCCACCGCCAAGGCGATGGGCGTCCACGTCCCGCTCACTCTCCAGCAGCAGTACAGCCTGCTCTCCCGCGAGAGCGAATTCGAGATGGTCCCCGCCGCCCTGCACAACAACATCGGTCTGCTGCCCTGGTCCCCGTTGGCCGGCGGTTTCCTCACCGGCAAGTATCGGCGCGGCACCACCCCCGCCCGAGACACCCGCGCCGGCTCCGACGACCAGCTGTACCAGTACGTGTCCGGCGAGTACGCCGCCGTCGACCGCAACTGGGCCACCATCGACGAAGTCGTCCGCGTCGCAGGCGAGACCGGCGCCACCCCCGCCCAGGTCGCGCTGAGCTGGATCGCGGACCGTCCCGGCGTCACCGCACCCATTTTCGGCGCCCGCACCCTCGAGCAGCTGAACGACAGCATCGCCGCAGCCGACCTCGCCCTGGACGAGGAAGCCACTGCCGCACTCGACAAGGTCAGCACCCCCACACCCGGCGACTACCCCTACGGCGCCTTCGGCGTCAGCCAGCGCGACCGCCGCCTCCAGGGCGGAGACCAGGCGCTCGGCGACCTCGTCGGACAAGGCTCCGACCACCCGCTCGGCCGTCACTGAACACGCCGTAGGGGCATTGGTCGTCAACCACCAAGAGACCCTGACAGAAGCCTCGCATGGTGTGACTGCCGACTTGGACGCTCGCAGGGTTGTTCGTGGGGAAGGGAGAGTCACGTCGTGGACCGCCTCGAAAGAACTTTGTTCGCTGATAGAGCCGTTGTCGCCCCTCTGCTTTCGTCCCGATGTTCCGACCGGCCGGCCCGGTCCCGAGCCGGCGTCGTCACCGCACCGTCGACACTGCCGTCCTGGAGCACCGTCGGCGTCCCGTCCACCAGCACCACCACCTCGGCCAGGTCCCCGTCGGCGGAGCGTCCCATCCACACGGGGTAGGTACTGTCGCTGGTCGTCGCGAAGGCTGCCGGTTCGCCGCCCGAGGCCTCGTCCTGAGCACGCAGGAGGTGCATGGAGTCGGGGATGTCCTCCCCGGCATCCGGCTCCCCCTGGACAAGGTGTCGCTCGAAGAGTTGGTGGAGCGGCTCCCGGGCGCCGGCATCTGCGAAGCAGCCGGTCGCGCCGTCGGTATCGAAGCCGAAGATCTCGTTCTTCCCGAGTAGGCGGGGGCCGTCGTCCGGTCCGGGACCCATCTCGCACGAGGCGGCAGGGGTTTCACTGACGCGTAGTCGGACCGCTGTGGTGTCCGTGCGGGTGAGTTCTGGCTCCACTCGCAGTCGTAGCCGACATGGACCCGAGCTTCTTCGAGTACGTACTCCCCGGGCGGGACGGGGACCGTGATGGCGGGCCGGTCGTCGGAGGGGCCGTCCGGTCCGGATATGGCCGACAGGCCGCTCGGCACGCGCGGAGTCCCAGACCGGCGCGGCTCCGCGGCGGTCATGAGGCGGGCGGCCGGAGGGGCGTCGTGGTGGGGCGTGGGTGGACGTGTGCCGGAGGGCGGTAGGTGTCGCGCCCCCGCCGGGCTCCGGCGGCGGGCGCGAGGTGTTTCTGTGTCCGTACGGGGGGTCAGAGGCCGTCGGCCGGGCGGTCCGTTGTGTCCGCTTCCTCGCTCTGGACCCGGATCCGACCGCGGAGGGCGGCCTGGCCGATCGCCGTCGTCAGGCTGCGGCAGCCGGTGAACGGTGCAGGCCGTTCAGCGCGGCTCGCGTCACGGCGTTCCGCGCAGGTCCGCAGGCCCTCGGCGTGCCACTGGATGCTGGTCTGCTCCCAGCTGCTCTTACGGGCTTCCACCTGCGCCCCGCAGGCCTCGCAGGAAACGGGGACCATGGGGGCGTCGAGAAGCCTGTTGTCCGGCCGGGGCGCCATCAGACCGAACCGCTCGCCGGTGTCGCGGTGGCATTCTGCTGGGCGAGGTTGGCTTCGATCTCGGCCCGCCACGCCTCGTTCGGGCGGGTGGTGTCGATCTCGAACTCGAAGCGGTCGGTCATCTCGTCGCGCACCTCGCCGGCGTCGACGTAGAACTGCTCGTACCAACGGCGCAGTTGGTAGACGGGGCCGTCCTCCTCGCAGAGCAGGGGGTTGTCGATGCGAGCCTTGTTCCTCCAGATCTCGACGTCCTGCTCGAATCCGATCTTTATGAACTCGCCGAGTTTGTCAGCCACTTCGTCGGCGCTGTCACCCATGTGGTCGGCCTTGCGCACGATGATGCCGTACTGGAGGACGAACGAGTTCTCGTCAACCGGATAGTGACAGTTGATCAGTACCGAGTTCGTGTCGCCGTCGGCGTAGTGGTAGGTGAGGTCGTCGATCATGAACGACGGGCCGTGATAGGTCGCCAGGGAGGTCTGGCCCAGCATCTTGGGGGCGCCGCTGCCTTCCGCCTGGGGCCTGCGCACGTCCTCCCGGCCGACGCCCTTCATGAGCTGGGTGGCGGTGTGCCCTTCGAAGACGTTCTTGAAGTACGTGGGGAACGAGTAGTGCACGTAGAAGAAGTGCGCCATGTCCACGACGTTGTCGACGATCTCGCGGCAGTTGGAGCCCTCGATCGTGACGGAGTACCAGGACCAGTCGGTCCACTCGTCGCTGGTCGCGCCCTCGATCCTGGGAACGGTCACGTCCTCGGGGGGCGGGTTGCCCTCCGGGTCGTTCCAGACGAACAGCAGACCGTCCTGCTGGAGGGTCGGGTAGGCGGCGGTGCGTGCGCGCATCGGGACGCGGCGGGCGTAGGGAATGCGGGTGCAGCGGCCCTCGCCGCTCCAGCGCCAGGAGTGGAAGGGGCAGGCGACGTCGTCGCCCTCCACGGTGCCGCGGGAGAGGTCGCCGCCCATGTGGCGGCAGTAGGCGTCGAGGACGTTGAGCTTGCCGTTCCTGGAGGCCCAGACGACCAGCTTCTGTCCGAAGGCGCGCACCGTGTGCGGTGTGCCGTCGTCGAAGCCGTCGGCGAGCCCCAGGCAGTGCCAGCCGCGGGCGAAGCGGTTCGGGACGGCGTCCGCCTCGATCGTGCGGACTTCGGGCGAGGTGGTCATCTGTGGCCTTCCCTTCCACCGAGGCTGTGCTCGGCACGGTACGGGGCGGGTGGGCGGCCCGCGCCTGTCGTGGTGCGGCTCCTGCCGGGGGTGGTGCGGGTTCCGGGAGGGGCGTCCCGTACGCCCTGTGGTGGTGCGGCTCCTGCCCGGTCCGTTGGCCGGCCGTTGCGGGGCTGCGGCGGGCGGACCCGTCGCGGTCGGCGCACGGGCGGTCCCCGGTGGGCCGGCCGACGGTGATGTCTCCGTGAACGTACGGCGCCCGGCGTCCCGCCGGATCCCCGGTCCCACTCAGCGGTATCCCGGTGGGAAGGGTGGGTGCGGCACGGTCACGGGCGCCGATGGGCCGGACGGCCCCGAGGCGTTGTCGTGCCCCGAGGTGCGTTCACCCGGTCCCCCGGAGCCAGGCCTCAGGTTCCCGGACGGGTCGGGCTCGGCCCCCGACCGGCCGGGCGCTGACCCCGGACGGGTCGGGCGCTGACGTCGCCGGAATCCCGGCCGGGGCGCCGCCGGCTCTTGCCAGGGCGGCTGCCGCGCCGTACGGGCGGTGGCGGGTCAGGCGGACATGTCGGCTGTGGCCCGGGAGGCGAAGAGCATCGCCGTGCCGAGGGGGATGCCCGGGCCCGGGTAGAAGGGGCCGGTGAACGACGCGCTGGTGTTGCCGGCCGCGTACAGGCCAGCGATGGGGGTGCCGTCCTCCCGGAGGACTCTCGCCGACGTGTCGGTGACGAGGCCGCCCTTGGTGCCCAGGTCGGAGAGCACGATCCGGGCCGCGTAGTAGGGGGCCTCGCGCACGGGCCGCAGCACGGGGTCGCCGAACCAGTGTCCGAACTCGTCGGCCTCGCGGGCGAACTCCTCGTCCTTGCCGTTGTCGGCGAAGCTGTTGAAGCGTGCCACGGTGGCGGTGAGCCGGCCCGCGTCCACGCCGAGGATGCCGGCCAGTTCCTCCAGGGTGTCCGCCTTCACCAGGGTGCCGGAGTCGAGGTGGGCCGAGGGGTCGCCCCATGGGGGCTGGGTGACCGCCGGGAGCCTGCCGCCGGTACGGGAGTCGTAGACGACGAAGGACGGGGTGCGGTCCGGTTCGGCCTGGATCTCCCGGCCGAACCGGTCGTAGGGCAGGGACTCGTTGGCGTAGCGGGAGCCGTTCGCGTCGACGACGAGGCCGCCGGTGAAGCCGCAGACGAAGGCGGGCCGCCCGTCGGGCATCCGGACGCCCGGGCACCACCAGCCCTCGTGCATCAGATCGGTGGCCGCGCCGAGCGCCACCGCCGCCTCGACGGGTTCGCCGAGGTTGGTGCCGGCCGGTGCCATGGAGCAGTCGGAGCGGCCGGGGACGCCGTGGACGCCGCGCAGGCGTTCGTTGTGCTCGAATCCGCCGGCGGCCAGGAGGACACCCCTGCGGGCGCCGATACGGATGCGTCTGCCCTGCCGGGTGGCGAGGATCCCGGTGACCCGTCGGGGTGTGGCGGCGAGTTCGTCCATGACGGTGTCCGTGGTCACGGCTCCGTGCCCGGTGCGGTGGTACGCGAGCAGGAGGCGGCCGATCAGTGCGCGTCCGGCGGTCAGCGGGGCCGACGTGTCGTGGTCCTGGCCGGCGCGGTCGCGGTCCAGTGGGGGGCGGATCAGGGCGAGCAGGTCGTCGCCCAGTTCGGCCGGGTCGAGGGCCCGGGGGACGAAGGAGCGTCCGCCGGGCACCCTGCCGGGACGCTCGTAGTAGTCGGGGAACGCCTGGAACGTGAAGGTGAGCGCCGGGTCCTGCTCCAGTCGCTCGACCAGGGCGGGGGCCTGGGCGAGGAAGGTCTCCAGCTTCGCCTCGGCGCTGTCGTCCAGCAGCGCCCGCAGGTAGGTGCGGGCCGACTCGGTGGAGTCGGGGACGCCGTCGCGGCGCTGGACCGGTGAGCCGGGCAGCCACATGGCGCCGCCGGAGTAGGAGCTCGTTCCGCCGAGGCGGCCCGTCCGCTCCACGACGACGGTGTCCAGGCCCGCGCGGGCGGCCAGGTAGGCGCCGGTCAGCGCTCCGCCTCCGGATCCGACGACGATGACGTCGTACTCCTCGTCCCATTCCTGTTCGTGCGTCACGGTTCGGCCTCCCGCACTCGCCGGTGCTCGGCGTTCGTAAGGTGTTTCGCCGGTGTGTCCTGCGGGCGTCAGGAAACCCCCGGTCGGCGTGGTGTGCCGGCCCTGGTCCCACTGAGCAGTACGTGGGGGTGCGCGGCGGCGGGAGGAGGCGCTGTGATGGGGCGGGCGGGCCCGGTGGTGTCCCCGGGGTCCGCGGCCGTCTCCCGTCCGCGGGGGCGTCCGCACCGATAGCATGGTGTGCCGAGGACGCGATCACGAGCCGGGGAGAGGGGAATCGTGCCCAGAGTCGCCGAGCATCGGCCAGCGGCGGAGCCGCAGTCACCCGGGCAGAAGGCGCGGTACGCGCGCATCCTGGACGTCGCGTCCCGTCTGGGGGCGCAGCGGGGCCTGGAGCACGTGCAGATGCACGACGTGGCCAAGGAGGCCGGTGTCGCGATCGCCACGCTCTACCGTTACTTCCCGTCCAAGACGCATCTCTTCACCGCGATCATGGCCGACCAGGTCGACCATATGGACGACGAGTCGCCCGAGATCCTCGCCGCCTGCGATCCCGTGGACGCCGTCGCGGAGACGCTGTTGCGGTCGACGCGGCACATGCTGCGGACCCCGTTGCTGGCGAGCGCGATGATGCAGAGCAACTATGCCGCTCATACCGCCACGGTCAGCGAGGCGGCCGGTATCGAGGCAAGGGTGCACCGTACGGTGCTCAGGCTGCTCGGGCTGGAACACCCGACGGACCGGGACAACCGGCTGATCCGGCTGCTGATGAAGAGCTGGCACGGGGTGCTCGTCTCGGTGATCTACGGCCACACGACCCTCGTCGACGCCGAGACCGAGATCCGGCTGGCGTGCCAGGTGCTGTTGGGCGCCCGTTCCGGAACCGCCGCGCGCTGAGGGGGCCGCGCCCTCGTTCCCGGTTCCCGGTCATCGGGACCGTCCCCGCCTGTCCCGTGGTCCGGCTGCTTCGATCGTCGGGTTCGACGATGACGGCCGGGCCTCCGCCCGGCGGGGAAGGCGGATCATGGACATCGGCAATCCTCTGGATCTGACGGGCCGGGTCGTGGTGGTGACCGGGGGAACGAAGGGCATCGGCTTCTGCATCGCCGGGGCGTTCCTCGCGGCCGGGGCGCACGTCGTTGTCTGCGGGCGCGGTGAGCCGGATGCGCTGCCGTCGGCGGCGGGGCGGCGGGCGGTGTTCATCGCCACGGACGTGCGTGATCCCGAGGCCGCGAGCCGGCTGGTCGACGGCGCGGTGGAGCGGTTCGGGCGGCTGGACGTCCTGGTGAACAACGCGGGCGGCTCCCCTGACGCCGATGCGGCGACCGTCTCGCCGCGGTTCGTCGAGAGGATCGTCGCGTTGAACCTGCTGGCGCCGTTCTACACCGCTCAGGCGGCGAACCGGGTGATGCGGGCCCAGGACGAGGGCGGTTCGGTCATCAACATCGGCAGTGTCTCGGCGCACACCCCGCAGCCGGGTACCGCCGCGTACACGGCGGCGAAGGCGGGACTGCTCGGTCTCACCCGGGCCCTGGCCCTGGAGTGGGCGCCGAGGGTGCGGGTCAACCACATCACGACCGGGCTGATCCGTACCGAGAGTGCCGCCCCGGTGTACGGCGAGGACGGTGGCGCGGCCGTCGCCGGAGTGATCCCGATGGGGAGGATGGCCGTCCCCGAGGATGTCGCCCGGACCTGTCTGTACCTGGCCGGAGACCTGGCCAGGTACGTGAACGGCGCGGATATCGCGGTGCACGGCGGCGGGGAGCTGCCCGCCCGCTATCTCGCGGTGTCCCGGAGCCGGCCGGGGTGCGCAGGCGTGTCGCCAGGGGCGGAGTAGGCGGCTGCCGCCCGGTGGGTCCCGGCGGTAGCCGCCGGGCGGTGTGCGGTCCAGCCCGCCCGGAGGGCGGACTCCCCGAGGGCCTCGCCCGTGAGCGGGTGCAGGAGGGGTCACGGACCGCGCCCGTGGGCGTGGGGCCGGTGCGGTGAGGGCGGCAGCGGGCCCGGCCGGGGAACGGGTTCCGGGCCGGGCGGGGTGTCGTTGCCGGGCGGGGAACGGGTCCCCTGGCCAGGCGGGGTGAGGTGCCATTGCCGGCGGGGAACGAGCCCCGGGCCAGGCGGGGCGCCGTGTCGTTGCCGGGCGGGAAACGGGTTCCGGGCCAGGCGAGGTGCCGTGCCATTGCCCGGCAGAGAAGGGCCCCGGGCCGGGCGGGGTGAGGTGACACTGCCCGGCAGGGAACGGGTCCCCTGGCCAGGCGGGGCACCGTGAGCGCGTGGTGTCGGGGGGCGGGTCAGATCAGGTTGTCCTCGACCGTCAGGCCCAGGGCGTTGCGCCCGTACATGGCCAGGGTCCGTTCGACGTCGTTGGCGACGTGCACGCTGCCGGCGTGGGCGTCGCGCCAGACGCGTTCGATCGGGTTGCCGCGGCGCAGCGAGTTGCCGCCCGCCGTCTTGAAGAGCAGGTCGATCGCGGCGATGGTGCGTTCGGTGCCGCGTACCTGGTCGCGGCGGGTGCGCAGGCGCAGTTCCATCGGGATGTCCTGGCCTGCGGCGGCGCGCGCGGTGAGCTCCCCGATGTTGTGGTCCATCTGCAGGATCGTCGCGTCGATCTCGGATGCGGCGCGCGCGACGGCGACCTGGGTGTGCGGGTCCTCGGCGAACCGGCCGCCGCCGAGGCTCAGCCGGGTGCGTTCCCTCATCAGGCGGACGTAGGACCTGTAGCCGCCGGCGACGGCGCCGACGAGGGGTGCGGTGACCGCGCTGGTGAACACGGCGGCGAACGGCAGCCGGTACAGCGGGCCGGGGTTGGTCTTCTGGCCGGGTCCCTTCAGCTGGGCCGTCTCGTAGTTGCGGATCACGCGGTGGGGTGGGACGAGGGCCTGGTCGACGACGATGTCGTTGCTGGCGGTGCCGCGGAGGCCGACGACGTCCCAGGCGTCCTCGATCCGGTAGTCGGACCGGGGCACGAGCACGGTGAGGAAGTCGACGGGCCGCCCCTGGTCGCCGACGACCAGCGCTCCCAGCAGTGCCCAGCCGGCGTAGCCGCAGCCGGAGGAGAAGCTCCAGTGGCCGGTGAGCCGGTAGCCCTCGTCGACGGGGGTGAGCCGGCCCACGGGTGCGTACGCGGACGAGAGCAGTGTGTCGGGGTCGTGGCCCCAGACCTCGGCTTGTGCCTCGGCGGTGAAGAGTCCCAGGTGCCAGGGGTGGACGCCCAGGACGGAGGTGATCCAGCCTGTGGAGCAGCAGGCGGCGGAGATGGCCCGTACGGTCTGGTAGAAGTCGACGGGGTCGCTCTCGTGTCCGCCGAAGGCGCGGGGCTGGAGCATCCGGAAGACTCCGGCGGCCTGAAGTTCGCGCACGGTCTTCTCGGGGACGTGTCCCTTTTCGTCGGTGGCCCGGGCCCTGTCCGCGATGGCGGGGAGCAGGGCGCGCACCGCTTCAAGAACCGTGTTGCGCATGGGGTCGTCCCTTCGGGTGTCGCTACCGGGCGTCGGGGTCGGTCCGGGTGTCCAGGTCGGCTTTGCTGATCTTGCCTGCGGCGTTGCGTGGGAAGGTGTCGAGTACGACGACTTCGCGGGGCACCTTGAAGTTGGCCAGGCGTGCGCGGCAGAAGGCGGTGAGTTCGTCCGGGGTGGCTCTGGTGCCGGGGCGGAGGGTGACGTAGGCGCGTCCGACCTCGCCCTGCCGTTCGTCGGGGACGCCGATGACGGCGGCCTCGGAGACGGCGTCGTGCCGGCTGAGGAGTTGTTCGATCTCGGCCGGGTAGACGTTGAACCCGCCGACGACGAACATCTCCTTGAGGCGTCCGGTCAGGGTCAGCCGGCCCGCTTCGTCCAGGTGTCCGATGTCTCCGGTGGCGAGCCAGCCCTGGTCGTCGACGGTGGCGGCGGTGGCCCGGGGGTCGTCCAGGTAGCCGAGCATCACGTTGTAGCCGCGGACGAGGATCTCGCCGTCCTGCCCTGTGGGGAGCGGTTCGCGGTCGGTGCCGGCGATGCGTACCTCGACGCCGTCGATGGGGCGGCCGGCCGTGCGGGCGATGGTCTCGTCGTCGTCGGCGGCGCGGCAGACGGTGACGGTGCCGCAGGACTCGGTGAGGCCGTAGGCGGTGACCACGACGGGGAAGAGTTCCGCCCGTACGCGTCTGACCAGGGCGACCGGCACCGTGGCGGCGCCGGTGACGGCCAGGCGCAGCGATGACAGGTCGTGGCTGTCGCGGCCGGGGGCGTCCAGGAGGGTGGTGAAGACGGTGGGCGGGCCGGGCAGGACGGTGATCGTCTCGTGCTGGATCAGGCGCAGGGTCTCGGTGACGTCGAAGACGGGCTGGAGCACCATCGTCGCGCCGCGCAGCAGGCAGGCGAGGACGCCCGCCTTGTAGCCGAAGCAGTGGAACATGGGGCTGATGATGAGGTAGCGGTCGCCTCGGGTGAGTCCGGTCCGCAGTGACCAGCCCAGGTAGGTGCGGACGTTCTGGCGGTGGGTGGTCATCACGCCCTTGGGGCGGCCGGTGGTGCCGGAGGTGAACAGCACGTCCGACACGTCGTCCTCGCGTACGCCCGCCGCCCTGGTGACGGCGTCGGCCGTGGGGATGGAGGCTCCCAGGTCCAGGAAGGCCTCCAAGGCGGTGGCGCGGGGGCGGTGCGACGGGTCCTGACCGTCGTCGGGGGCCGCCGGTCGGGCGAGGTCGATCACGTGGGCGAGTGCGGGGAGGCCGGGTACGGGGCTCCGCTCCCCCGCCGTGTCCTTCGCGGTATCGGGAGACTGGGCGGTCTCGGGGGCCTCCATGGCATCGGGGGCCTCGGCGCCGATCATGTCCAGGTAGTCGTGGCCGAGGAAGCCGTTCTCGACGAGCAGCAGCCGGGCTCGGCTCCTCTCCAGCAGCCAGCGGGCCTCGTCTCCCTTGTACCGGGTGTTCACGGGGACCAGTACGGCTCCGGCGCTGAGCACGCCGAGCGCGGTGGTGATCCAGCGGGCGCTGTTGGGCGCCCACAGGGCGACGCGTTCGCCGCGCCGGATGCCGAGTGCCATCAGTGATCTGGTGACGGCGAGGGTCTGATCGTGCAGTTGACGGTTGGTCAGCCGTAGGTCTCCGTCGACGAGGGCCTCCGCGTCCGGGAAGGTCTCGGAGGCGTGGGCGAGGAGGGCGGGGACGGTGGCCGCGTCGGCCGTCATGCCCGTCGCTCCTCGGGAAGGAGGCGCTGGGAGGCCTCGTGGGCGCCGCGGACGAGGCCGGTGCGGTCGCGGACGGCGGAGCGTTCCTCGGCCGTGGCCAGGTTTCCGCCGGCGATCCGCAGGGGGCCGTCCGCCAGGTGTTCCAGGCCCTCGCGGGCGATGTCGTCGGGGTCGGCGACGTTGAGGCCGGGCAGGTCCATGCGCAGGCCGGCCCGTTCCATGGCGGGGGTGCGGGTCACGCCGAGGACGAGTTCGAGGACGTGCACGCCGTGCGGCGCGAGCTCCAGCCACAGCCCCTCGGCGAAGACCCGGCTGAACGCCTTCACCGCGGAGTAGGTGCTCAGCCGTGCCTGGCCCATGTAGCCGGCGAGGGAGCCGACGAGCAGGACGCCGCCCCGGCCGCGTTCCTTCATCGCTTCGGCGAAGTGGTGGGTGAGGGCGAGCTGGGAGGTGATGTTGAGGTCGATCACGGCCTGGACGCGGTCGAGTTCACCGCCGACGAACTCGTGGCCGTAGGTGTTGGCTCCGGCGTTGAAGATCAGCAGGCCGACGTCGAGGCCGTCGGTGACGGCGCGGATCGTGTCCAGGGCGCCGGGGTCGAGCAGGTCCAGCTGGAGGGTGCGGGCCTCGACGCCCTTGGCGCGGGTGTTGGCGGCCGTCTTTTCCAGGGGGCCCGCCTTGCGGGCGATGAGCACCAGGTTGATTCCGGCGTCGGCGAGCTGGTGGGCGAAGGAGGCGCCCACTCCTTCGGATCCGCCGGCGATGACCGCCCACGGGCCGTAGAGGTCCTTGTCCGTCATCGGTTTCCTTCCTGCGGGGATTGGGGCCGCGCGATGGCGGGTGGAGAGCGGGTGAAAGGGGGGCGGGGTGGCCTGCGGGTTTCCCCGGCGCGGCGGGTGCGGTCGCCCCGGGCGTGCGGGCTCCGGGGCGGCCTCGCCCGGACTCGCCGCGCCCGTGCGGCCGGTGAGGTGCCCGTGCGGGCCGGTACTCGGCGGTGCCGGGGCCCTACGGCTATTCGGCGGTGCCGGGCCCTACGGCGTCCGGGCGGGGCGGGCCGCGTCTCAGCTGCCGGGTGTGGGCTGTGTGCCGGTGGTGTCGAGTGCGGCGACGCTGTAGGCGGCGAAGGTGCGGTGCTGGTCGCGGCCGGAGAAGTACGGGGACAGGGTGGCCTCCAGCTCCTCCGGGGTGAAGGTGCCGTCCGCCGCCGTGAACTTCTTCTCGACGGTGGGCGGTGCGAGCAGTGCGACCATGTCGCCGTAGGCGACGAAGACCTGACCGTTGATGTCTTCGGCGGCCGGGGAGGCGAGGTAGCCGACGAAGGTGGCGACCCGTTCCGGGGCCATGATGTCGATGCCGCCCTCGGGGGTGGCGCCGGCGCCGAACGCGTCGGCGGTCATGGCGGTGCGGGCGCGCGGGCAGATCGCGTTGGCGCGGACGCCGTAGCGGGCCAGGCCCTGTGCGGTGGCGAGGGTGAGGGCGGTGATGCCGGCCTTGGCGGCGGAGTAGTTGGGCTGTCCGGGGGCGCCGAACAGGAACGCCTCGGAGGAGGTGTTGACGATCCGCCCGTAGACCGGACCGCCTGCCGCCTTTCCGGCCGCCCGCCAGTGCGCGGCGGCGGCTCGGGTGACGGCCGCGTGTCCCTTGAGGTGGATGCGGATGACGTCGTCCCAGTCGGACTCGGTCAGGTTGAACACCATCTTGTCGCGCAGGATGCCCGCGTTGTTGACGACGATGTCCAGGCTGCCGAAGGTCTCCAGGGCTGTGCGGACCAGGCGGTCGCCCATGGACCAGTCGCCGATGTCGCCGGTGGCGGCGACGGCGTCGGCGCCGAGGGCCTTGATCTCGGCGACGACGTCCTCGGCGGCGGGGCCCACGTCGTTGACGACGACGTGGGCGCCCTGGGCGGCCAGTGCCAGCGCCTCGCTGCGGCCCAGGCCGGTTCCGGCCCCGGTGACGACGGCCGTGCGGCCTTCCAGACTGGTCCTGGTGCTCATGCTGCCTCTTTCGTTCCTGTCCTGCGTGACGGATACGGCGCGGCAAAAACTAGTATGAATTCTTGTTTTGCCGTCGCAGCTGTCCCGCTGAGTGGTGGGAGCCGCCGCACGGCCGCGCCGCACCGGCCCCGCTCTTCCCGGGGACCTCCCTGTGTGTGCCGGCCTTCCCGGGCCACGTCCGCCCTAGACGAACCGGGCCGAGACCGCGCCCAGGCCGTCGAACTCGGCCCGGAAGTGGTCGCCCGGCCGGGCGTCGACGGCGGCGGTGCACGAGCCCGGCAGGATGACGTGCCCCGCCTCCAGCCGTACCCCGAACGCCGCGACCTTGCGGGCCAGCCACGCGACCGCCGTGGTCGGGTCCCCCAGGACCGCGCCGGTGCGGCCGCGCGCGACCTCCTCGTCGCCGCGGTACAGCACGGCGCCGATGTCGGCCAGGTCCAGGTCCGCCGGGGCGACGCGGGTCGCGCCGAGGAGGACGCCGGCGGAGGAGGCGTTGTCGGCGATGGTGTCCACGAGCCCGATCCGCCAGTCGGTGATCCGGCTGTCGATGAGTTCGAGGGAGGCGACGACGTACTGCGTCGCGGCGAGGACGTCCTTCTCGGTGCAGTCCTCGCCGGGCAGGCTGTCGCCGAGGACGTAGCCGATCTCCACCTCGATGCGCGGCAAGCAGTAGCGGGCCGTCTCCACCGGGGTGTCCTCGTCCAGCACCATGTCCGAGAGCAGATGACCGTAGTCGGGCTCGTCGACGCCCATCATGCGCTGCATGACCGCGGAGGTCAGCCCGACCTTGTGGCCGGTCACGCTCACCCCGGGCCGCTCCAGCCGCCTGCGGATGTTGCTCAGCTGGATCTCGTAGGCGTCGACGACGCCGATGCCGGGGAACGTCCCGGCCAGCGGGGCGACCGGGGCGCGGTCCTGTTCGGCCCGGCGCAGCAGGTCGGCGGCGGCAGCGCGCTGCGACGCGTCAAGCATCCGAGGTCTCCTTCTGCTGGAGGGGAGCGTCGAAGGGGTGCTCCGGCGCGCCGGCGAAGCGGATACGCACGCCGGTGAGGACCGGGCGGCCGTACGCCGATGCCTCCAGGCGCAGGCCGCCGGGGCCGTCGTCCCAGGCGTCGACGGCGAGCCTGTCGCCGGGGTAGACGGGGGCGCTGAAGCGGGCCTCCAGTTCCGTCAGGCCGGCCGGGTGGGCTCCCAGGGCGCCGGCGGCGGGCAGGGTGACGGCCGCGAGTGTGCACAGGCCGTGCAGGAACGGCCGGCGCATGCCCGCGGTGCGGGCGGCCTCCGGGTCGATGTGCATGGGGTGCCGGTCGCCGAGCAGCCGGTAGTGGGCCGCCTGCTCGGGGTGTGTGGCCACGCTCAGCCGCCGGCCGGCCGGCTGTCCGGGGCGCTTCGGGCCGCTGGGCCCGCGCTCGCCGCCGAAGCCTCCGCTGCCGGGGGCGAACAGGGACCAGGTCGCCAGGAAGTGGTGGCTCTTCACCTCGACGTCGAAGACGGCGGCACCGCCCTTGTCCCACACCTCGGCGACGCGTGCGCTCATCGACACCTCCCCGGACCGGGGCAGCGGCCGGCGGACGGTGAGCCGCTGGGAGCCGTGGACCGCGGTCGTGGTGTCGAAGGCGCCGAGCGCGCCGAGGGCGTCGGGCGCCCACTGGGCCAGGGTCAGCGCGAAGGCCGGCAGGACCCGCAGGCGCTTCTCGAAGACCAGGTCGAGGTCGTCGGCCCTCGCGCCCACCGCGAGCGCGTAGAGGATCGCGTCGCGCTCGGTGTACGCGACGGTGCGGGTGCCGAGGTCGTGGCCGCGCCACGGGGAGACGGCCGGAGGGGCGGTCATCGGGCGGCTCCCAGGATCAGGCCGCTGGTCGGTACGCCCGTACCGGCGGTGACCAGGACGTGGGCGGCGTTGCCGGGCTGGTTCACGGACGTGCCGCGGACCAGCCGTACGGCCTCGGCGATGCCGTTCATGCCGTGCAGATAGGCCTCGCCGAGCTGCCCGCCGTGGGTGTTCACCGGCAGCCTGCCGCCGAGTTCCAGGTTCCCGTCGGCGATGAAGTCCTTGGCCTCGCCCGCGGCGCAGAAGCCCAGCTCCTCCAGTTGCGGCAGCACCAGTGGGGTGAAGTGGTCGTAGAGGATCGCGGCGTCGATGTCGTCGGGGCCGAGGCCGCTGCGCGCGTACAGCTGCCGGCCGACCAGGCCCATCTCCGGGAGGCCGCTGATGCGGTCCCGGTAGTAGCTGGTCATCATGTGCTGGTCGTCGCCCGAGCCCTGTGCCGCGCCGAGGATCACGGCGGGCGGGTGGGGCAGATCGCGGGCGCGGTCGGCGGAGACGATCACCAGGGCCTGGCCGCCGTCGGTCTCCTGGCAGCAGTCCAGCAGCCTCAGCGGTTCGGCGATCCAGCGTGAACTCTGGTGGTCCGCAAGGGTGATGGGGCGGCCGTGGAACCAGGCGGCCGGGTTGTTCGCCGCGTGCTTGCGGTCCACCACCGCGACCCGGCCGAAGTCCTCGCCGGTGGCGCCGTACTCGTGCATGTAGCGGCGGGCGAACATGGCGACCCACTGGGCGGGTGTGTTCAGCCCGTACGGCGTCATCCACGCGTACGCGGCCCGGTCGGCGCCGGTGTCCATGGCCCGGTCGGCCTGCCCGAGGCCGTAGCGTTCGCCGGAGCGCTCGTTGAACGCGCGGTAGCAGACGACGACCTCGGCGGCGCCGGTGGCGACGGCCATGGCCGCCTGCCGCACGGTGCCGCAGCCCGCTCCGCCGCCGTAGCCGACGCGGGAGAAGAACGTCAGCTCGCCCATGCCGGTGTTGCGGGCCACGTGGATCTCGCCGCTGGTGTCGGCGGTGAAGGTGACCAGGCCGTCGACGTCGGCGGGGGTGAGGCCCGCGTCCGTAAGGGCGGCGAGGACGGCCTCGCAGGCGAGCTGGAGCTCGCTGCGGCCGGAGTTCTTCGAGAACTCGGTGGCGCCGATACCGGCGATGACGGCCGGTGCGGTCCCGGTCATCGCGCACCGGCCTTCCTGGGCAGGAGCACGGTGACGGTGCCGCTGACGTGTGTGCCGACGCCGTTGGTTCCGCGCACCGCGATCTCTACGCGGCCCCTCGCACCGGCCTCGTCCCGCCCGCCGGTCCCGCCGGACCTGGCGGTGACCGTGCCGGTGAGGACCATGGTGTCGCCGGGGTGGTTGGGCGCGCCCAGGCGGACGCGGATGGCCTGTACGCTCGCGGCCGGTCCGGCCCATCCCGTGACGTACCGGTCGACCAGGCCGTTGCTGGTCAGGATGTTCATGAAGACGTCCCCGGACCCGCGCTCGCGGGCCAGTTCGGGGTCGTGGTGCACGTCCTGGTAGTCGCGGCTCGCCAGGGCCGTGGCGACGATCAGGGTCCGGGTCACGGGGATCTCCAGCGGCGGCAGCCGCTCGCCGACCGTCACCTCGTCGTACGTGCGGGTCACGGGCACCGTCATGAGGTCACCGTCCGCTCCGCCAGGAGGTCGCCGAGGCGGGCCAGGTCGCCGGCGGCCCCGCCGAGGGTGGTCGAGATCTGCTTGCCCCACAGGAAGTGGCGGTGCACCGGGTAGTCGGTGTCCACGCCGATGCCGCCGTGCACGTGCTGGACGCGGTGGACGACGTTCAGACCGCCCTCACCGGCCCACCACGTGGCGACCAGCACCGACTGCTCGGTGTCCTCGCCGTCCGCCAGCGCGGTCACCGCCTGCCACAGCGTCACGCGCATGGCGTCGGTCTCGATGACGCAGTCGGCGAGCTGGTGCTGCACGGCCTGGAAGGTGGCCAGCGGGCGGCCGAACTGCTCCCGGGTGCTGAGGTGGTCGGCCGCGTACCGCACCGCGCCCTGGGCCACGCCGAGTTGCACCGCGGCGAGCGCCGTACGGGCGTGGCCGTCGATCCACTCCCCCACGCCGGTCCCGGGCGCGCCGACCGCTTCGGCGGGGGTGGCGTCCAGGCCGAGGTGGGCGGCGAGGTCGTGGGTGGTGGTCTCGGCCGGCGTCCAGGTGGTGCCGGGGGCGTCGCGGCGGATCAGGAAGAGGCCGGTGCCGGCGTCGGTGGTGGCGGTGACCAGCACGTGCGCGGCGCCGGCCGCGGAGGGCACCACGGCCTTGGTGCCGGTGAGCCGCCAGCCGGAGCCCTCGGACACGGCCGTGGTGAGGGGCGTGCGTGGGTCGGCCGGGGCGAACTCCTCCAGGGCCAGGGTGATGCGGGCCGACCCGTCGGCCGCGGCCGGCAGCAGCGCGGCGCGCTGCGCGGCCGTGCCGTGGACGGCGAGGGCGAGCGCGCCGAGGGCGGCCGTCCACAGTGGCACGGGTGCCACGCGGCGGCCCTGCTCCTCCAGCAGGACGCAGATTCCGGGCAGGCCGAGACCGGCGCCGCCCGCGTCCTCGGGAAGCGGTGCGGCGAGGAGTCCCGCCGCGCTCAGGTCGGCCCAGAGCTTGTCGTCGACGCGGGTCCGGGACGTCTCGGCCGCCCGCAGCCGTTCGGGCGTGGCGTGGTCGGTGAAGATCTCGCGGGCCAGGGCCCGCAGCTCTTCGAGTTCTTCTCCCAGCGAGAAGTCCATCAGCGGTTCTCCGAGGCGACGGGCCGGAACACCGGCAGGGACAGGTCGGGGTCGGCGTCGAGCCAGTCGAGGACGACGGGCATGTCGATGGTGACGTCCTCGGGGGCGACGCCGGTCAGGTTGGTGATCAGGCGGGTGCCTTCGGCGAGTTCGACGAGGGCGACGACCAGCGGGTAGTCGAACGCCGGGTGTCTGGGGTGGTGGTTGACCGTGAAGCTGTGGACGTGGCCGCGGCCCGAGGCGCGTACGGTGTCCCACTCGAAGGAGCCGCAGTGCGGGCAGCAGGGGCCGGGCGGGTGGCGGGTGGCCGCGCAGGAGAGGCAGCGCTGGATGACCAGCCGGTGCTCCCTGGCGGCTTCGAACCAGAAGGCGTTGTCCCCGTTGAGGGCGGGGCGGGGGCGCAGGGCGCGCGGTTCGGCGCGGGCGGGCGCAGCCGCGGCCCGCTCGGCTCCTGCGGGGTCCACCGCGTCCGGTGCGGTGGTGGGGTCCGGGTCCGCCGCGGTCGTCGTGGTGTCCGGCTCCGGGGTGGTGTCCGGCGTCGCGGCGGGGCGGAAGCGCAGGGTGCGCCAGCGCTGGGTGGCGACGACCTCGCCGTCCTGGTCGCGGTACGTCCTCACCGTGGTGACGAAGCGGCCGGCGCCGAGCCGTGTCCTCTTCTCCGGCGAGACGGACTCCACGACCTCCCGCACGGCGACGTGGTCGCCGGGCACCAGTTCGCGCGTGAACTCCAGCTCCGAGTCGGTCGCCACGACGGAGGTGTATCCGCCCTCGCCGAGCAGATCGACCAGTTCGTCGGAGCGGCGGCGTTCCGGCGGCGGCGAGACGGTGGCCGCGTACCCGCGCATCGTCCACGCCTGCACCATCGAGGCGGGGGCGACCACGCCCGGCCGTCCGGTGGCGCGGGCCGCGGCCTCGTCGGTGTAGACGGGGTTGGTGTCACCCATGGCCTCGGCCCAGTGGCGGATCATCGGCTGGTTGACCGGGTCCTGGCCGGGGGTCAGGGGGGTCAGCTCGCGGCCGACGAAGGCGCCGAGCCGCTCCTCGTAGTCGGCGGTACCGGCCGTGCCGGCCGTGTCGCGGGGGTTCCCGCTGCGTGTGCTCACCGGCCACGCCCCTTGCGGGGAAGGCCGAGTCCCTGGACGGCGACCATGTCGCGCAGCACTTCGTTGACTCCGCCGCCGAAGGTGTTGACGATGCCCTGCCGGGAGAGCTGTTCGACCTGTCCGGCCAGGGCGGCGCCGGGCGAACCGGGGCGGATGCGGCCCGCCGCGCCGAGGATCTGGGTCAGGGTGCGCTGCACGTCGATGTGGGTCTCGGTGCCGTACGTCTTGGCCGCGCCGGCGTCCGCTCCGGTGAGCCGGTCGTGGGCGACGGCGTCGGTCATCTTCCAGTTCATCAGCCGCATGGCCTCCAGCCGGGCGTGGGTGCGGGCGAACTCCTGGCGGACCCAGGGCTGTTCGAGGGTTCCGTTGTCCCTGGCCCACTCCAGGGCCTGTTCCCACAGCTGGATCATGCGTCCGCCGAGGGCGGCCAGTCCGATGCGCTCGTGGTTGAGCTGGGCGGTCAGCAGCCGCCAGCCGCCGTCGACGTCGCCGACCACGTCGGTGGCGGGCACCCGTACACCGTCGTAGTAGGTGGCGGTGACCACCATGCCGCCGACGGTGTGGATGGGGCTCCAGGAGAAGCCTGTGGCGTCGGTGGGCACGATCAGGATGGAGATGCCGCGGTGCTTCGCCGCGTCGGGGTCGGTGCGGGCGGCCAGCCACACGTGGTCGGCGGTGTTGGCGCCGCTGGTGAAGATCTTGCCGCCGTCGACGGTGAACCCGTCGCCGTCGCGCACCGCCCTGGTGCTGAGGGAGGCCAGGTCGGTGCCCGCGCCCGGCTCGGTGTAGCCGATCGCGAAGACGGTGTCGCCGGAGAGGATGCCCGGCAGGAACCGCTTCTTCTGCTCCTCGGTCCCGTACCGCATGAGCGTGGGCCCGACCGTGTTGACGGTGACGAACGGGAAGGGCAGACCGGCCCGTTGGACCTCGTCGAAGAACACGTACTGCTCCTCGACGGAGCGGCCCTGGCCGCCGTATTCCGTGGGCCAGCCGATGCCGAGCCAGCCGTCGGCGCCGAGCCTGCCGACGATCTCGCGGAAGCGGGGGCCGCCGACGCCCTCCTCACCGGCTCGGCGCCGTTCGTCCTCGGGCAGCAGCCCGGAGAAGTACGCCCTCAGCTCACGGCGCAGTCCGAGCTGAGCGGCGCTCTCGCGCAGTCGCATGTGGTTCTCCAGTTCCTCTCGTGTCTCCTCGCCGGCGGAATCGGAGCCTGTGTCGGGGCTCTCAGGGCAGGAAGCGTCCTCGTCCGCTGGCGAGGAACTCCGCGCGCAGCGCCGCCTTGTCCTCGTCGGTCATCAGGGCGTACTCGGGCTCTCCGCGGCCCCGCCAGTGGTAGACCGGCTCGTCCACGCGCCAGCTCTCGACCTGTATCTCCTTCTTGCGCAGCTTGCCCGAGCCGGTCGTGGGCAGGGCGTGGGAGACGCGGACGTAGCGGGGTGTGCCCTTGGTGCCCAGGTCCTGCTGGCCGGCGAGGAACCGGGGCAGTCGCAGCTCCTCGAAGGCCGTGCCCCGGGGGATCTCCAGGGCGGCCATGACCTGGTCGCCGGAGCGGGGGTCGGGGATGCCGAAGACCGCGGCGGCGACGATGTCGGGGTGCCGGCGCAGGACGCGTTCGGTCAGCAGGGCGGAGGTGTTCTCCCCGTCGACACGGATCCAGTCCCCGCTCCGTCCGGCGAAGTAGAAGTACCCGGCCTCGTCGACGTATCCGAGGTCGCCGGTCCAGTACCAGCCGTGGTGGACGCGTTCGGCGTTGGCGGCGTCGTTCCTGTAGTAGCCCTCGAAGCGGGCGGCGCCCTCGGTGTCGACGATCTCGCCGATCGCCTCCTCCGGGTTGCGTACCCGGCCGTGCTCGTCGAGGCGCGCGGGTGGGCAGGTCGCGCGGGTCTCGGCGTCGACGATCCGCACCCCGTCGCGCGCGGGCCTGCCGAGCGCGGTGGGCGGCCCGTCGGGGACGCGTGCGAGCATGCCGGCGCCCTCGCTGGAGCCGTAGCCCTCGATGAGGCGGCAGCCGAAGCGGCGCAGGAAAGCGGCCTGGTCCTCGGGGGACGCCTCGGTGCCGAAGGCGTGGGTCAGCCGGTTGTCGCCGTCGTCGTCCTGTTCGGGACGGGCGAGGACATAGGCGACGGCCTTGCCGACGTAGGTGAAGAAGGTGGCGCCGAAGTGCCGCACGTCGGGCAGGAAGCCGGTGGCGGAGAACTTGGGGGTGAGGGCGATGGTGGCACCGGCTGCCAGGGCCGGGGCCCACAGGGCCATCAGCGCGTTGCCGTGGAAGAGCGGCATCGGGCAGTAGCAGACGTCGTCGGCGCCGACGTCGTACTTGGCGGAGTTGTCGTGTCCGAGGGCGGCGAGGCGGCCCTGCGAGCAGATCGCCGCCTTGGAGGCGCCGGTGGTGCCGGAGGTGAACAGCAGCAGCATGCGGGTGGCGGCGGTGACGGCGGGGTCGCGGACGGGCTCGGCCGCCGCGTGCGCGGCGAGGGCCGTCCCGTACGCCGGTTCGTCCACGAGCAGGTACCGCTCGGCCGGGACGCCGAGGTCCAGTCCGTCGAGGAGCTTGAGCCCGGCCCGGTCGGTGATGATCCACCGGCAGTCGGTACGGCGCACCTCCTGCTCCAGGTAACTGCCGCGCCGCGTCGGGTTGATGCCGACGACGGCCGCGCCGGCGAGGGCTGCTCCGCCGAGCCAGAAGACGTACTCCGGCACGTTGTCGAGGAGGATGCCGATGTGGGACGGGCCGTCGGTGCGCGGCTCGCGCAGCAGTGAGGCGCGGGCCGCGCTCTCGCGCACGACCTCGTCCCAGGTCCAGTCCCGGTGCCGGGTGCGCAGACCGGGACGGGCGTCCCCCGCGCGGGCGAGGAGCAGATCGGCGATGGTGTCGGGTGCCAACGTCGTCCCCCTCAGGCGGTGATGGGCGTCTTGCCGGCGGCGGTACCGCGGCCGGGCGGGTCGACGAGTACGCAACGGGTGCCGCCGTAGATGGTGACGAAGCACTTGTTGCAGTGGATGCAGAGCGAGGGGGTGTCCGCTTCCGCCGCGATGCGGTTGATCAGGTCGGGTTCGCGCAGCAGGGCGCGGCCCATGGCGACGAACTGGAAGCCCTCGTCCATGGCCAGGTCCATGCTCGGCCTGCCGGTGATCCCGCCGAGCAGGATCAGCGGCATGTCGACGGCGGCGCGTATCTGGCGGGCCTGTCCGAGGAGGTAGGCGTCGTCGTACGGGTAGCTGTGCAGCACCTTCCTGCCGACGAGTTTGATGCCCGTCTTCATCGGCTCGGGCATGATCTGCGCGAACTCGTGGAGCGGGGCGTCGCCGCGGAAGAGGTACATGGGGTTGAGCAGGGAGCTGCCGACGGTCAGCTCCAGGGCGTCGAGACAGCCGTCGCTCTCCAGGGTGCGAGCGACGGGGATGGCCTCGTCGAGCCAGAAGCCGCCGGGGACACCGTCGTCCATGTTGAGCTTGGCGATGACGGCGATCCGGTCGCCGACCGCCTCGCGCACGGCGCGCACGATCTGCCGGGCGAAGCGGAACCGGTTCTCCAGGCTGCCGCCGTACTCGTCCTTGCGGTGGTTGATGCGCGGGCTGAGGAAGGAGCTGGCGAGGTAGTTGTGGCCCAGGTGGATCTCGACGCAGTCGAAGCCCGCCTCGACGGCCATGGCGGCAGCGTCGGCGTGGTTGCGGACGATGCGCTGGATGTCGGCCCGGGACGCCTCCTTGGCGAAGCTGAGCGTCGTCCTGTGGAAGTGCCGGCTGGGCGAGAGCGCGGGAAGTCCGTTCGACTTCGGGTTGGCCACCGGGCCGGCGTGACCGATCTGGGCGGAGACGGCGGCGCCCTCGGCGTGCACGGCGTCGGTCAGCTTGCGCAGCCCGGGCAGGGCCTCGCGCCGCCACAGGACCTGGTGCCTGTCGGTCCTGCCCTCGGGCGCCACCGCACAGTAGGCGACGGTGCTCATGCCGACCCCGCCCCGCGCGTACCGGAGGTGGAAGTCGATCAGGTCCTGGGTGACCAGGCTGTCTCGGCTCAGCCCCTCGTACGTCGCCGCCTTGACGATGCGGTTGCGCAGGGTGATGGGTCCGAGTGTCGCGGGGGCCAGGACGTCCGGAGTTCCGGGCGGCTGCTGCGATGTCTCAGTCAAGGTGATCCTCCGTCCGCGCACCCGTCGTGGTGGCGGTCGCGACGTTATGCGGCGCTGGGCGGCCGGTCGGGCGCTCGTCCCGCTGACCGGGAGGGGCGCTCCGGCCGGGCGGTACGTCCCCGGCCGGCGGGGCACCCGACGGGCCGGGACGTGCCGGTGACCGGGAGGCGGGTGCCCCTGCGGGAACGTGCCGCCCGCCGGGAGACGGGTGGCCCGACGAGGGCGCGCCGCACGCCGGGGGGACGGGCGCCCCGCGCGGGGACGCACCTGTGATCGGAAGACGGATGACTCGTGCGGGACACGCCGCCCGCCGGGAAACGGGTGGCCCGACGAGGGCCCGCCGCCCGCCGGGAAACGGGCGCCCCGCGCGGGGACGCACCTGTGATCGCAAGACGGACGACTCGTGCGGGACACGCCGCCCGCCGGGAAACGGGTGGCCCGACGAGGACACGCCGCCCGCCGGGAAGCGGCCGTCAGTCGAAGTTGGCCTGGCCGCCGTCGAGGGGGACGGTCGCGCCGGTGAGGTAGCGGGCGTCCGGCCCGCACAGCATCACCACGGCCCGGCCGATGTCCCTCTCGCAGTCGCCGACCCGGCGCAGCGGCACGGAGGCGCAGAAGGCCTCGGCCTCCTGCGGGTTGGCATCGGCCCAGCGCAGGTAGCCGGGTGACGCGGCGTGCGGGGCGATCGCGTTCACGCGGATCCCGTCGGGCCCCCATTCGTTCGCGGCGGTACGGGTCAGGGAGCGGACGGCGGTCTTGGCGGCCGCGTAGGCGCCGTAGGTGCTCAGGTCCCAGCGGACCATGGCGGAGGTGACCAGGTTGACGACGGCACCGTCCCCCGAGCTCTTGAGGTGGGGGTGGCAGGCCTTCATGAACGCGAAGGTGGCGAAGGGGCCGCTGCGGAACCCCTTCTGGAAGTCGGTGTCGCTCAGCGAGAGCAGCGGCCCGTAGGCACCGTCGTAGACGTTGTTGACGAGGACGTCGACACGTCCCAGACGCTCGGCGATCTCGTCCACCAGTCCCGGGATCCGTGCCGTGTCCGACACGTCGCAGGTGAACACCTCGGCCCGCGCTCCGCGGGCCCGCAGCAGGTCGCGGGTGGCCTCCAGTTTCGCCGCCGTCCGGCCGAGTACGGCGACTGCCGCGCCCTCGCCTGCCAGGGCGAGGGCGATGCCCTGGCCCACCCCCTGACCCGCACCGGTGACGATCGCGACCTTGCCCTGGAGGTGTCCCACGTGATCCCTCTTTCCCGGTGGTGCGGCACCGCTCCGGCCGGGCGGTACCGGTCGGTGCGGCTGCGCCCGGCCGGGCGCCCGCGGCCGTCCAGGTTCGGGTGGCGCGGGCGGCGCGGGGGCAGCGGTCCCACTGAGTGGTAGGGCCTCGTGGGTGCTCGCGGCCGGCGTCCCGGTGACCGGGAACCGCGCTTTCCCGCACGAGCCGGAGGAGAACGATGGCGCGCACATCATCCACTCCGGCGAGAGGGAGGCGCATGAGCGCGACGGCGGATCACCAGGAAACGGTGCCGGAGATCCTGCGGCGGCTGACCGGCCCCGGCGGTGCCTTCGAGCTGGTCCGCGAGGACGTGCTCGGAGCACGCACGCAGGTGTTCGCCCACCGGGAGAGGTCACTGGCCGATGTGGTGGCCGCGTCCGTGCGACACGGTGAGCGCGACTACATCGTGGCCGGGGACGAGCGGATCTCGTTCACCGAGCACGCGAACCGAGTGGCGTCCCTTGCCCGGGTCCTGGAGCAGGAGTACGGCGTAGGCAAGGGCGACCGGGTGGCGCTGCTGGCGGCGAACAACCCCGGCTGGGTCATCGCGTTCTGGGCGACGGTCTCGCTCGGCGCCATCGCCGTCGCCTACAACTCGTGGTGGACGGCGCCCGAGATCGCCCGCGGTATCGAGCACACACGGCCCAAGGTGGTCCTGGCCGACGCCAGGCGGGCCGCAAAGGTGGACGGCTCCGGGGTGCCGTTGCTGACGTTCGAGAAGGACGTGCCGGATCTGGTCCGGCGCCACCCGGGCGCCCCGTTGCCGAAGCCGGAGATCGACGAGGACGATCCCGCGGTCATCATGTACACGAGCGGTACGTCGGGCCGGCCCAAGGGGGCGGTGCACACGCACCGCAATCTGCTGGCCGTCATCGGCTACCTGCGCTACAACAACGTGCTGGCGGCGGAGTTGGGCGACCCGGTCGCGCCCGAGGACCGGAGGCACCTGCTGTCGCTGCCCCTCTTCCACATCGCGTCACTGCACAATCTGGCGGTCCCCCGGCTCATGGACGGGGGGACGGTGGTGATGTACCAGGGCCGCTTCGAGGTGGACCGGGTGCTGCGGCTGATCGAACGGGAGCGGGTCACCAACTGGGGCGCGGTGCCGACGATGGCGAACCGGCTGATCGAGCACGGCGACCTCAGCGGCTACGACCTGTCGTCGCTGACGTCCTTCGCGCTGGCGTCGGCCCCGTCGACCCCCGCCTTCCACGAACGGCTGCGCGCGGTGCTGCCGGTGGCCCGCGACGGCCTCGCCAACAGCTACGGGCTCACCGAGTGCTGCACCGGCGCGGCTGTGGGGACCCCGGCGGACCTCGCCGTCGCGCCGGACACCCTGGGCCGGCCGGTGGTGGGGGTGGACCTGGAGGTACGCGACCCGGCCGGCCGGCCGCTGCCGGAGGGCCAGGAGGGCGAGATCTGCCTGCGCAGCCCGTACGTGATGCTCGGCTACTGGGAGGACCCCCGGGCCACGGCCCAGTCCATCCGGGCGGACCGCTGGCTGCACACGGGCGACATCGGGATGGTGGAGGACGGCAGGCTGCGGCTCACCAGCAGGCGATCGGACCTGATCCTGCGCGGCGGGGAGAACGTGTACCCGGCGGAGATCGAGAGCGTGCTGTCCGAGCACCCAGGGGTGCGGGAGTGCCTGGTCACCGGGGTCCCCCACCCCGACCTGGGCCAGGAGGTGGCGGCGGTGGTCGTCATCGACGCGGGCTCCGGCCTCAACGAGGAGACCCTGACCGCTTTCGTCAGCGAGCGCCTCGCGTACTACAAGGTCCCCTCACGTTGGCGTGTCACCGACGAGAGTCTTCCCAGGAACGCCACGGGCAAGGTCATCCGCCGCGAGGTCCACGCCTGACGTCACGTCACGTCATGTGGCGTGGCATGGCGTGGCGTGGCGTGGCGTGCGGGGCCCGCTGGACGTACGCGTGCGGTGGGCCCTTCGCTCCAGGCATTCCGGGGGTTACTACGGGACGGCACGGTCGGCGGAGCAGCAGAACCGGCAGGACTGTACGTTCAGCGGGACCGGCGGGACCGCGCGTTCGGTGGGACCGGCGGGACCGGGGCTCCGGCGCGTCGGGCACCCCGACGACTCCCCGCCACGGTGGACGGGGTCCCGGTCCCGGCTCTCGGATCGGCGGTTTTGGGGAGTCGCAGCAGCCGGTCCACGGTTCCGCGCGGCCGGGGCCAAGGGGGGCGGGCCTCCGCGGGTGGTGTCGTATCGGCCCCGGCCACGGCGGTCCCGCGCCGCGGGGCCGGGGACGCTCGCACGCAGGTGCTTGCCAGCTGCCCGGATCCCTGCCCCGTCCGCCGCGCCTGAGGCGCGCTGCCGCACATCGGGAGCCCCGCACCGAGGAGCGGGGCCCTCACGTCCTGGACACGGGTTCGGTGCCGTTGTCGGACGGAGGACGGGGGCGCGGGGCTGCGCACTCTCCCCCAGCGGTTCGACGGCGTCGGCGCCGTCACGGCCCGTGCGCCGCCCCCTGCCCGCCGCGACCCACGGGATCCTGGCGACGGGCGGCGTACGCCACGTCGAAGGCACCAGGGCGACGTAGACCCCCTTTCTCAGGGAGCCGAGCGCACTCCGCATGGCACCGCCAGGCCTCCCG
>NZ_JBHVQX010000047.1:37841-54693 GCF_042886395.1 Streptomyces sp. NPDC058008 | reverse complement strand
CTCCGGACGAACGCCTTCGCGCGCTGGACCCTGCGGTCAGGACCCCCCGGCGGTCGCGGCCGTCGCCGCCACCGGGGGCGCGGCCTCGTCACGCCGCGACCGGTGCGCCATCCAGGCGGCGACCAGGGCCCCCGAGATGTTGTGCCACACCGAGAAGACGGCGGCCGGCAGGGCGGCCAGCGGGCTGAAGTGCGCCGTCGCCAGCGAGGCGGCGAGTCCGGAGTTCTGCATGCCGACCTCGAAGGCCATGGCCCGGCTGGCGGGCTTGCCCAGCCCCGAGAGCTTGCCCGCGCCGTAGCCGAGGGCGAGTCCGAGCCCGTTGTGCAGCACGACGGCGATCAGGACCGTCACGGCGGCCGACTTGATCGCACCGGCGCTCCCCGCCACGACGGCGCAGACGATCGCGGCGATGGCCAGCGACGACAGCCAGGGCATCAGGCCCAGCACCCGGTCCACCAGCTTGCCCGCGACCAGCCGCACCACCAGACCGCCGAGGACCGGCAGCAGGACCGTTTTCAGGATGTCCGTGATCATCGATCCGGCGTCCACCGGCAGGTAGGCGCCCGCCAGCAGCAGTGTGAGCGGCGGCGTCACCAGAGGGGCGACCAGGGTGGAGACGGTGGCGACGGAGACCGACAGGGCCACGTCACCCCGGGCGAGGAACGTCACCACGTTCGACGCCGTGCCGCTCGGCGCGCAGCCGACCAGGATGAGCCCCGCCGCCAGCTGGGGAGGCAGTCCGAGCAGATGGGCGATGGCCCACCCGAGTCCCGGCATGATCACGTAGTGCGCGACCAGCCCGATCGCCACGGCCCACGGGCGTTTCGCCACACCCCTGAAGTCGAGCGGGGTCATCGTCAGGCCCATGCAGAACATGACGATCCCCAGCAGGTACGGAACCGACTCCGTCCAGCCGTCGAACGTGCCCGGGGTGACGAGGCCCGCCACTCCCGCCACGAGAACGAGGACCGGGAACACGGTGACGGCGCGCCGCGCCGCCTTGTCGTCGGAGGCCGGTTGATCAGGGGTTATCTGTTCGGTTTGCACAGCCGAGATGAGACGCCGCGGGCATGGGTCACCGCAAACCGGTCTCACCATGTGGACGGGTTGTCCAGGATGCGTCGCTACTTGCCGGAGCCGACCGGGTCCACCGTGATGCGCGCGGCGGAACCGGGGTCCGCGGGAACGCCGACGGAGAGCGACATGCGGTGGGAGCGGGTCTCGTTCGGCGGTGTCACGAGCGCCGAGGTGAACACGGCGCCCGAGCCGCCCCCGGTGTCCGGCGGGAAGTGCAGGGAGAAGTTGGTGCCCTCCCCGGGTGCCAGCCGGACCGTCGGGGCCGACCGGCCGTTGCTGCGCCCGGCGCTCACGGTCCCGGCCTCGCCCTTGAGGTCCAGGCCGGGGAAGCCGCGCATCGAGCAGGCCGTGGATCCGGAGTTCCTCAGATTGATCAGTACCTCACCCTCCGCCATGCCGCCCGAACTGCTGAAGGAGAGGTCGGCGGTCCGGCAGGTGTCACCCGACGGAGGCCGGGGGGCCGGGGACGAGGCGGACGCCGATGCCTGTGTGTCTCCTCGCCCGGACCCCTCCGTGGCGTCCGGGCCCGGGGTGGCGCCGGGTGCGGCGGAGCCGGAGGGCGCTCCCTCCGACCCCGGCGTGGACGGGGGCGCGGAGGCCGCCGCGCCGGAGGCGCCACTGTCCACCCTGCCGTCGCAGGCGGCGAGGGAGAGCGCCGCCGCGACCCCGGCGGCGATGACGGCTGATGTCTTCCGAAGGCGCACGAGTTCCCCTGGGGGTGAGGACCGACTGCTCCGTACGAGCACTTACGTGTGCACTGCATGCGATGGTTCCGTGGAGGTCCGGGCGGCGGGAACGAAGATCACCGCGCGGGGAGCGGCACCTGGCCGCCCCGAGGCCACAAGGGACTCCTGCCCGTATCGGGCCCCGCCATGTGCGCCGGTGCGGTCCGCCCGGGGATGCGGAGTGCCGCGCTTGCGGGCAGCGTAGGGGAGTGTCACAACAGCTGAGAACCCGGTGGATCCCCGTAGGCCTCATCGTGCTGGCCGTGGTGGTCGACATCGTGACCCCGCACGACGTGACATCCGCACCGCTCCTCATCGCGGCACCCGTCGCCGCCGCACCGCTCCTGGGCGTGCGCGGCATCATCGGCGTCGGCATCACGGCGATGGCCGTCCACGCGCTCCTCGCGCAGTTCAACGGCACCTTCGGCTGGCGGGCGGGCGTGGCCAACCAGCTCACCCTGGCGGCCGTCACCGCGCTCGCCGTCCTGATCCACCGCACGCTGCGCAAGCAGGACGCCCGTGCCCGGCGCGCGCAGCACGTCGCGGCCGTCGCCCAGCGGGCAGTGCTGCCCACGCCCCCGTCACGGCTGGGTGACCTCCACATCGACGCACGGTACGTGCCCGCCGAGAGCGAGGCGCTGATCGGCGGGGACCTGTACGTGGTGCAGAGCACCCCCTACGGCATCCGGGTCATGGTCGGTGACGTGCGCGGGAAGGGGCTCGGCGCGGTCAGTGCCGTCAGCGCCGACCTGGGTGCCTTCCGCTACGCCGCCGACGAGTCCGAGGACCTTCCGCAACTCGTCACGCGGCTGGAGCGCGCCCTCCTGCGCGAGGGCGGCCGACGCGGCGGCCAGCAGCAGGAGGAGGGCTTCACGACGGCCCTGATCGCGGAGTTCTCCACGGACCTGGGGACCGTACGCCTGGTCAACCGGGGCCATCCGCCCCCCGTGCTCATGGACGCCCAGGGCCGTGCCACGCTCCTGGAGGCGTCCGAGGAGGCGCCCCCGCTGGGCATGAGCGACCTGGGCGCGTGGTCCTCCCCGGTCGACACCTTCGCGTTCCCGCCCGGATCGACCCTGCTCTGCTACACCGACGGCATCACCGAGTCCCGCGACGCCGCAGGACGCTTCTACGACCCCGTCGCCCGGCTGCCGCTCGCACTCGTGGGACGCCCGCGCTCCGGCGGCGGACTCGCGCCGGGGCAGATCCTGGACACGCTCATCCAGGACGTCCGGCGCCACGCGGGCGGCCGGCCCCAGGACGACCAGGCCATGCTGGCCCTGTACCGCGCCCCCGCCGCGCACGGGCCGGCCGCCCCGCGGGACGGGACCGGTACGGCCGCCTCCCCGGGCTGACCGCACACCCGGTCTCGCCGGCGCCGCCCGTTTGCCCTGCGGAGGGCTGGACATGATCCGGTTCGTGACGGAAAGTCGTGAAGCGATGACGTGGGCGCTGAAGAGCGAGCGCCCGGACCCCGCCGGCTACCTGACGGTGAGATGCCGCACCTACGTGCAGCCCGACGGCAAGGACTCGGACTGGGACATCCTGTACGGCTCACCGACGGTCGCCCTCGTCGCGTTCACCCGGGACGGCCGGGGCATCCTCGTACGGCAGTACCGCCCCGGCCCCGGCAAGGTGCTGGCGGAGCTCCCCGGCGGCATGGTCGAACCCGGAGAGGACGTGCTGGACGCGGCGGCGCGGGAGCTCCTGGAGGAGACCGGGTACCGGGCGGGCACGGCCGAGATCGTCACGAGGACGTACCTGGCGTCCTACGCGACCCACGTGAGGTACGCGGTCCTGGCCAGGGACTGCCGCAAGGTCGCCGAACCCACACCTGACGCGGAGGAGTTCGTCGAGCCGTTCACCCTGGCGCGGGACGCGTACGTGGACCATCTCCTGGGCGGCGAGTACACGGACGTGGACATGGGCCTGGCGGGGCTCGTCGCCGCGGGGCTGCTCCTCAGGAAGCACTGAGACCCCGCCGGTGCCGGGGGCGAACCGGCACCGTGCCGCCCCGCGATCCGTGGACCGGGGCCACGCGAGGCGTCACCATGGGTGTGGGGCCGCTCTCACCGGGGAGGCGGGACACATGCACTCATGGACCCTGGACGACATGCCCGACCTCTCCGGGACCACCGCGGTGGTCACGGGGGCCAACAGCGGGATCGGAGCGGTGACGGCGCTCGCCCTGGCCCGCTCCGGGGCCCGGACGGTCCTCGCCTGCCGCGACCCCGAACGCGGCGCCCGTGCGCTGGCGGCCGTCCGCCGCGCCGCGCCGTCGTCGGACGCCCGGCTCGTCGGCCTCGATCTGGCGGACCTGTCGTCCGTGGCGGAGGCGGCGGACCACATCGCGAAGGAGACCGACGGCAGACTCGATCTCCTCGTCAACAACGCGGGAGTGATGGCCCTCCCCCTGCTGCGCACCGCCGACGGATTCGAGATGCAGTTCGGGACCAACCACCTCGGCCACTTCGCTCTCACGCACCACCTGCTGCCCCTCCTCGGGGCACGAGGCATGTCGAGGGTCGTGACCGTGTCGTCGCTGGCGCACCGCATCGGCCGGATCGACTTCGGCAACCTCGACGCCGAGCGGGGCTACGACAAGTGGCGTGCCTACGCGCAGTCCAAGCTCGCCAACCTGCTCTTCACCGCGGAACTCCAGCGCCGTGCGGACGGGGCCGGCAAGCGGCTGCTCGCGCTGGCGGCCCACCCGGGACTGTCCGCCACGGAGCTCGGACAGGCCGGGCCACGGCTGGCAGGGCGCACCTGGGCGGCGAAGCTGGAGCGGGCGACCCGCGTCTACACCCAGCCGGCGTCCGTCGGCGCGCTCCCCACGCTGTACGCGGCCACCCTGCCCGGGGCGCTCGGCGGAAGCTACTACGGGCCCCGGCGTCTGGGCGGGACGAAGGGAGGACCCGGGCCCGCCCGCATGTCGGACCGTGCCCAGGATATGGACACGGCACGGATGCTGTGGGACGAGTCGGCGCGCCTCACCGGGACGGCCACCGACGTCGTCTGAACGCACGCGACGGTGCGCCCCCGCCTCCCTCCGGGGAGCGCGGGGGCGCACCGTCGCGTGCGTTCTCAGACGGAGACCAGCCGCAGGTCGGCGCCGCCGGCCCGCAGCCCCTCGGCGGCGGCCTCGGCGAGGGAGTCGTCGGTGACGATGGTGTCGAACGCGCTCAGCGGAGCCACCCGGAACTTCCCGAACGTCCCGTACTTCGAGGATCCCGCGACCAGCACGCTCGCCCCCGTGCACTCCATCGCCGCCTGTTTGACCTCGACCTTCGCGGCCGAAGGGGTGGTCACCCCGCGCAGCAGGTCCCAGGAGCTCGTGCTGATGAAGGCGATGTCGAGGGCGAGCTGACGCAGTGTCGTGGCCGCGAGCCGGCCCACGCTCGACCGGTTGGACGGGTCCACCTGACCGCCGATGTGTATGACGTCGAGGTGCGACGCGCCCATCAGACGGTCCACGGTCGTGAAGTCGTTGGTGACCACCGTCAGCGACGCGTGGCGCGCGAGCAGCGGCACCATGGCCAGCAGCGTCGTACCCGCGTCGAGGTAGACCGTCATGCCCTCCCGTACCAGCCCGGCGGCTGCCGTGGCCATGGCCTGCTTCTCCGGCTGCTCTATCAGCGACTTGGCCTGGAAGCTGGGCTCGCTCCGGAGGTGACTGGCGATCCGGGCGCCGCCCGGCACCGAGAACACCAGGCCCCGGCGCTCCAGTTCCGCGATGTCGCGGCGCACGGTCATGTGGGACACGCCGAAGAGCTGGGTGATCTGCTGCACGCTGAGCACCCCGTCGCGCCGCAGATGCTTCAGAAGGAGCTCGCGCCGTTGGTCGGGGATCAGGGGCAACTGCTCTTCGCCGGCCACTGCTTCCTGCCTTTCCTCACGCGGCCGCTCGGCCGCTGCTCGATTGTGCCGTCCCGGCCCGCGCCGCCCCAACCGGACGCGGCGTTCAGGATCCGACGAACGTGCTGAGCAGGAGTACTCCGCCGAGGCTGAGCAGCGACTGGAGGGACAGCATCAGGGTCCAGGTGCGGAAGGTCTGGGCCACCGAGAGCTGGTAGTACTCCTTGAACAGCCAGAATCCGGAGTCGTTGACGTGCGAGAGCATCACCGCGCCCGATGCCGTCGCGAGCACCAGCAGTTCGGGGGAGAGCCCCGGGTAGGCGCCGATCAGCGGAGCGACGATCCCGGTGGCGGCCGCGGTGGCCACCGTCGCCGAGCCGAGGCAGATGCGCAGCAGCGCGGCGACCAGCCAGGCGAGCAGCAGCGGCGGGATGGACCAGCCCACGGCGTAGTCGGAGATCAGCTTGTCGATCCCCGTCGCCGTGAGCATCGCCTTGAGACCGCCGCCGGCGCCGAGGATCAGCACGATCCCGCCGACCGGCCCGAGGCCCTTGCCCGCCATCTTCTGGAGCTGGTTCAGGCCGAAGCCGGAACGCAGGCCCAGGGCGAAGAAGGCGAAGACCACCGCGGCCAGCAGGGATATGACGGAGGAGTCGCACGCCTCGAAGAACGCGTAGGGCAGGGAGCCCTCCGCCGTGTTCGAGGTGCCCAGGGTCCCGATCAGCATCAGGACGGGCGGCAGCAGCACGGTGATCAGGGCGAGCACGAAGGACGCCGGCCGCTTGCGGTTCTCCGGCTCGGGGTTCGTCTCCGGGATCGGGCCGTTGTCCAGGTCCGGGGCCGGTCCGAACCACCGGGAGGCGAACTTCGTCAGCAGCGGTCCGCTGATCACCGCGATCGGGATGCCGATGATCAGGCCGTAGAGAATGGTCAGGCCGGTGTTCGCCTCGTACGCCGAGACGGCGAGCGTGGGGGAGGGGTGCGGCGGGAGCAGGCCGTGCGAGATGTAGAGGCCCGCGGCGAGAGGCAGTCCCACGTACAGCAGGTGTGTGCCGGTGCGCTTGGCGACGGCGTACACCAGCGGGACGAGCATCACGAAGCTGACGTCGAAGAGGTGCGGCATCCCGATGAGCAGCGCGGCGGCCGTGATCGCCGTCGGGATCCACTTGACCGGGCGGGCGCCGATGAACGCGGTGGCGATCCGGTCGGCCCCTCCGGAGCCGAGCAGGATGCCGCCGAGGATGGTGCCCAGACCGATGGTCGGTCCGGTGCTCTTCAGCGCGTCACCGAAGCCGTCCTGGAAGTACTTGACGGTGTCGCCCGGGCCGATGCCCGCCGCGAGCCCCAGTCCCAGGGCGGACAGGGCGAGTGCCAGGAACGGGTGGAGCTTGGCCTTGGTGATCAGCAGGATCAGGACGACGACCGCGGCGGCGCCCAGCAGGAGGTTCTGGAGGTCGGTACTCATCATCGGCTCGCGGTGGTGTCGGTGGCGCGCGAGGCACGCCCGGAGGTCCAGGCGCGCAGCAGGTCCGCGTCCGGGTCGGCGAGATCGCCGAGGGTGATCAGGGAGCCGGCCCGGACCTCGCGGGCCAGGGTGGCGTGCGCGGCGAGGTACAGCGGAGCCGTGTCCGCGGGAGCGTCCTCGTCGCGGAGCAGGACGGCCTGGACGCCCGTGACGTCGTGGTGGTGGCCGCCCATGTCCAGCACGGTGCCGGCGGGCAGGTCGTGCCGGGCCCGCCCCGCGAGCATGGCGTGGGCGCGCGGGTCGGCGCCGCCGGAGGGCCGGCCGTGCAGCACGGCGGACAGCAGGGAGACCGGGGTCTCGACGCCCATCAGGTGGTACGGCAGGTAGACGGCCGCGTAGCGCCCGTCTCGGCTGACGACGTGGCCCTTGCCGCGCAGCGTCTCCCAGGTGACCGGGTCACCGGTGCGGACGACGACGAAGACGCCCCCGGCGAACGAGGCCTCGTCGGGCAGCCGCAGCGCGCTGAACACGTCGACGGCGCCGGTGCGGTGCAGCAGACCGCCGTCCTCGCGCAGGGCGTAGACGTCGGCCAGTTCGGCGATCCGGGCGACCGGGTAGTGCAGGCGCTCGACGTCCGGCCGGAAGCCGGTGTTCGTGGCGACCACCGCCATCTCGCAGTAGTCGGCGGTGGCACCGGTCGGCAGGGCGGTCACCGCGACCGCGCGGGCGGCCAGCGTGGCGCGCACGTCGGAACCGAGGCCGAGCAGGCTCGCCAGCTCCGGAGCCGGGACCGTGGTGTCCAGCTGGGTGACCGAGCCGGTGGCGGGGTCGAAGACGAGGTCGTACTCGCTGGACTTGCCGATCGCCACGATGTCCAGGCCGAGCAGCTCGGCCCAGGTCACGAGCGCGATGAGATTCGCGGGCTGGTCGCCGTCGGCCGTGGTGTAGACGACGCCGTTGTCCCGGGCCAGGTCCGCGAGGTGCAGCCCGGCGACGGAGTCGACCTCCTTGCTCACCATGGCGACGTGACGCCCGCCGGTCAGGGCCTCACGGGCCATCGCGTAACCGTCGGCGGGGCTGCCGGTCGCCTCCACCAGGATGTCCCAGGGGGCCGCCGACAGCAGAGCGCCGTCCGCGACCAGGGCGACGGACCCTTCCTCCACGGCGCGCGCGACCCCGTCGGCGTCCGCGCAGACGCTCAGGCGGTCAGCCGGGTAACCGAGCTCGACGAGCATCTCGCGCAGCCGCTCCACGTCACGGTCGCACAGGACGGCCGGGGCCAGACGCCCGATGCGCGGGGTCTGGGCCAGCAGGGTCCGGGCGAAGCCGCCGCCGGCTCCGGACAGTGCGTAGCGCACGGTCCGGTCGCCGGTTCCGGCGAACAGGTGATGCAGATTCATGGGCTCTCCTAGGCGGGCACACGGCTCGGTTCAACGGCTCCGGCAGGACGCGGTCTCGGCAACGGCACGAGCACCGCAGGGGAGCGTGTTAACAAGATGTACCAGCAGATATCGCCTGCGTAAAGTCTGTTAACATTTTTTCACATAGAGATGCTGGGGAACTCCACCTGGCACCGCATCCCGACGCAAGGAGGTCCGATGCCGACCCTCGGGGCCATCGCCGACGACTTCACCGGAGCAACCGATCTCGCCACCATGCTCGTCGCCCGGGGCCACCGGACCGTGGTGGCCGTGGGCCCGGAGGCCCTCTCCGGCGGTCCGGGGGAAGCGGCTGTGCGTGACGCCGACGCGGTGGTGGTGGCCCTCAAGTCGCGCACCGCTCCGGTGGAGGAGGCCGTCGGCGCCTCCCTCGCGACCCTGCGCGCCCTGCGGCGGGCGGGCTGTGAGCGCTTCTACTTCAAGTACTGCTCCACCTTCGACTCCACCCCCGGCGGCAACATCGGCCCCGTCGCCGACGCACTCCTCGCGGAGCTGGGCGAGCACCGCACGGTCGTCGTCCCCTCGTTCCCCGCCACCGGACGCACCGTCTACAAGGGCCGCCTCTTCGTCCACGACGAACTCCTCGACGAGAGCCCGATGCGGCACCACCCCCTCACGCCGATGCTCGACTCCCACGTCGGACGGCTGCTCGCCCCGCAGACCGGCCACCCGGTCCGCCTCGTCGGCCTCGACACCGTGCGCCGGGGGAGGGACGCACTGCGATCCGCGCTCGACGCCCCCGAGCTCGCGGACGCCCTCGTCGTCGTGGACGCCGTGAGCGACGAGGACCTGGTGACCGTCTGCGAGGCGGCGGCGCACCTCACCCTCGTCACCGGCGCGGCCGGACTCGCCCTCGGGCTCACCGGTCCGCACGCGGCCGCCGCCCGGGCCACGCCCGCCTCCCGCCCGGGTGACCCCGGTGTCGTCCTCTCCGGCAGCGCCTCGTCCGCGACCCGGGCCCAGGTCGCCCACGCCCGCGGACTCCTTCCGTACCGCAAACTCGACCTCGCCGCCCTGCGCGCCGACTTCGACGGCACGGTCGCCGGACTCGTCGCCTTCGCACGCCGTGCCTGGGACGACGCCCCCGGGAAGCCGCCCCTCATCTACGCCGTCGACGACCTCGCCGACCTCGAGCAGCCGGAGCCGCACGACGGCCCGCCCGCCTCGGAACTGGTCGAGCGGGCCCTCGCCGCCTGCGCCACCGGGCTCGTCGCCGAGGGTGCGCGCCGCCTCCTCGTGGCAGGCGGCGAGACCTCCGGCGCCGTCGTCACGGCCCTCGGCGTGCGCACCCTGTCCATCGGCTCGCCCATCGCCCCGGGCGTCACCTGGGCACGCGCCGAAGGCCGGGCGCACGGCCGGGACCACACCGTGGACCTCGCCCTGAAGTCGGGCAACTTCGGCGACACCGCCATCTTCACCGAAGCCTGGAGCGCCCTGGCATGAGCGACCCCCGCACCGACCTCGCCGCCGCCGGCGCCCGGCTGGCAGCCCTGGGGCTCAGCCCCGGCTCCTCCGGCAACCTCAGCGTCCGGGCCGGCGACCACATCCTCATCACCCCCACCGGCGCCGACCTCGCCGAGGTCGACCCCGGCGGACTCAGCGTGCTCGCCCTCGACGGCACCCACCTCGACGGGCCGCGCCCGTCGAAGGAGTTCCCCCTGCACAGCGCCTTCTACCGGCGGGACGCCGGCACCCGCGCCGTCGTCCACCTGCACGCCCGCAACTCCACCGCGGTGTCCTGCCTCCCGCCGTGGTCCCCCAGGAGCGCGGTGCCGCCGCTGACCCCGTACTTCGTGATGCGGGTCGGGCAGACCCCCCTCGTCCCGTACGCCCCGCCCGGCGACGCGGACCAGGCCGAGGCCCTGGCCCGGCTGCCCTTCCCGCTCCGCGCCGCGCTCCTCCAGAACCACGGGCCCGTCCTCGCCGGCCCCACGATGGCCCACGCCGTCGACGCCGCGGTCGAACTGGAGGAGGTGTCCGCCCTGCTCCTGGCCCTGGGGGAACGCTCCCCCCGGCTGCTGACCCCCGACGAGGCGGGCGCGCTCGCGCAGAAGTACGGCTCGCCGTGGGGTGAGCGCTGAGACGACGCGCGGCGGCGGCCGGGTGAGGAGCGTCTCACCCGGCCGCCGCCCCTTGCTATGCAATCAGTTGCATAGAACGATCGGGGCATGGCGCTCGAACACGCGATCCTCGTCTCCCTGCTGGAACAGCCGGGCTCGGGCTACGAGCTGGCCCGGAGGTTCGAGCGGTCCATCGGATACTTCTGGACCGCCACGCACCAGCAGATCTACCGCGTCCTCGGACGCATGGAGAGCGACGGCCTGCTCGACGTCCGCGCCATCCCGCAGGAGCGCCGGCCGGACAAGAAGGAGTACTCCGTCGCCGCCCCAGGCCGCGCCGCCCTCTCCGGCTGGCTGCACGAGCCCGTCGAACCCGAGAGCCTCCGCCACGACCTCGCCGTGAAGATCCGCGGCGCCGCCTTCGACGACCCGGCCGCGCTGCTCCACGAGGTCGAACGGCACCACCGGGTGCACAGCGACCGGCTCGCGCACTACCTCGCCGGGGAGCTGCGTGACTTCACCGGGCCCGACGCCCCCGTCCCCCTCGACACCGGCCAGGAGCTCCAGCACGTCGTGCTGCGCGGCGGCATCGCGTACGAGCGCATGACGGTCGCCTGGCTCGACGACGTGCTCGCCACCCTCCACGCGCTCGCCGCCGCCGGCCCGCGCGCCTGAACCGTCCCGCGTCCCTCCTCCCGTCCCCGACCCCTCGGAAGGCGTACACCACCATGGCCGACCCGCTGCTCCTCGACCCGCGCACCTACGACCCGGCGCACTTCGACCCCGAGACCCGCAGGCTGCTGCGCGCCACCATCGACTGGTTCGAGGACCGGGGCAGGCGCCGGGTGACCGAGGACTACCGGTCCCGCGCCTGGCTGGGTGACTTCCTCGCGTTCGCCTCGGAGGAAGGGCTGTTCGCCACCTTCCTCACTCCCGCGTCCGCCGCCCGGCACGAGGACCAGCGCTGGGACACCGCCCGGATCGCCGCGCTCAACGAGATCCTCGGGTTCTACGGCCTCGACTACTGGTACGCCTGGCAGGTGACCATCCTCGGCCTCGGCCCGGTCTGGCAGAGCGACAACGCCGCCGCCCGCAGCCGCGCGGCACAGCTCCTCTCCGAGGGCGAGGTGTTCGCCTTCGGCCTCTCGGAGAAGGAGCACGGCGCCGACATCTATTCCACCGACATGCTCCTGGAACCCGACGGCGACGGCGGGTTCCTGGCCACCGGCTCGAAGTACTACATAGGCAACGGCAACGCCGCCGGTCTCGTCTCCGTCTTCGGCCGCCGCACGGACGTCGAGGGCCCCGACGGATACGTCTTCTTCGCCGCCGACAGCCGCCACGGCGCCTACCACCTCGTGAAGAACGTCGTCGACTCCTCCAAGTACGTCAGCGAGTTCCGCCTCGACGGCTACCCCGTCGGCCCCGACGACGTCCTGCACACCGGCCGGGCGGCCTTCGACGCCGCCCTCAACACCGTCAACGTGGGCAAGTTCAACCTCTGCACCGCGTCGATCGGCATCTGCGAACACGCCATGTACGAGGCCGTCACCCACGCCCACAACCGCGTCCTCTACGGCCGCCCCGTGACGGCCTTCCCGCACGTCCGCCGTGAGCTCGCCGACGCCTACGTCCGGCTGGTCGGCATGAAGCTCTTCAGCGACCGCGCCGTCGACTACTTCCGCACGGCCGGACCCGAGGACCGCCGGTACCTGCTGTTCAACCCGATGACGAAGATGAAGGTGACCACGGAGGGCGAGAAGGTCATCGACCTGATGTGGGACGTCATCGCCGCCAAGGGCTTCGAGAAGGACACGTACTTCGCGCAGGCGGCCGTGGAGATCCGCAGCCTGCCCAAGCTGGAGGGCACGGTGCACGTCAACCTCGCCCTCATCCTGAAGTTCATGCGCAGCCACCTCCTGGAGCCCGCCGGGTACGAGCCCGTGACGACGCGTCTGGACGCCGCGGACGACGCGTTCCTCTTCCGGCAGGGACCGGCCCGCGGCCTCGGCTCCGTGCGCTTCCACGACTGGCGCCCGGCCTACGACGCGTACGCCGCGGTCCCCAACGTCGCGCGTTTCCGGGAACAGGCGGACGCGCTGTGCGGCTTCGTCACGGACTCCGCGCCCGACGAACGCCAGAGCCGCGACCTCGACTTCCTGCTGTCCGTCGGCCAGCTCTTCGCCCTGGTGGTCCACGGTCAGCTGATCCTGGAGCAGGCGCGGCTGACCGGCCTGGACGAGGACGTGCTTGACGAACTCTTCTCCGTGCTCGTCCGCGACTTCTCCGCGACCGCGGTCGAGCTGCACGGCAAGGGCTCGGCGACCGAGGAGCAGCAGCGCTGGGCCCTCGCCGCCGTACGGCGGCCCGTCATGGACGAGGCGCGCTCGGCCCGCGTCTGGGACCGGGTCCAGGCACTGTCCGGGGCGTACGAGATGGCCGGGTAGCCGGCACGGAAGCCCCACGTCACCGGCCGCCGGGCCGCCGGGCGGGCGGGCCCGGGGAACACCGGCCGCTCGGGCATGCGTTCGGTCCGCATCGCCTGCGCTTGTCGGGGCATATGGAAGGTCCGGCGGCCGGAATCGGCCGGCTGCCAGGAGGAGGTGACCATGGACACGGTCTGGGTAGGTCAGGCACAGCTGGACCACGCGCTGGGCGACGAAGTGATCGGATACGGCGTGGAGGCACCGGACGGGAGCGTGGGCACCGTCATCCGGCTCTCGCCGGTACCGGGCTTCGACCACCTGGTGATCGACGCGGGCGTCTGGAAGTTCGGGAGGAGCGTCGTCGTGCCGGCCGGCATGGTGACCGCCGTCGACGACGCCGCACAGGTGATCAAGGTCGGGTGCACCAAGGAGCAGATCAAGGAAGCCCCGCGGTTCGAGCGTGATCAGGACACCGGCGACCTCTTCTACCTGCGCAAGCTCGGCGCGTACTACGAATCCCTGGCCGCGGCCCCCGAATGACGGGTGCCCGGCGCCACCGGAACCGCCCGGCGGCGCCGGGCCACCGTCCGGCTCCGGTCAGGGGCCGTGGGCCCGGCGGCTTCTGCGGCCCATCACGGCCTTGACCGGGAGGAGCACCAGCCACGACCACATGGCCGTGGCGGGGGAGACCGCGTAGGCGAGCGGGACGGTGGCGCCGAAGACCAGGGCGGTGCTCCCGAGATCGGCGGCCACGAAGCGGGCGGCTCCCTCCGCGCCGGGACGGGAGGACCGCGCCCCCCGCAGGCCTGACCCGAGCACCGCCAGTTCCAGCAGGTTGGTGACGCACACCGCGCCCGCGTAGACGGCGACCGCCAGCGGCTCGGAGGCGTACTCCGACAGCAGCGAGGTCGGGAAGGGGATCAGCGCGATCATGCCCAGCCAGAGGAGCGCGAGCTTCAGCGACAGCCCCTCGAAGCGGGGCACCAGCCGCACGATCCGGCGGTGGTCCCGCCAGAAGGCGGCCAGGATCGCGAAGCTCAGGGCATAGGCGCCGAGGTCCGGCAGCACCTCGCGGACGGCGTCCCGGAAGCCGTCCCCGCTCAGGCCCGGCGGAACCCGGACATCGAGTACCAGCAGGGTCATGGCGATCGCGAAGATGCCGTCGGACAGAGCGGTCAGGCGCTCGGCGTTCTTCCCGTCGCCCGGTTCCGCTCGGGTGGTGTCCACCCGCCCAGCGTCCAGGGGGCGGGGCGACGGGGTGCCGGATTAGGCCGACGGCGGGCATGCCGCGCACCGTACGGAGCGGCATGCCTCCCCCGGACCGCCCGCCGCTCGGACCGCCCGCCGCTCAGACGGCCTGGAGGCTGTCGTCCCGCTGGGTGCCGGCGGACCGGCGAAGCGCGGGGGAGACCGTCGCCCGCACGCCGAGCATGCTGTCGGCGGCGTGCAGGGCCTGCGGTACGGCCTGGGTTCCGGTCATCACGCACAGGGTGTAGGCCGCGTCCTCCACGATCCTGGCGGTGGCGTCGGTGGAGCGGCGCGCGTCCTCGATCCGTGCGTCGGCGTAACGGGCCAGAGCCACTCTGAGGTCCTGAGGACTGGGTGTCAGCACAGCGGGTCTTCCTCCGGTTCGATCCACGTCCGAGACGGCGCTCCTGGTGGGGGCCGTCGCCGGGCAGGTCCAGCGGTGCGGTTCACGCACCGTCATGTGACCCGGCGTCACGCGTCTACCCGCTCGAGGGCGGAGTACGCGTTCGCCTGCGTGTACACCGGCATTTGCCGGTTCGGGCGTTCTACCGTTCACCGATGCGATCTGTCTCTTGGTGGGTCCTGATCTCCTCCGTGAGCGCCCCGGTCCTCCTCGTCGGGGGCTGGACGGTCGCGGCGAAGCTGCAGGGGCCCGGCTACAACCCCGTGACGACGACGATCAGTATCCTCGCCGCCGACGGCGCCGCCGGGTACTGGGTGATGACATCGGCCCTGGTCGCCCTGGGGGCCTGTCATGTGATCACCGCGTCGGGACTGCGCCCCGCCGCGCCGTACGGCCGGGCCGCTCTCGCCGGCGGCGGGCTCTCGGCGATGCTGCTGGCCCTGTTCCCCGCGCCCAGCAGCGGCGGCTCGTTCCCGCACGGCGTGATCGTGACCGTCGGCTTCTCGCTGCTCGCACTCTGGCCGGTCCTGGCGGTCCGCCGGGGCATCATGCGCCCGCGTCCCGCACCGGCACGGGCGAAGGACACCCCGCCGGGCCCGGTGGTCCCCGGGTCCGACCCGGTGGCGCCCGGATCCGGTCCGGTGGTCCCCGGGTCCGACCCGGCGAGGCCCGGCTCCGGTCCGGTGGTCCCAGGACCGGGCCGGTCGGCGCCGTGGGGGCTGCGGCGTACGCCCTCCGTCACGGCGGCAGCGCTGATATGGCTCGGCGGGGCCTGGTTCCTGCTGGCCCTGTACCTCTTCGACATCGCGGGGGCGGCCGAGCGCGTGATCACCTTCGCGCAGACGTTCTGGCCGCTCGTCGTGGCCGTCTCCTGTTTCCGGCACGTCGACGAGGACCGGCAGCCGGTGTGAACCGGGGGCGGGCGCGGCCCCGGTCACCGGCCCCGACGGCCTGGCACACCGCAGGAGCCGGGGCAGGGCGGGGACCGGCGCCCCGCTGTCCGCGTCCCGGTGCCGTCGCCTCCCTCGGGAAGCGACGGCACCGGGAACCCGCCGGTGCGCCGGACGGAGGACGGGTTACGGCTTGCGGCCGACCGCCACGTACCCGGCGCTGATGACGTCGTCCTGGCCAGCGACCGGCTCGCCCAGCTCGGGGTGCCACGCCTCGGCCGCCACGATGCCGGGCTCGATGATGTCGAGTCCGTCGAAGAAGCGGGAGAACTGGTCACGGGTGCGGGGCGCCAGCGTGAGCGTGTTGGCCTTGTACATCTCGTCGACCTTGCGGGCCGCCGCCGGGTGGAAGTCCGCCGTGAGGTGCGAGATGACCACGTGGCTGCCCGGTGCGAGCACCTCGGTCAGCCGGTCCACCAGCTCGTAGGCGCCGTCCTCGTCGCTCACGAAGTGCAGCAGCGCGATCATCGAGAGCGCCACCGGCCGGCTGAAGTCCAGGGTCTTGCCGGCGTGTTCGAGAATGGCGTCCACGTCGCGCGCGTCGGCCTGCACGTAGTCGATGGCGCCCTCGTCGGTGCCCTTCAGCAGCGCCTCGGCGTGCGCCAGGACGATCGGGTCGTTGTCGCAGTAGACGACCCGTGTCGAGGGAGCGGCCCCCTGGGCCACCTGATGCAGATTCGGCTCGGTGGGGATCCCGGTGCCGATGTCGAGGAACTGCCGTATCCCCTGGTCGGTCAGCCACCGGGTGGCGCGGTGCATGAAGGCCCGGTTCACCTTCGCCATGACCGGGACCCCGGGCTCCACGGCGAGCATCTGCCGGCCCATCGCCTCGTCGACCGGATAGTTGTCCTTGCCACCGAGGAACCAGTCGTACATCCGGGCGGGATGGGGTCTGCTGGTGTCGATGCGCAGGGCGGGGGCACCGTTCTCCGGTCGGGACATGGCGAAACTCCTGGGTGTGCGCGGCAGCGGATGATCAGCTTGCGAACAGAATAGGGAAGGCCGGTGCGAAAGGCGTCAGCCGGAGCCCAACTCCGTTGTCCGGGTAGGGTACTTCGCCGGTGATGTCGCCTACGTACCAGGTCGGTGCGGGCTGCCCTGAGCCGACGGGTGGTTGCCGGTGGGGGCGGTGGGCAGGGCCGCCGCCTCCACCGGTTCTGCCGGGTGTGGGGTGGGTCAGGTGGTGGTGCAGGTGGCGGTGGGC
>NZ_JBHVQX010000047.1:18592-37741 GCF_042886395.1 Streptomyces sp. NPDC058008 | reverse complement strand
ATGGTGACGGTCCAGTTGCTGGATCCGGTGACGGAGACGTTGAGGTTGTAGCGGTCGCTCCACTTCTCGCCCGCCGTGACCGTCGCGGTGCAGCCCGTGCCACCACCACCGGTGCCGCCGCCGTCGGGAGCCACGGCCCGGCCGGTCTGCGGTGAGATCATGCCGGCGCACAGCCCCCGGCTCGCCAGACCCTGCGCGATGCGCGGGATGGCCGCGAGCGTGTTGGCCGGCCAGTCGTGCATGAGGATGATCTGGCCGTTGGTGAGCCGGGCGTTGGCCTGCACGATCGCGTCGGTGCTCGCACTGTTCCAGTCCTGCGAGTCGACGTCCCAGATGATCTGGGTCAGCCCGTACTTGGCCGCGGCGGCCTGCACGGTCGCGTTGGACTCACCGTAGGGAGGGCGGAACAGCTTGGGCGTCCCCCCGCCGGCGGCGGAGATGGCCTGCTGGGTCCGGGAGAGCTCGGACTCGACCTGCGCCTGGCTCTGCTGGGTCAGGTGCGGATGGGTGTAGCTGTGGTTGCCCACCCACATACCGGCGTCCACCTGCGCCCGGACCTGGGCCGGGTTGGAGGCCGCGTACTGGCCCTGGTTGAACATGGTGGCGCGGAGGCCGTTCTGCTTCAGGGCGTTGAGCAGGGCGGGGGTGCTGCTCGACGGTCCGTCGTCGAAGGTGAGCCCGACGTACCCGTTGCAGGTGGCGGCGCTCGCCGTGTGGGAAGGGGTGGCGACGGTCGCGGTCGCGGCCATCGCGGCGACCACGAGGGCCGTGAGTACGGGCCGTAAGGACAGACGTGCTGGTACACGCATGGGGTGAGCCCTTCTCGTCCTGATCGGATGGAGGTGCCGGTGGTTGCCGGTGGGGGCGGTGGGCAGGGCCGCCGCCTCCACCGGTTCTGCCGGGTGTGGGGTGGGTCAGGTGGTGGTGCAGGTGGCGGTGGGCCAGGTCCAGTTGCCGTTGGCCTGGATGGTGGTGCCCCAGGTGTTGCCGTTGCCGTTGGGTTTGGCGGTGAGTACTTGTGCGCTGGGGTAGGTGGCGGTGATGTTCCAGGTGGAGAGGATCTTGGCGGGGGTGGGGACGTTCATGGTGACGGTCCAGTTGCTGGATCCGGTGACGGAGACGTTGAGGTTGTAGCGGTCGCTCCACTTCTCGCCCGCCGTGACCGTCGCGGTGCAGCCGGTGCCACCACCACCACCACCGCCACCGTCGCCGCCGCCCGAGGTCCCGCCCACCGTGATGTTCGAGTTGCCGCTGCTCTGGTAGCCCTCGGTGGCCATGATCATGTAGTTGAAGGTCCCCAGGTTCATACCCTGGCGGGCCCAGGCGTCGAAGTGGTTGCCCGTGGTGATCGTTCCGCCGGTCCTCTTCGACTGCCGGACGCTCCAGAACTGCTTGAAGGTGCGGGTGCCCTCGATGGAGGGGGCGTTGACCCGGGTCGTCTCGTAGATGTCGTAGGTACCGCCGTCGCTGGTGACGGTGCCCTTGAACGTGCCCGTCGGGCGGTAGGTGCCCCAGTTGTCGACGATGTAGTACTCCACGAGGGGGTTCGTCGACCATCCGTAGAGGGTCAGGTAGGCGTTGCCGGACGGGTTGAAGGTGCCCGAGTAGGTCACGCTCCTTCGTCCGCCCGTGCTCCAGCCCTTGCCCGCGACGAAGTTGCCGGTGTTGCTCCAGGTCGTGCCGTAGCTGCCGCCTGATGCCAGGTTCATCGAGACCGTGCCGGGGCTGTCGGTCCAGAAGGAGTAGTAGTAGCCGTTGTCGGTGCCGGTCCGGTTCGAGGTGACGACCGTGTCGGCACGCGCGGCGCCGGGCAGGGCCAGCACGGCCACGGCGGCCATCACCATGGCCAGGACATTGCGGATGGACCGTCCGAACCTGCCGTGCGAGCGGCTCGTCGACTGTGCGGGTGCGTCGTTCATGTGCGTGCTTTCCTCCTCGTCCTCGTGAGGCCGGGTGGTGCGGACAGCGCGAAACGCCCTTCGTGGAGCGTCGGTGAACAGGCGATGACGGCGACCGCGCGCCGCTGTGGCGCGTCCCGGCCGTACGGAGCCGGCCGTTGGTGCTCGGTGACCGGCCTGGGTGCCGGGTCGGGAGGGACCCGGTCGGCAGCGATTGAGGCCTGCCGACGGCGAACAGTGTTGAACCGGCGCTGGTGGGTGTCAATGGTTTCGACAATGATTACGAAAGCGTCGCTGGGGGAGTGGACGGACAGCAGGTGCGTACGTCCAGCTCAACGGTACTGTCGCGCAAGGCTGTCGAACTCTGTGGCCGTTCTTCGGAACCGGTGTGATGGTCACCGAGTCGGCGTGCTTCGAAAGTTTCGAAGGGGTGGGTGCGACACGGGAGGAAGGGCGCGGCGGGCTCACCGGCCCGGGCGGACGCGCCGGCGGCGGTCCCGTCCGGAACCGCCGCCACCGCGCAGGACGCCGAGGGCGCCACGTCGTTCAGGCCTTGCTCATGTCCTTGAGTGCGACGTTGAGCTCCAGGACGTTGACCCGGGGCTCACCCATGAACCCGAGCGTGCGCCCCTCGGTGTGCTCGGCCACGAGCTTCGCGACCTCCTCGGCCGGGAGTCCGTTCCGCTCGGCGACCCGGTGGACCTGGAGCTGCGCGTACTCCGGGGAGATGTCCGGGTCCAGGCCCGAGCCGGAGGACGTCACCGCGTCGGCCGGTACGTCCTGGGGCCGCACCGGGTGGGACGCGGTGGAGTTGTCCGCCACGACCGCCGCCTTGGCCTCGGTGACCCACCGGACCAGGTCGGCGTTGTCCGCCGCGCGGTTGGTGGCACCGGAGAGGATCAGCGCGTACCCGGTGTTGACGCTGTTGCTGCCCAGACCGTTCGAGGGGCGGGGCTGGAACCACCTGAGGTCGGGCTCCGCCACCTCGGCCGGGTCGTCCGGGTCCTGCTTCGGCAGGGTGTACGTCTGCCCGATCAGGGACGATCCGACGGTGCGTCCGCTTCCGTCGGTGATCTCGGATCCGTCGGCCTTCCCGCTGAAGAGGGCCTGCGCCACGCCCGTGACCGCGAGCGGGTAGAGGACGCCGCAGACGACGCTCAGGACGAGCAGGGCGCGCAGCCCCGCCCCGAGCATCCGGGCGGTGTTCTTGAGTGAGGTGTTCATGGCTGATCAGCCGTTTCTGGTTCAGGAGAGCCCGGGAATGAGGGAGATGAGCAGGTCGATGATCTTGATGCCGACGAACGGCGCGATCAGGCCGCCGAGTCCGTAGATCCCGAGGTTGCGGCGGAGCATCGTGTCGGCGCCGGTCGGCCTGTACCGGACCCCCTTGAGCGCCAGCGGTACGAGGGCGACGATGATCAGCGCGTTGAAGACGACCGCGGACAGGATCGCGGACTGCGGTGAGGCGAGCCCCATCACGTTCAGCTTGTCCAGCCCCGGGTGGACCACCGCGAACATGGCCGGAATGATCGCGAAGTACTTCGCCACGTCGTTGGCGATGGAGAACGTCGTCAGGGCGCCCCGGGTGATGAGGAGCTGCTTGCCGATCCCGACGATCTCGATGAGCTTGGTGGGGTCGGAGTCCAGGTCCACCATGTTCCCGGCCTCCTTGGCGGCCGAGGTGCCGGAGTTCATCGCCACGCCGACGTCCGCCTGGGCGAGCGCGGGGGCGTCGTTGGTGCCGTCACCCGTCATCGCGACGAGCTTGCCGCCCGCCTGCTCCCGCTTGATGAGGGCCATCTTGTCCTCGGGGGTGGCCTCGGCGAGGAAGTCGTCGACGCCCGCCTCCCGGGCGATGGCCCTGGCGGTCAGCGGGTTGTCACCCGTGATCATGACGGTTCTGATGCCCATCCGGCGGAGCTCGTCGAACCGCTCCCGCATCCCGTCCTTGACGACGTCCTTCAGATGGACGACGCCCAGGATCCGGGCCCCCCTCGCGTCCTCGACGGCCACCAGCAGCGGCGTACCGCCGGCTTCCGCGATCCGGTCGGCGAGCCGTCCGGTGTCCTCGGCGACGTGGCCGCCCCGCTCCCGCACCCAGGCGATGACCGAACCGGCCGCCCCCTTACGTGCCTTGAGCCCCTCGACGTCCACTCCCGACATCCGGGTCCGGGCCGTGAACGCGACCCACGCGGCGTGCGCGAGCTCGTCCCGATGGCGCTCGGGCAGGCCGTACCCCTCCTGCGCGAGCACCACGATCGAGCGGCCTTCGGGGGTCTCGTCGGCCAGTGACGACAGCTGTGCGGCCTGCGCCAGTTCCGCCTCCGTCGTGCCGTTCGCGGGTACGAACTCCGCCGCCCGCCGGTTGCCGAGCGTGATCGTGCCGGTCTTGTCGAGCAGCAGCGTCGAGACGTCACCCGCCGCCTCCACCGCGCGCCCCGACATGGCCAGGACGTTGCGCTGGACCAGCCGGTCCATGCCCGCGATGCCGATCGCGGAGAGGAGCGCACCGATGGTCGTCGGGATCAGACAGACCAGCAGCGCGGTCAGCACGATCATCGACTGCCGGGCGCCGGCGTGGATCGCGAACGGCTGGAGCGTCACGACGGCGAGCAGGAAGACGATGGTCAGCGACGCGAGCAGGATGTTGAGCGCGATCTCGTTGGGGGTCTTCTGCCGGGCGGCCCCCTCGACCAGGGCGATCATCCGGTCGATGAAGGTCTCGCCCGGCCGGGCGGTGATCCTCACGACGATCCGGTCCGAGAGCACCTTCGTGCCCCCGGTGACCGCGCTGCGGTCGCCCCCGGACTCGCGGATGACCGGGGCGGACTCACCGGTGATGGCCGACTCGTCGACGGACGCGACCCCTTCGGCCACGTCCCCGTCGCCAGGGATGACGTCGCCGGCCTCGCAGACGACCAGGTCCCCGACGCGCAGCTCCGTGCCAGGCACCTCCGTCTCGTCGCGGCCGTCCAGACGGCGGGCCACCGTGTCGGTCCTGGCCCTGCGCAGGGTGTCGGCCTGGGCCTTGCCGCGTCCCTCGGCCACGGCCTCGGCGAGGTTGGCGAAGACCGTGGTGAGCCACAGCCAGGCCGTTATGGCCCAGCCGAACCAGTCACCCGGGTCCTTCAGCGCCAGCACCGTGGTGACCACGGAGCCGACGAGCACCACGAACATGACCGGAGACTTGATCATGACCCGTGGATCGAGCTTCCTCACCGCTTCCGGGAAGGAGGTGAGCAGCTGCTTCGGGTCGAAGAGGCCCCCGCCGACACGGCCCGGCCCGGCGGTGCCGACGCCGGACAGGTCTTCGTGCGGGGCACGGGTGGGGGTGGAGGTGCTCATGAGGCGAGTCCTTCAGCGAGCGGGCCCAGCGCCAGGGCCGGGAAGTAGGTCAGACCGGTGATGATGAGGATCGTGCCGACGAGCAGGCCCGCGTAGAGGGGCTTGTCGGTCCGCAGGGTGCCCGCCGTGGGAGGGACGGGGCGCTGTTCGGCGAGCGAGCCGGCCAGTGCCAGGACGAACACGATCGGCAGGAAGCGGCCGAGCAGCATGGCGATGCCGATCGTGGTGTTGAACCACTGCGTGTCGGCGTTGAGCCCGGCGAAGGCGGAGCCGTTGTTGTTGGCGCCGGAGGTGTAGGCGTAGAGGATCTCGGAGAACCCGTGGGCACCGCTGTTGGTCATCGAGTCGGCCGGCGTCGGCAGCGTCAGCGCCACCGCCGTGAAACAGAGGACCAGCGCCGGGGTGATCAGGATGTAGCACGCGGCGAGCTTGATCTGGCGCGTGCCGATCTTCCTGCCCAGGTACTCGGGTGTGCGGCCGACCATGAGCCCGGCGATGAAGACCGCGATGAGCGCCATGATCAGCATGCCGTAGAGGCCGGACCCGACCCCGCCGGGAGCGATCTCGCCCAACTGCATGCCCAGCATGGTGATGCCGCCGCCCAGCCCCGTGTAGGAGGAGTGGAAGGAGTTGACCGCACCGGTCGACGTGAGGGTGGTCGCCACCGCGAAGATCGACGATCCGCCGATGCCGAAACGATTCTCCTTGCCCTCCATCGCTCCGCCGGCGATCTGGAGGGCCGGGCCGTGGTGGGAGAACTCGGTCCACATCATCAGGGCCGTGAAGCCGACCCAGATCGCCGCCATGGCGGCCAGGAGCGCGTAGCCCTGCCGCGGGCTGCCGACCATGCGGCCGAATGTGCGGGTCAGCGCGAACGGGATCAGGAGGATCAGGAAGATCTCGAAGAGGTTGGAGAACGGGGTCGGATTCTCGAAGGGGTGGGCGGAGTTGGCGTTGAAGTAGCCGCCGCCGTTGGTCCCCAGCTCCTTGATGACCTCCTGGGAGGCGACCGCGCCGCCGTTCCACTGCTGGGTGCCGCCCGTGAACTGCCCGACCTCGTGGATGCCGGAGAAGTTCTGGATGACACCGCACGCCACCAGCACGACCGCGCCGATCACCGAGAGCGGCAGCAGGATCCGGACGGTGCCGCGCACCAGGTCCGCCCAGAAGTTGCCGAGCTCCCCGGTGCGGGAACGCGTGAACCCGCGTACGAGGGCCACGGCCACGGCCATCCCGACAGCGGCCGAGACGAAGTTCTGCACCGCGAGGCCGCCGGTCTGGACGACGTGTCCCATGGCCTGTTCGCCGTAGTACGACTGCCAGTTGGTGTTCGCCACGAAGGACGCCGCGGTGTTGAACGCCTGATCCGGGTCGATCGACACGAAGCCGAGCGAACCGGGGAGCACTCCCTGCACGCGCTGGAGTGCGTAGAGGAAGAGGACGCCCACCGCGGAGAAGGCGAGTACGCCGCGCAGATAGGCGGGCCACCGCATCGAGGCCGAAGGGTCGGCGCCTATGGCGCGGTACATCCATTTCTCGGGCCTGTAATGCCTTTCCGAGGAGTAGACCCGGGCCATGTGATCGCCGAGCGGACGGTATGCCAGAGCAAGCGCGGAAATCAGCGCGAGCAGCTGGAGGGCACCAGCTGTTACGGGGCTCATATCGGGCTCAGAACCTCTCCGGGTACACAAGCGCGAGGACGAGGTAGACCAGCAGGGAGACGGCCACGACCAGGCCGGCGATGTTCTCGGCGGTCACAGCTTCGTCACCCCCCTCGCGACGAGGGCCACCAGTGCGAAGACCGCGACCGTGGTGACGACGAAGGCCAGATCGGCCATCGTGAGCTCCTGAATGAAGTGAATGAAAGGGAATCGGCCGGTGTGGCCGACAAGAAGTAGACCGTGGGTCCGGTGGCTCGAAATGAGCCTTGACGGCCTCCATACGGGCGCCGCGCCCTTCTTGACGCGCTCCGTACGCGGTCCGTACGCCGTCCGTACGGGGTGGGGTTCGCCCCGGCCCCGTACTCGGTTCGTGCACCGGTGTCGCCGGAATTCCTGGCGGAGTCGCGCCGCCTTTCCGCGCGCCGTGCCTCCACCGCACCGGGGAAGGCGGCCCCCGCCGGGAGCTGACCGTTCCGGTGGCGTGCTACACCCCGACGTCCCGGACGCGGAAGTCGGCGAGTGTCTCCCGGCGCACCAGCAGCCGCGCGGATCCGTCGGAGACCGCCACCAGCGGAGGCCGGCCGACCAGGTTGTACCCGGAGGCCATGGAGAGGTGGTACGCGCCCGCCACGGGGACGGCGAGCAGGTCACCCGGGCGGATGTCGCCCGGGAGCTCCACGTCGGCGGCGAGCACGTCACCCGCCTCGCAGTGCCGGCCGACCACGGTCGCTGTCCTCGGCCTCGCGGTGGAGCCGCGCCCGGTCAGACGCGGCGCGTAACGGGCCCCGTACAGCGCGGGCCTGGGGTTGTCACTCATGCCGCCGTCCACCGCGACGAACACCTGGCCGCCCGTGTGCTTGACGGCCAGCACCCGGTAGAGCACCACCCCGGCCGGCCCCGTGATCGCGCGGCCGGGCTCGACGAGGAGACGCGGCACGGCCAGTTGGGCGGCCCCGCAGCGCGCGGCGAGTTCCCCGCGCAGCGCGCGGGCGAGCGCCATGAGGTCGAGGCCGGGCTCGCCGGGGCGGTACGGGACGCCGTGCCCGCCGCCCAGGTCCAGCTCGGGCAGGGTGACGCCATGGGTGTCGCGGATCCGTGCCATGAGGCCCACCATGCGGCGCAGTGAGGTGACGTACGGTTCGACGTCCGTGATCTGGGAGCCGATGTGGCAGTGCAGCCCGGTCAGCCGCAGCTCCGGCCGGCTCAGGATGCGGGCGACCGCCTCCTCCGCGGACCCGTCGGCCAGGGACAGCCCGAACTTCTGGCCGTCCGTGCCGGTACGGATCTTCTCGTGGCCTCCCGCGAGGACCCCGGGCGTCACCCGGAGCATCACGCGCCGTCGGCCGTGCGGTCCCACGGCGGCGGCCAGCCGGGCGATCTCCGACGGGCTGTCGATGACGATCCTGCCCGCGCCGAGCCGGAGCGCCGTCTCCAGGTCGCGCGGCGACTTGGCGTTGCCGTGCATGACGATCCGCTCCGGCGGGAAACCCCCGGCGACCGCGAGTTCCAGTTCGCCCGCCGAGCACACGTCGAGCCCGAGGCCCTCCTCGTCGACCCAGCGGATGACGGCCCGGCAGAGCAACGCCTTCGCCGCGTACACCACATCGGCGTCGGGGAAGGCGCTCCGGTACCCGCGGCAGCGGGCCCGCACCTCCTCCTCGTCCAGTACGTACGACGGGGTGCCGAAGCGCCGGGCGATCTCCGTGAGCGGCACCCCGCCGACCGTGAGACCGCCGTGCGGCAGGCGACGGGTGGACGCCGGCCACACGGAGAGGTCCTCCGCGCCCGCGGTGACCGTCCCGGATCCCGAGGCGGTGGTCATGGAACCCACCCCCTCAGAGGGCCCGGGCCCGGAGGCGGCCGGGCCGGGGAGGCGGCGCGGCGACGGGGAGCGCCGACAGCGTCGGGTCCACCGTCACCAGCCGCGCGCCGAGCGGTCCGCAGAGGGCGCGCAGCAGCCCTTCCGACAGGCGGACGGCCGCCTGGTCGCCGCCGAGCGTCGCCCTGAGCCGCTCCATGCTCGTGAAACCCACGGCCGTCGGTGCGCCCAGCGGAGTACGGAACAGCCTGAGGGCCGTACCCGCTCCGTCCCCCGGCCGGACGGGCACATACAGGCACCCGGCCGGGAGGGGTTCCTCGGGCTCGGGATGGCTCTCGTACCGGAACAGACACATGCCGTCCTCCTGGGGACCGTGCGACGAAGGGCGCCCCGGGAGCGGGGAGGCCGTCCGGGGCGTGACACCGAAGCTATCCCCGCGGGCAGGGCCTCCGGTCCGGCCCCTGACGGCACCTTGACGTCGACCGGCCCTGTCCATACAGGTCCCTGACGGACGGTGGGCGACGCGTGGGCGGCGTGCGCGGAAAGGCGCCCGGAACCGCTTCCCCGGGCGGCCCCGTCACCGGACGGCGGCGCCGTCCTTCCCCCGCACGAACACCTCGGTGCTCGGCACACGCGCGGAGAAACCGCCCGACGGGGACGCCTCCCGCAGGAGCTGCCGCAGGTCCGCCTCGAAGCGGGCACGGCGCGCGCCGAAGAGGCGGGGGGCCGAGGACGACAACGAGAACACTCCCGCGACGACGTCGTCGTACGTACGCACCAGGGCCTGGCCGCCGGGGACGACGTGACGCCGGGGCCCGTGAAGCCCGCCCGCGTGAACACCGCTGCCTCGCCTCCCGGAGAAGCACCCCGCGCCCCGCGCGCCGGACGGGCCCCAGGTAGGGCCTGAACAGGCCGTCCATCGCCGCCTACGGCACCGCCGGACACGGGAGGCCCTCCACGGACCGGGTCTCCGCCTTCAGGTCGGAGACGTGCGCCAGCGATCCGCCCGGCTCCAGCATGTCCCTGCTGGCCGCCGCCACGAGGTCACGGTCCATCCGGTGGAAGGACCGGCCGAAGGCCGCCACGCCGAACGCCCCCAGGCCCGCCGGGAGTTCCTCGGCCCGGGCCCGTACCCGGCGGGCCCTGCCCGCGACGCCCGCCAGGTCCGCCGCGTGACCCGCCTCCGTGAGCATGTCCCCGTCCGGATCCACTCCGACGACCTCACGGAACAGGTGTGCCGGCGCCACGGCGAGAACACCGGGACCGCGGCCCACGTCGACGAGGCGTCCCCGTCCGTCGGGACGCGGCGCACCGGCGAGCACGTCCGCCAGGTCGGGGGCGTACGGAAGCCTCCCGCGCCGGTAGTGGGCAGCGGCGCCGGAGAACGGCGTGTCGTCCCAGTCCCGGTCGGCGGCCATCCGCTCCACGCTCCCTCACCTGCGACCCGGACGGCCCACCAAACGCGCCGCCTCGCGCGGCCCCGGCTCTCGCGCCGCGGGAGTGGGGGCGTTCGCCGCTTCCCCGAGGTGCCCGGACCCGCCGGAGAGCTGAGTGGGCATCAGTTCTCAGGCGCGGCCACCGACGGGCCACCCGTCAGATAGCGGGTGAGCATGGTGACGAGTTCGTCCTCGAACCGTTCGACGTCGACGTGACCGGGTCCCGCCACCACCCTGTGCACCACCATCTCCACCGTGGCGGCGACGAGCCGGGCGGCGATGTCGACATCCGCCACCCGCACGTCCGGGTGGTTCCCGAGCAGCCCGCGCGCGTAGGTGATCCGCTTCCGCTCGCTGTCCGCGATGCGCTCCAGCAGCTCCGGCGCACGGGGCCCCTGCTCGATCATCACCCGGAGCAGCTTCGGGTCCTCGCGGTGGTTCTCGATCGCGCTCCGCACGTAGAAGCGCATGATGCCCTCGATCGACTCCGGCAGCTGTGCGTCCTCGTCCAGCGGCACCGCCGCCATCCCGGCTTCGAGGTGCCGGGTGAGCAACTCGACCAGGACCGCGTCCTTGTTCGGGTAGTACTGGTACAGCGACCCGATCGAGACCCGGGCCCGCTCCGCGATCCGGTTGGTGGTCCCCGCCGCGTACCCGTACTCGGCGAAAACGCGAGCAGCGGCGTCGAGGATGCGCTGCCGGGTCAGCTCGGACCGGACCTGACGGGGCTGTTTACGTGGCTGAAGCCCGCGGCGGTCGGACGCCATGACACCTCCTGCGGTGGGCCGTGAAAGCGAGTAGCGCACGACCTGATCAATTGCTCACAATAGTGCCATGAACTGCGGCGATGCCAGGCCGAGCGCCTCCAGCCGCGCCCCGGAATCCAGCTTGGGAAGGTGCCATGACGCATGCCTCCACCCGCCCCCGACGGGTCTCCCCGCAGGAGGTGCGGGCCCGGCTCGGGCACCCCGGGCCCATGGCCGAAGCGAAGGTGAAGGACCGTATCGACGACTACTTCCGCTGCTTCATCGCCCACTCGCCGTTCCTGACGATGGCCACGGCCGACGCCGCCGGACGTGCCGACTGCTCGCCCCGCGGCGACTACCCGGGCTTCGTGAAGGTCCTCGACGAACGCACCCTCGCCCTCCCGGACCGGCCCGGCAACAAGATCGCCGACTCCTTCCGCAACCTCGCCGCGAACGACGGCGTCGGGCTGTGCTTCCTGGTCCCCGGCCTGCGGGAGGTCCTGCGGGTCAACGGCAGCGGCTACGTCACCGACGAACCCGACGTACTGGCGCGGATGCGCACCGAGGCGAAGCGGCCCGCACTCGCGATCGTCGTCGAGGTGGCCGAGGTGTACTTCCACTGCGGTCGTGCGCTGATCCGCTCCCGGCTGTGGGACCCCGCCGTCCAGGCGCTCGCCGAGGGCGTGCCGTCGCCCGGGGAGATCGCGGCCGCGCAGTTCGGTGCCGACGTGGATCCGGAGGCGCTCGAACGGGCCCTGGAGGACGGCTACCGCACGCTCTACTGACCCCGGCCGCACCGGCCGACGGAGGAACCACCGATGCAACAGACCGTCGTCGCACACATCGACCGGGTCGCCGAGGGCGTCGTCGCCCTCACCCTGCGCGCCACGTCCGGCGAACTGGCGCCCTGGAGCCCCGGCGCCCACGTCGACCTCTCGCTCCCGAACTGGCTCACCCGCCCCTACTCGCTGTGCGGGGACCCCGCCGACCGCGACGCCTACCGCGTGGCCGTCCGGTACGACCCCCTCAGCCGGGGCGGCTCGGAGTACGTCCACCGGTTCCTGCGGCCGGGCCGGGCCCTCGCGGTGTCGCTGCCCCGCAACCACTTCCCGCTCGTCCCCGCGCCGGGGTACCTGTTCCTCGCCGGCGGCATCGGGATCACGCCCCTGCTGCCGATGCTGCGCGCGGTGGCGGCCGACGCCCTTCCCGCGACCCTGCTGTACGTGGGACCGTCGGCGGAGCGCATGCCGTTCGCCGGCGAACTGCGCCGCTCCTACGGGGAACGGGTGCGGATCGTGGAGACGGCGGGGCGGGGCAGACCGGACCTCGGAGCCCTCGCGGCCACGCTGGAGGCCGGCACGCTGGTCTACTGCTGCGGGCCGGCGGCCATGCTGGCCGCGGCCGAGGAGGCGTTCCCCGCCGAGCGGCTCCACGCCGAGCGCTTCCAGCCGGCGGTCCGGTCCTTCGGCCCCGACACGGCGTTCGAGGCGGTCTGCGCCCGGTCCGGGGACACCGTCGCCGTGCCGGCCGGCGAGTCGCTGCTGGACGCCCTCGCCCACGCCGGCCACCCCCTCCCCTCCGGATGCCGCGAAGGTGTCTGCGGCAGCTGCGAAATCACCGTCCTGGACGGCAGCCCCGAGCACCGGGACGACATCGGCGCCCCCGAGCGCCGCATGTACGCCTGCGTGTCCCGGGCACTGTCCTCCCGGCTCGTCCTCGATCTCTGAAAGGCATCACGAACAGCATGTTCCCCAAGGTGCAGTCACCCGAGTCCCGGCGCATGATCACGCTGGAGGTGCGCCGGACCACCCGGACGAGCCCCGGCTTCACCACCGTCACGCTGGGCGGGCCCGAGCTCGCGCATCTGCTGCCGACCGGACGCGACCAGGCCGTACGCCTCTTCTTCCCCCGCGCCGGACAGGACGGCCTCACGATGCCCACGCTCTCCAGCGAGGCGTGGATGGCCCAGATACTCCTCCTGCCGAAGTCGCGCAGACCCTGGGTGCGCAACTACACCGTTCGCCGGGTGCGGCCCGAACTCGACGAACTCGACATCGAGTTCGCCCTGCACGGCGGTGACACCCCGGCCTGCGCCTGGGCGCTGGGCGCCCGCCCCGGGGACCCGGCGGGGATCTTCGACATGGGCCTGACCTACCTCCCGCCGGCCGGTGCGGGCGAGCAGCTGCTCGTCGCGGACGAGAGCGCCGTGCCCGCGGCCCTCGCCATCCTCGAGCACGCGCCCGCCTCCCTGGTCGCCCAGGTCTTCCTGGAGGTTCCCGGGACCGCGGACATCCGTACGGATCTCGCCGCCCCCGAAGGCGTCCGTGTGCACTGGCTGGCACGCGACGGCTCCGCCGGTATCCCCGGCCGGCTCGCACTCGACGAGCTCAGGGCCGCGACCCTCCCGCAAGGCCTCTCCTACACCTGGGCCGCCGGGGAGTCCGGCCTGGTCACCGGCGTACGACGGCACCTCGTGCGCGACCGGGGGGTGCCGAAGTCGGACATCGCGTTCCACGGCTACTGGCGGCACGGCCGCTCCAGCCCCGGCTGACGCACCACGCCCGCGCGGTGGCGCCCGGGGGCGTGCTCCTGCCCGCGTGACCTTGCCTAGGCCGGATGTGGATTTGCCTAATAGTCCTAGGTAATGCACGATCGAGGCTGCCGGAAGGAATGGTGACCATGGCAAGAGCAGGGCTGACGGCGGAACGCCTGACGCGGGCCGGAGCGGAACTGGCCGACGAGGTCGGCTTCGACAAGGTGACGATCGCGGCACTCGCCCGGCAGTTCGGGGTCAAGGACGCCAGCCTCTACTCGCACCTGAAGAACTCCCAGGACCTCAGGACGAGGATCGCCCTGCTGGCCCTGGAGGAACTCGCCGACCGCGTCGCCGCCGCGCTGGCCGGCCGAGCGGGCAAGGACGCACTGGAGGCGTTCGCCGACGCCTACCGCGACTACGCCAGGGAGCACCCCGGCCGCTACGCCGCGGCCCAGCTCAGGCTCGACCCCGAAGCGGCGGCGGCCAGCGCGGGCGTCAGGCACGCGCAGATGACGCGGGCGATCCTGCGCGGCTACGACCTGACGGAGCCGGACCAGACCCACGCCGTCCGGCTGCTGGGCAGCGTCTTCCACGGCTACATCAGCCTGGAGTCGGGCGGGAGCTTCAGCCACAGCGCCCCCGGCACGCAGGAGACCTGGTCACGGGTCCTGGACGCACTCGACGCCCTGCTGCGGAACTGGCCGGCTCCCTGAGCCCGGCCGGCCCCTGACGCATCGCACCCACACCCACCCGAACAGGCGGCGGAGCATGAACACCCGGCCCCAGCTGATAACCACCCCCCTCACCGAGGACCTCCTGCGCGGCGCACTGGAGGTGGAGCGCACCGGCCACGGCCTGCTGCCGCACCGGCTGCCCGCCCGGGCGCGCGCCCAGAACACCGACGGCCAGCTGGCGATGGCCGAGTCCCAGCCCTCCGGCGTACGGATCGTCCTCCGCACCCGCGCCACCCTCCTGGAGCTCGACACGCTGCCCACCAAACGGGTGTACGCGGGCGCACCGCCCCGGCCCGACGGGGTCTACGACCTGCTGGTGGACGGGCGCCTGGCGGGCCGGGGCGGTGTGAGCGGTGGCAACACCCTCACCATCGACCTGGCCACCGGAACCGCCGAAACCCGCCCGGGCCCGGTGGGCACCCTCCGCTTCGCCGGTCTGTCCGCCGGCATGAAGGACATCGAGATCTGGCTGCCGCACAACGAGACCACCGAACTGGTCGCCCTGCGGACCGACGCCCCGGTGGAGGCGCCGGCGGCTCCCGGCCGCCCGGTGTGGCTGCACCACGGCAGCTCGATCAGTCACGGCTCCGACGCCGCGAGCCCCACCACCACGTGGCCCGCGCTGGCCGCGGCGCTCGGCGGGGTGGAACTGGTCAACCTGGGGTTCGCCGGCAGTGCCCTGCTCGACCCGTTCACCGCCCGCACGATGCGGGACACCCCCGCGGACCTGATCAGCGTCAAGGTGGGCATCAACCTGGTCAACACCGACCTGATGCGCCTGCGCGCCTTCGCACCGGCGGTCCACGGCTTCCTCGACACGATCCGGGAGGGCCACCCCACCGCACCGCTGCTGGTCGTCTCGCCCCTCCTGTGCCCCATCCACGAGCGCACACCCGGCCCCAGCGCACCCGACCACACCGCGCTGAGTGAGGGAAAGCTGCGGTTCAGCGCCGCGGGAGACCCCGCCGGGACCGCAGCCGGGCAGCTCACCCTGAGCGTCATCAGGGACGAACTCGCCCGCATCGTCGAGCAGCGGGCGCCCGGGGACCCCCACCTGCACCACCTCGACGGCCGCGAACTCTACGGCGAGGCGGACGCCGCCGAGCTGCCGCTCCCCGACGCGCTGCATCCCGACGCCGCCACCCACCGCCGCATCGGCGAACGCTTCGCGGGGACGGCGTTCGGCCCCGGCGGGCCGCTCGCCGCCACCTGAGAGCCGGCCACCCGGCCGGCGGCGCCGACTGGGCCGATCGGCCGCAGCGCGCACCGGGGAGGTTGAGAGCGGGAACACACAGGGGCATTCTTGAACCAAGGTCGCATATGTGTGTTCGTGGGCGACCTGCCTAGGCGGGGAGGACGAGTGATGGGCCCATGAGCATGGACGGGACGGGCCGCCAGGGCCCGCCTGCGGACAGTGCCGAGCCCACACCGGAGGCTGCGGGTGCCGTGCCGCCCGTACACGTGCCGTCCGACGAGGTGCGCCGCCGGATCCTGGAGCAGCTGCCGGTGTCCGTGACGTACTTCGGCCGGGACCAGCTCCTCGCCCTGGCCAACGCGGCGGCGGCGGACTCGGTCGGCAGGACCGAGGAGTCGATGCTCGGACTGCTGCCGGGGGAGGTCGAGCCGGGACTCTTCGTGGAGGGCGGGAAAGGCCTCGCCGAGGCCATCGAGCGCGTGCTGCGGACGGGGGAGGGGGAGCCGTACCGGACCCACCTCCTGCTGGACGGCAGCGAGCACGTCTGGCAGGCGGCCATGTCACCGGTGCGCAATGCCGCGGGCGAGGTGGAGGGCGTGTCCCTCGTGACGCTCGACACCACCGAGCAGGTCCGGGCACGCCGTCGGATGGCCGTGCTGAGCAAGGCCAGCATGCGCATCGGCAGCACGCTCGACGTGGGCCGCACGGCAGAGGAGCTGGCGGAGCTCGCCATTGAGGACTTCGCCGACTTCGTCACCGTCGACCTGCTCTCCGAGGTGCTGACCGGCGACGAGGCCCGTTCGGTGCAGCACCGGGACTCGGTCAGCTTCCACCGGGTGGCCCAGCGGTCCGTGCTCGAAGGGTGCCCCGAGTCGGTCGTCCCGCTCGGCGAGACCCACGCGTACGGCCGTGACTCCGTGGTGGGCCGCGCACTCATCCAGGGCGAGCCCGCGCGTCTGACCGTCGACGACGAGGCCCTGCGGCGCTGGACGGCCGACGAACCCGAACGGTCGCGGAGCATGCGCCACCACCGGATCCATTCGTTGATGGTGGTTCCGCTGCGGGCCCGCGGGGTCGTCCTCGGCACCGCGCTGTTCTGCCGCCACCGGACACCCGGCGCGTTCGGCGCCGCGGATCTGCAACTCGCCACCGAACTCGTGTCGCGGGCGGCCGTGTGCGTGGACAACGCCCGCCGGTACACGCGCGAGCGAGCCACGGCACTCGCCCTCCAGCGCAGCCTGCTGCCCCGGCGGGCCGCGCGCCAGAAGGCCGTCGAGGTCACGGCACGCTACCTCCCGAACACCAGCGGGGTAGGCATCGGAGGCGACTGGTTCGACGTCATCCCGCTCTCCGGGGCCCGGGTCGCCCTGGTGGTCGGCGACGTCGTCGGCCACGGCCTGCACGCCTCGGCCACCATGGGCAGGCTCCGTACCGCCGTACGCACGCTCGCCGATGTCGACCTCGCCCCCGAGGAACTGCTGACCCAGCTCGACGACCTGGTGCTCACACTCGACCGGGAGCAGCCGGCGGACAGCCCCGAGGGCGGACAGGTCGCCGGCGCCACCTGTCTCTACGCCGTGTACGACCCGGCCACCGGGCACTGCACGATGGCCCGGGCGGGCCATCCGGAACCGGTGGTGGCGCGCCCCGACGGCACCGTCGAGCAGCTGCGACTGCCCTCGGGGCCGCCGCTGGGCGTGGGAGGCCTGGCCTTCGACGCGGCCGAGTTCGAGCTCCCCGAGGGCAGTCGGCTCGCCCTGTACACGGACGGCCTCATCGAGGCCACGGGCGGGGACATCGACCACGCCCTCGCCGAACTGCGCGACGTGCTCGGCCGCCCCGCACGCTCCCTCGAAGAGGCCTGCGACACCGTCATGGACGCTCTGGTCCCCGAGCAGCCGAACGACGACGTCGCGCTGCTCCTGGCCCGCACCCGGCGCCTCGACTCCGGGCACTACGCCTCCTGGGACCTGCCCTGCGATCCGGCCGTCGTGTCGAACGCCCGCAACCGGGCCGCCGCGCAACTCACGGCCTGGGGGCTGGACGACGCGGTGTTCACCACGGAGCTGGTCGTCAGCGAACTGGTCACCAACGCCATCCGCTACGGCGGTGACCCCATCCGGCTCCGCCTCATCCGGGACACCGCGCTCATCTGCGAGGTCTTCGACGGCAGCAGCACCGCCCCGCATCTGCGCCGGGCCAGGATCTTCGACGAGGGCGGGCGCGGTCTCCTGCTCGTGGCGAGTCTCACCGAGCGCTGGGGCACGCGCTACACCGGCACGGGCAAGACCATCTGGGCCGAACAGCCCCTGCCGGGCCCCGAGGAGACGGACCCGGCCTGAAGCGGCCGCGGCCCCGCACCGCGGACGTCGCACCGTCCCCGGGGCAGCACGTGGCGCGGCCGGGGTGGCGGCAGGCCGTCCGGACACCTCACCTGAAGAGGTGCGGTGGCACCAGGCCCAGGGCGAGAAGCTCCGCGCGCACCAGGTCCGCGTACACGGTGGCGCCCTGCTCGGAGGTGTGGGTGTGGTCCTGCTCCTCGTCGCACAGGTAGAGGGAACGCGAGAGTTCGGCGCCCCACGACTCGACCACGGCCCTGCTCGCGGCGGTGAGATCGATGAGAGGGACCCCGTGAGCCGCGGCGACCGACCTGATCACCCCGGGATGGTCGACGCCGAGGGCGTTCACGAGGAGGGCGGTGTCGTTGTCCAGGGTGCCGTCCGGGCCGAACGCGTGGCGGACCACGGGGGTGACCAGCACCGGCCGCCCCCCACGACGGCGTACGCCGTCCACCAGAGCCTCCAGGTTGGCCCGGTACGTCGTCGCACCGGTCGTCTTGTCGTTGTGCGCGAGCTGGACGAGGACCAGGTCGTCCTCGCGCATCAGGCCGAGGACGGTGGCGAAGAGCAGCGGGTTCTCCAGGTACGAGACCGTGCTCTCCCCGGAGGAGGCGTAGTTGGCGACCGAAAGACCCCGGTGGAAGTGCTGCGGCAACTGCTGGCCCCAGCCGGTGTACGGGGCGCGGGCCTGGTCGCAGACCGTGGAGTCGCCGACGAGGAAGACCTGGAGTGTCCGGCCGGCCGGGCTGACGCGTATCCCGGCCGGAGCGGGATCGGATCCGCCGACGTGGAGGTTGAGGCCCGGGCCGCCGTCGGACCCCGTGGCGCCCGCGCCGCCGTCGTCGGGTCGGGCGGGTTCACCCTCGGGATCGCGGACGTTCACGGTGAAGCAGCGGGTCACCCGCTCACCCGGCGCGGTCACGGTCTCGGGCAGCAGGGCGCGCCGGGCACCGCCGCCGACACGGGTGCTCCCCGCCGCACCGCCGCCCAGCCTGACCTCCACGTCGTACGTGCCGGGCTCCACGTCGAAGTGGCAGGCCGTGCCGGAAGGGGCCGGTGTGACGGTCGTAGCGTGCTGCATGTGGTTCCTCCCGCGGAACACAGGGGCACAGGAGCGGGCCCGGTTCGTCCGTTCTCCCGATGAGCCGATCCACAGGGGTATTGAATCGACTCAACCGGCAGAAACATAGCTGTGGTGACAGGACGTCACAAGGGGGAGGGGTGGGATGTTCCTGGACCCGGCGCTGATCCGGGCCGACCGGCCGGGGTGTGGTCACGGCCGGTGCGGGAGGCGGGGCGGGTGGTGGTGAATCGTTCAACGCGACTACCGACTGCCGACTGAGACTGCCGACGGCCGTGTCCGTCCGGTCCGTGGCCGGTGAACCGCGTGGCCGGTGGCTCCCCCCCCGGGGCGCCCCCCGCCCGGGGTGTTAAAGCGGC
>NZ_JBHVQX010000047.1:0-18582 GCF_042886395.1 Streptomyces sp. NPDC058008 | reverse complement strand
TCCCACGCTGCCGGCGCGCCGCGCCCGGGCCCGCGCCGGCGGGGGCGGGGCCGGGGCCCGGGGGGGCCGGCGCCCCCCCCCGCCCCCCCCCCCCCCGGCCGGGGGTGATCAGGCGGCGGGGGCCGGGTAGGTCGGGTACTCGACTCCGGAGACGTGCTGGACGACCCGGATGACCTGGGAGGAGTAGCCGAACTCGTTGTCGTACCAGAGGTAGAGGATCGCGTTGTCGCCCTCGACCTTGGTGGCCCCGGCGTCGACGATCGAGGCGTGGCGGGAGCCGATGAAGTCGCTCGAGACCGCGTCGGGGGCGGTGATGAAGTCGATCTGGCGCCTGAGGGGCGAGGTCAGCGACACGTCGCGCAGGTAGTCGAGCACCTCCTCGCGGTCGGTGCTGCGCGCGAGCTGGAGATTCAGGATCGCGATCGAGACGTCCGGAACCGGGACGCGGATCGAGCTTCCGGTGATCTTCGCGTCCAGATCGGGCAGCGCCTTGGTGACGGCCGACGCGGCGCCCGTCTCGGTGATGACCATGTTGAGCGGCGCGGACCGGCCGCGACGGTCTGAGTTGTGGTAATTGTCCAGCAGGTTCTGGTCGTTGGTGAACGAGTGGACGGTCTCCACGTGTCCGCGCAGCACGCCGTACTCGTCGGCCATCGCCTTCAGCGGCGGGACGATCGCGTTGGTGGTGCAGGAGGCGCAGGAGATGATCTGCTCGTCCGGCTTGATCATGTCGTGGTTGACGCCGTGCACGATGTTCGGGACGTCACCCTTGCCGGGCGCGGTCAGGACGACCTTCGCGATACCGGGGCGCAGGTGCTTCGACAGGCCTTCGCGGTCGCGCCAGCGGCCCGTGTTGTCGATGAGGATGGCGTCCTTGATGCCGTGCGCCTCGTAGTCCACGGCCGTCGGGTCGTCGGAGTAGATCACCTGGATCTCGTTGCCGTTGGCGATGATCCTGCTGTTCGCCTCGTCGACGGTGATCGTGCCCTGGAACTGGCCGTGGATGGAGTCACGGCGCAGCAGCGAGGCGCGCTTCACGAGGTCCTGCCCGGCGCCCTGGCGTACGACGATGGCGCGCAGCCGCAGGCCGTTGCCGGAGCCGGTCTTCTCGATGAGGAGGCGGGCCAGGAGGCGGCCGATGCGGCCGAACCCGTAGAGGACCACGTCGCGGGACTCGCGGCGCTCCGTCTTGTTGGCGCCGGTGGCCCCGGCGACGGCCTCGGCGGTGAAGTCGCCCACCGACAGGCCGCGGTCGTCGGCCCGGTACGTCGCGGCCAGCATGCCGAGGTCGATCTGCGACGGGCCGAGGTCGAGCTCGGTGAGGGCGTGCAGGAACGGCAGCGTCTCGGTGACCGAGAGCTCCTGGCCGGCTATCTGCCGGGCGAACCGGTGGGTCTTGAGGATGCTGACCACCGACTTGTTCACCAGGGAGCGGCTGTGGAGCAGGATCGTGACGTCCCGCTCCCGGTGCAGCTTCCCGATGATCGGGATCATCGACTCCGCGATCTCCTCGCGGATCTTCCAGTTGGTGAACGAGTCCTCGGTGGCAGTCACAAGTCCATCTTTCGAGCTAGGCGGTGCTCATATGTTAACCGCACTCGATTTCGATCAAGCGATCAGTGCCACCCGTGGACCGGGACGGGGTGGAATCGGACGGTTCATGCCTTTTCTGCGGCCCTCGGAGGGTGGGGCGGGCGTCCGGGACATGTCGAGTTCTGCGGGCCTCGGAGGGTGGGACGGGCGACCGGGACATGTCGGGGCGCGGGACCGGGTCCTCCGGCCCGCTCGGACCGGCGCGTCACGTGTTGAGTTCCTCCAGCGTCATGCCTTTGGTCTCCACGGCGAACCACGCGATCACCGCACCCGCCGCCGCCACCGCGGCGAACTGCGCGAACACCACGGCCAGGCCGCCGCCCGCTCCGATGACGGCGCCGACGGCGATCGGGCCGAGAATCACTCCGCACCGGTTCCACAGGCCGCCGAACGCCACGCCCCGGGCCCGGTTGGACGTGGGGTACAGCTCGGGGGAGTAGAGGTAGAGGCCCGCGTTGATCATGTACAGGAAGAAGGTGGTGCAGGACGCGAACAGGGCGACCTGGCCGCCCGACGCCGCACCGGCGAACGCCAGCACGGTGAGCGGGAGCACGGTGCCGACGAACGCGCCGACCAGGGCGGGCCTGCGGCCCACACGGTCGATCAGCATCGCCAGCACGAAGGTGCCCAGCAGCCCGGTGACGTTGCTGAGCAGGGTGTAGACCAGTGCCGTGGTGAGATCCAGACCGAACTCCCGCGTGTAGAGGGAAGGCAGCCAGGCGGAGATGCCGTGGTTGACGTAGTACGCCACGAACCACAGCCCCGACAGGACCGCCGTGCGCCGCAGGTAACGCCCTCGGAACAGGTCCGCCAGCGAGCCCCTCGGGCGGTCCGGAGGGTCGGGCGACGGGGCAGGTGCCGGGAGGTCCCGTGCGGTCGCGCGGACGACCTCCGCCTCGATCCGGGCGACGGCCGCCTCGGCCTCGGCCGTGCGTCCACGGGACAGCAGCCAGCGCGGGGACTCCTGGACGTGGCGCGGCAGCGCCGCGGCGAGCACCACCGGCAGGGCGCCCACCAGGAACATCGCCCGCCAGCCGTAGGCCGGAACCACGTGGACGGCGAGCAGCGTGGCGGCCGCGAGTCCGGCCGGGAAGATCATCTCGTACAGCAGGACGAAGCGGCCCCGGTCGTCGGACCGGGCGATCTCGTTGATGTAGGTGGCCGCGACCGGTACGACACCTCCGATCCCGATGCCCTGGACGAACCGGAAGAGCGAGAACGTCCCGATGCCGTCCGAGAGGGCCACCGCGAGGCCGGCGAGGCCGGTGATCCCGACGCCCAGCGCGACGGTGCGCACCCTCCCGACGCGGTCGCCCAGCCAGCCGGCCGCGAGGGCGCCGAACAGTATGCCGACCGAGGCGGACACGACGGCGAAGGTCGCCTGCCCGGTGGACAGTTGCCACTGCTCCGTCAGGACGGGAAGCGCGGACGCGGCCAGCAGTTGGTCGAACGCCTCGAAGAAGGTGACGGCACCGATCAGGCAGCGGACCTTGACGTGCCAGCGTGAGTGCGGCAGACGTTCGAGTCTGGCCGCGATGGAGGCGGGTGCCGGAGTGCCTGCCACGGTCGTCATGGAGAGGGTCCTTCCGCGGGTGGACGGGGTGCCGGGACGCCGGGGGCGTACCCGTGTTCACGGTTGCCGTGCCCACGGGCTCGCGGCCGGCGAACCGCACCACGGTCGCCGCGCCGAGGAGTCGGAGCGGGCGGACCGCGGGCGCTCGGCCGGCCCGTCGACGCTATCCGCGTGATCCTCTTCCGCACCCGGGAACGCGTGCGCCTCGCTCGTCCTGATTACCGGGGCACCACGATGTCCACGGACGGGCGGCCCCGTGGCAGTCGGAGGTTCACCGGGTGGGTGCGCTCAACAGCCTTTCGCAGCAGGTCCGTTCATGTCCCGGTCAGGTCCGGACGCGGTCTGTCGGGCGGGGTGCGTCCCCAGAGCGGCGTAACCCTCCCGCGCGGGGCGGCGTTGTGCCGGGCGACGGGTCCTGTGCGGGGGCCGGCCGGCCCCCGCGGACGGTTCGGCATCCGTCCTGCGAGCCTCCGGACCGGTCGGCCCTCTTCAGCCGCACCGTCAGGGGGTGCCGTGACCGAGAACTGGCCCCGCCCGGACGCCCGTCGGTCACCTCGGCACGGGCCCACGCCGTACGAGTACGGGCCGGCCGCCACCCCCGAAGAGGTCCTCACCCATGAGGGCCGCAGGATCGCCGACCTCGTGTGCGGGTGGAACCCCGCCGCACCGGGGTGGACCCGGCCGACCTCCTCGTCGTCCCCTGTCCCCGTCGGCCGTTCCCGGAGGCCCGTTCGGGAACGTCGGCACGGTCTGCCCGGTGTACGCACGGCGCACCGGCGTCTTCTTCCGGCGCTGCCGCCAGGGTCTCCGGCCGGCCGGGCGTGTCCCGGTGCTTTCTGTCCCGGCCCTGACCGGGCCATCGGAACGTCCCGGAACGGGACCGGGTCGTGCGGGAGGGCCCGCCCGCCGACGCCGACCGGCGCGAGACCTCCACCAGCACGACGTCGGCGTGATGCGGACGCGTCAGCCGTACCGTGCGACAGCCGGGTCGCCGTCGACGGCCACGCCCCGCGAAGTGCGGGGGCCGCGGGGCGCGTTCACCAGGGAAGGGGGCCCGACGCGTCGAAGTAGCCTCCGGTCGGTCCGTCGGGGGACACTCGCGCCATACGGACGATGATCTCGGCGCCCTCCTCCACGGTCTGCGTACCCCGGTGCCCGTTCAGGTCCGTGGCGGTGAACCCGGGCTCCACCGCGTTGATCCGCATCCCGGGGAAGGCCTTCGCGAACTGGACGGTGATCATGTTGAGCGCGGTCTTGGACGCCGGGTAGGCGACGCCTGGGTACGCGTGGGTCGGCGTGTCCGGTGAGCTGACCATGGTGAGTGATGCCAGGCCGCTGCTCACGTTGACCACGACCGGTGCGGCGGAACGCCGCAGCAGCGGCAGGAACGCGTGGGTGACCCGCACCGGGCCGTAGACGTTCGTCTCGAAGAGCGGCCGCAGCGTGTCCGCGGTCGTCTCCTCGGCACCGACCACCGTGCCCTCGATCCCGGCGTTGTTGATCAGCACGTCCAGTCCGCCCCCGTCCGCGACCGTCCTCGCCGCCGCCGCGACGGACGCGTCGTCCGTGACGTCGATCCGGACCGTCCGCGCGCCCAGCCGCTCGGCGGCCTGCCGCCCGCGTTCGGCGTCACGACTGCCGACGTACACCGTGTGTCCTGCCTCGACGAGTCTGCGGGCGGTCTCGAAGCCGAGGCCCTTGTTCGCTCCTGTGATCAGTGTGGTGGTCATGGACCCATGGTCCGCCGGGGTGCTCTGTCCGGCCACCGACCGGTTGCCCGGGACCGGCCGTACCGGGGAACTCCGACGGCGGAAGGCGCCCCCCGGTGGCAGGGGGACGACGAGACCGGCGCGGCGCCGCGCCGGCCGCGCGTTCCGGTTCTCGGCCGCAGGACGTGGAGCCGGCCGGTGCGGTTCGGCCGGGGTCAGTCCGTGAGCACGTCGACGAGCTGCCAGAGGGTGAACCAGAGCCCCACCCCCAGGAGGCCCCCCAGCATGGGGGTCAGGATGATCCCGATGAACACGTGGAAGAGCACCGACTGCGGCGCGTACAGCTTCTCGGGGTCGCGCGGGTCGTACCGCACCTCGATCCGGCGCGGGTCGCGGCCGAGGAGCTTCCCGGTGCCCACGTAGGTGCGCGCCCGGCCCTCCGCGTCGGTGAACCGCCAGACCTCCTTGTTCGCGCTGTTGCGTCCCTCGGAGGTCGCCGCGACCGTGATGCCGTGACGGCGGGTGGACCAGTGGTCGCGGATGATGCCGCCGGCCAGATTCAGGTAGCAGCCCGCGCCGAGCAGCATCAGCGCCCCGAAGAACGGCAGCAGCCACTGGTGCGGCTCCCCGAGCGCCGCGACGCACGCCACGAGGGCGGCCCAGAGGACGACCGCGCTCACGGTCACCACGACCGCTCCGCGGTGCCGTGCCAGGAACAGCCGCCAGGCCGGAGCCGCGGGCGTCTCCTCGCTGACCAGCTCCATGCCGTCGCGAGCGGCACGCTGTTCGGGCAGTACCGAGGTCACCGCCGACACGAAGGCGTTCACGGCCGCCGGGGAGGACCGGGTCACCACGAAGACCGTGGGATCGCCCTCGGCACTGGTCAGTTCGATCTCGGCCGTGTCACCTCCGGCCCCGGCCGCCCGTACCTCCTGGATCGCCCGCACCGGAATGCGCCGGTGGGTGCCGTTCTGCTCCAGCAGGACGGACCGGCCCTCGAAATGGGCCGTGGTGCCACGGCCCCGCAGAATCAGATGGGAGGTCACGCCCCTATGACGACGCGCGGGGCCGCATGGTTGCCCCCGGAACGCCCCGCCGTTCGATCCGAGCCTCCGCGACGGCGCGGGGGCGAGAGGACTCCGGGGGCGAGGCCCCCGCCCCGCCCCGTCGACGGCCGACGAGGAGGGCGCTGTCCGAGGGCCGGGGTCACCGTCGGCGCGGTTCGGCGGCGGTGAGGCCGTCGCCCGCCCGGTCCCTTTCCAGATGGGTGTGGACACGGAGCAGCAGGGCGGCGAACCGGTCGCGTTCCTCGTGGGTCAGCGGAGCGAGGAGGTCCGTCTCGACGGCCGCCACGTCGCTGTCGAGCCGCCCCAGGGCATGCCTGCCCGCGGGGGTCAGGGCGACCTCGATGCGGCGGCGGTCCGCCGGGTCCCGGGCGCACGCGACGTACCCGGCCGAGTCCAGATCGTTCACGGTCCTGGTGAGATCGCTCTGGTTCATGTCCAGCCGCGAGGCGAGATCGCCCTTGGACAGCGGGCCGGCGTCGTCCAGCATGGCGAGGATGGTCAGGTGCCACAGCCGCAGCCCGTGGGCCGTCAGCGTGTCGCTGAGCCTGCGGCGTGCGGCCTTGCCCGTCGCGTACATGAGGTAGGCGTTCAGGTTCAGCACGCTCGGGGGCGTCGCGCCCGTGGGCCGGAGGCCGGGCGCCGTTCCCGGGGGGCTCTGGTGGTGCATGGTTCTTCCTAACGTGGCGGCGGCCGGGGAGGCCTGGGGGGTCAGGTCCGGCCGGTGAGGTAGCCGCCCATCGAGGTGAGGTGCTCGGCGGCGGGCAGCTCCCGGCCCTCCTCGGCGAGACCGGCGACCGAGTCGCCCCGTATCTCCTCGTACGCGTGCTCGCTGCCGGGGTGCGTCACCACCATCACCACGTCGTGCGCGGAGTCCAGGAGGGCTCGCAGGGTCCGGTGCCCGCGGGTCTGATGACCGAACATGACGACCCGCATGGGTTCCTCCCCGGAACAGCGACACGCACAACGCAGTTAAGCAAGCCTAACCTAATAGTGCAATGCATGCCGCCACAAGGCGAGTTGACGGCAATTCAGGAGGCGCTGCGTGTCATGTGCCCGGTCGACAGCGCGCGTTGGTGAGGTTAGCTTTACCTAAGTTGCATATCGGCTGAAGGGCCGGGATGCCCTGTTCCGTTCGGGCCGCGTCCGGCGAGCGGCCGCCCCGCACGATGGGAGTGACATGTCAGAGGCTTCACCCGACGGCGCACCACCGGTCCACGACCTCATAGGGATCGGCTTCGGGCCGTCCAACGTGGCCATGGCGCTCGCGCTCGCTGAGCGCAACTCACGGGCCGGCAGGCAGCGCGCCGTCACCGCCCACTTCTTCGAGAGGCAGCCACGGTTCGGCTGGCACCGGGGGATGCTGATCGACGACGCGACCATGCAGGTGTCCTTCCTCAAGGACCTGGTGACGCTGCGGAACCCGTCCAGCGAGTTCAGCTTCCTGTGCTATCTCCGGAGCCAGGGGCGCCTGGTCGACTTCGTCAACGGCAAGAGCCTCCTCCCGCTGCGGGCCGAGTTCCACGCCTACTTCGAATGGGCCGCGGCCCAGGTGGACGACATGGTGTCCTACGGGCACGAGGTCGTCTCCGTCCGGCCCGTCGTGCGGGACGGGGCCGTGGAGTACCTGGACGTGACCGCCCGTTCAGGGCCGGAGACCGTGGTCCACCGGGCACGCAACCTCGTGATCGGCACGGGCCTGCGGCCCCGGATGCCCGAGGGGGTCAGCCGTACGGACCGGATCTGGCACACGTCGGACCTGCTGACCCGGGTGGAGGGCCTGGACGCGAAGGAGCCGCCGTCCCGCTTCGTCGTGGTCGGGGCCGGTCAGAGCGCCGCCGAGAACGTGGCGTACCTGCACCGCCGCTTCCCCGGCGCGGAGGTCTGCGCGGTCTTCTCCCGCTACGGCTACAGCCCCGCCGACGACAGCGGATTCGCCAACCGGATCTTCGACCCGGAGGCGGTCGACGAGTACTTCACGGCCCCGGACGAGACCAAGCGCAGACTGATGGACTACCACGGCAACACCAACTACGCCGTGGTGGACATCGACCTCATCGACGGCCTCTACCGCACGGCCTACCAGGAGAAGGTGCTCGGGACGGAACGCCTGCGGTTCCTCAACGTGTCCAGGGTGGCCGAAGCCGTCGAGACGGCGGACACGGTCCGCACCACGGTCGAGTCGCTGATCACCGGGGAACGCACCACGCTGGACGCCGACGTGGTCGTCTACGCCACCGGCTACCGGCAGGCCGACGCCCTCGGACTGCTCGGGGACGTGGGGCGGCACTGCCGGCTCGACGACCAGGGGCGGGTCCGGGTCGAGCGCGACTACCGCGTGGCGGCCGGCCCCGGACTCCGGTGCGGCATCTACCTCCAGGGCGGCACGGAACACACCCACGGCATCACGTCGTCCCTGCTGTCGAACACCGCGGTCAGGGTCGGCGAGATCCTCGACTCGATCGTGGAGCGCGGGCGCGGGGAGGCCCCCGGCCGGCCGCACGACGCCGTCCACGAGGTCGGCACCCCCCGCTGAGACGGACCCCGCCCGCGTCCCCGGCCGGTGGCCCGGCCCGCCGGATCCCCGGCCGGCCGGGCCGGGCGCTCAGCCGGGGATCCGCCTACGGCTGCCCCGCGCCGCCGCCACCAGCTCGGGAACCGTCGCCAGCTTGACCCTGGGGCGGCCGTCGCGGCGGCCCAGGGCGAGCTCGGCGCGTTCGATCTCCGCCAGGCCGCGGGCGTCCACGATCCGCCGGTTCCGGCTGCGCGCGAGCCGCCGGAACGCCTTCGCCCCGTACGCGGGGGCCGGCAGCGCGCCGTTCACGGCGTCGTCCAGCAGCGTGCCCACGGTCTCCGCGGCGCAGGTCCGGTTCGCCCCGATGCCGCCCGAGGGGCCGCGCTTGATCCACCCGACGACGTACGCCCCCGGCAGGCCCGTCACCCGCCCGCCCTCGTGCGGAACGGTGCCCGTCGTCTCGTCGAACGGCAGCCCGGGCACCGGCAGTCCGCGCCGGCCCACCGCACGCAGGAGGAGCCCGGCGGGAATCTCCCGGCCGTTCGCGGCCGCCCCGCCGCCTTCCCCGTCCGCGCCGTCCGTCACCCGCACGGCGCGTACCGCGTCCTCGCCGAGCGCCTCCACCGGCGCGGAGTGGAAGCGGAACACGATGCGGCGTCCCGCCGGGGGCGGGCCCGACCAGTCCACGGCCGTGCGGGCGACCCCCCGCAACAGCGCCGCCCGGTCGCCCGGACCCGCGGCGTCGATCGCCGCGCCGATGCGCGGGTCGTGGTCGTCCACGACCAGCTCGACCCCGGCCAGATGTCCGAGCGCCAGCACTTCGGACCTGGTGTACGCCGCGTCCTCGGGCCCCCGCCGGCCCAGCAGCACCACTTCGCGCACCGAGCCGGCGCGCAGGGCCTCCAGCGCGTGGCGGGCGATGTCGCCCTCGGCCAGAGCGCCCGGGTCCGACACCAGGATCCGTGCCGCGTCGAGGGCGACATTGCCGTTGCCGACCACGACGACCCGCTCGCCGGACAGCTGCACGGCGTCCGCCGCGACCTCGGGATGGGCGTTGTACCAGGACACGAACGTCGTCGCGCAGACGCTGCCGGGCAGGTCCTCGCCGGGGATCCCGAGCCGTCGTCCGGCGGGCGCGCCGACCGCGTAGACCACCGCGTCGTGGTGTGCGGCGAGCTCCTGCGCGCTGACGTCCCGGCCCACCTCCAGACCGAGGTGCATGCGCACCCTGGGATGCGTGTGGAACCGGGCGAAGGTGTCCCCTGCCTTCTTCGTCGCCAGGTGGTCGGGCGCCACCCCGTAGCGGATGAGCCCGCCCGCGACGGGCAGCCGGTCGATCAGTGTCACCTCGGCGCCGGTGTGCAGCAGCAGGTCCTCGGCGGCGTACATGCCCGCCGGCCCCGTGCCCACCACCGCGACCCGGATCGGAGCGAAGTCCGACGGCAGGCTGCGCGTGAAGGCCGGCTCGCCCCACACGTGGAAGTTCGGCCCCCCGGGCTCCTGTCCGGTCTCCCGGTCCGCGAAGTACGCCGCGTTGAGGGGGCCGTACTCACGCTGGGCCGCGGGCAGGCTGTCCACCGGGAAGACCGCCTCCACCGGGCAGGCGTCCGCGCAGGCGCCGCAGTCGATGCAGGACCTCGGGTCGATGTACAGCATCTCCGTCCGGCCGAAGTCGGGTTCCTCCGGCGTCGGATGGATGCAGTTGACGGGGCACACCGAGACACAGGTGGCGTCACTGCAGCACGTCTGGGTGATGGCGTAGGTCATGTCGTCCGCTCAGATCAGATGGGCACGCTTGTAGAACACCAGGGCGGGCTTGGTGAGCAGGCGGGCCGAGGCCAGGAAGTCCATGAGCCCCGAACAGCTCGACCGCATCATCGACCTGTGGTGCTCGTTGGCCTTCGCCTCGCCGAGGGCGCGCTTCCCGTCGAGCCCGGCGTTGGCGTAGACGTCCTTGTTCACCATGCTGGTGACGATGACGTACGACGCGATGGCGATGACCAGGGCGTTGATCCTGCGCCGCACCGGGCCCGCGCCGCTGAGGTGCCGGCGGGTCTCCGCGCGGGCGAACTTCATGTGCCGGGACTCCTCGACGACATGGATGTTGTTGATGGTGCGGACGAAGGGCACGACCCGCTCGTCCCGCATCCAGTCGCGCTGCATGACGTCGAGGACCTCCTCGGCGACCAGGATCGCCGCGTACGCCGCCTCACCGAACGCGAGCGTCTTGAAGGCCCTGCCCAGTTCCACCGCCAGCCGGTGCGGCCGGTAGGGCGGGGCACCCAGCTTCTGCGCGCCGCGCGCGAACATGATGGAGTGCCGGCACTCCTCGGCTATCTCGGTCAGCGCCCACTGGACGTCCGCGCTGGTGGGGTCCTTCGCGTAGACGTCGCGCAGGACCATCTGCTGGAGGATCATCTCGAACCAGATGCCGGTGCTCGCCACCGAGGCGGCTTCCTGGCGGGTCAGTTCCTTGCGCTGCTCCTCGGACAGCTCGCCCCAGTAGGCGGTGCCGTACAGGGTGCTCCACTCCGGGCTCGCACCGTGGAACTCCTTGTCCAGCGGGGTGTCCCAGTCGACCTCGGTGGCCGGGTCGTAGGCCAGTTCGGCGGCCGAGTCGAGCAGGCGGCGGGTGAGGTGGTCCTCGGGGGGCCGGTCCTCTGCGTCCGGCCGGACGGTGCTGCTTGCCATGGTGCGGCTCCTCGGATCGTCAGTGATGTCCCTGGTGCTGTCATGGACGCGTTGTGGGGTGACGGCTCGTCATATGCCGTGCTGCCGGGCAGGATCGGCGGCAGCCTTCGGTGAGGGACCGGTGCCGGCCGTAGCCGGGCGGCCTTCCGTCCCCGCTTGTTAGACGGAAGGTATAGCAAGGATGCCGGGCGGGCCTACCCCCCAGTAGGAAATGTGCTCCGATCCTCGCGATATCTCCTCGCGTGTGCCCGCGCGTCCCCCTCCGGCCGTCGGCCAGGAGACGCGAACGGTGCGCCCTGTTCGCCAGGTCGAACATTGTTCGCGATTTCAGTGCGAGTCATTGACGCCGCCCTGCCCCGCGCCTACGGTCCCGTCCGAAGTGACGGGCGTGCGCCGAAATACCGAACGCGCTGCCCCTCCTTCGCGCGTCCCCGTACGTCAGAGACGAGTCGAGACGAGCCGCCATGCAACCACCCCTCCTCAGCCGGCGCCGAGCCCTCGCGGGCGGTGCCGGCGCCCTGGCCGCCACCGGAGCCCTGGGCTCCCTGTCCGGCTGTGCCGCGCCCGCGACCGCAGCGGGTCCGGGGCAGACGCTGCTGCGGTACTGGCACCTGTTCGGCGGCGGCGACGGCGTCACCATGCAGGGCATGCTGGACGACTTCCGGGCCGGGCACCCGGAGATCGCGCTGGAGGCCTCGACCCTGCAGTGGGGAGCCCCCTACTACACCAAGCTGGGCATGGCGGGCGCCGGCGGACGGGCCCCCGAGCTCGCCGCCCTGCACCTCGCCCGGCTCGCCGGCTTCGCCCCCGGCCGGCTCCTCGACCCGTTCGACCTCGGCCTGCTGGCCGAACACGGGGTGCGGGAGGAGGACTTCCCACCGGACATCTGGCGCCGGGGACAGGTGGGCGGCAGGCAGTACGCCGTCCCGCTCGACACCCACCCCTTCGTCCTCTACTACCAGACCGAGATCTGCGAGAAGGCCGGACTCACGCGGGGCGGCCGGCTCGCGGCGATCACCGGCGCGGAGGAGTTCGCCGACGCCCTGCGCACCGCGAAGAAGGTGACCGGGCAGCCGGGACTGGTGACCGAGACGCTCGGACCCGACTGCATCACGCCCTGGCGTCTGTTCTCCACCTTCTACGCGCAGACCGGCGGCACGGTGCTCTCCGCGGACGGGAAGCGGCTCGCGCTGGACGACGCCAAGGCGCTGCGGGTGCTGGAGTACCTGGCCCGGCTCGTCGAGGAAGGCCTGATGGTGCGCCGTGTCGACTACGCGGGATCCGTCGGCGTCTTCAACGGCGGGAAGACCGCCTTCCACCTCAACGGCGAGTGGGAGATCACCACGTTCAGGACCACCGGGCTCCCGTTCTCCATGACCCGTGTCCCGGCGCTCTTCGGCACCGCGGCGGCCCAGGCCGACTGCCACGCCTTCGTCCTGCCGCACCAGAAGGAACGCGGCGGCGCCACGAACGAGGCGGCGCACACGCTCGTCGCCTGGATGCTGAAGCACTCCGTGGCCTGGGCCGAGGGCGGGCACGTCCCCGCCTACCTGCCGGTGCTCGACGACCCTGCCTACCTCGCCCTCAAGCCGCAGTCCGAATACCGCTCGGTCATCGACGACGTCGCACTCGACGAGCCGGCGTGGTTCGCGGGCTCCGCCTCCCGGCTGTGGATCGAGCTGGGCGCCGTGTTCTCCGGGGTCCTCACCGGCTCCCGGAGCCCGCGCAACGCCCTGACCGAGGCCAGGGCCCGGCTGCGGACACTCCTCGACACCCGCAACCCCCTCCCGGGAGCCGCGTCATGACCTCCACCACCGCCCCGGTGCCGGCGCCCGCCGTGAGCACCGGGCGCGCCTCCGGACGCCCGGCCCGCGCCGTGCGCAGGAAGTGGACCGAGCACGGCCTGGTGTTCATCGCGCCCTTCCTCCTCGTGTACGCCCTGTTCCTGGTCTGGCCGCTGATATCCGGTCTTGGCATGAGCCTGACCAGTGAGAACATCACCGGCACCGGCGGCGAGTTCACCGGACTCGACAACTACGCCGAGGCCGTGCGCGACCCCGACGTCTGGTCCTCGCTCTGGAACACCGTCTGGTTCACCGTCCTGTCCACCGTCCCCCTCGTCGTCGTCGGCCTCGTGCTGGCCCTGCTCGCCCATCAGCTCCGGGTCGTGCAGTGGCTGTGGCGGCTGAGCTGGTTCGCACCGTTCCTGCTGCCGTCCGGGGTCGTCTGCCTGCTCTTCATGAACATGATCCTGCCGTCCGGCTTCGGCCTCGCCGACCAACTGCTCGCCACCGTGGGGCTGACGCCCGACATCGGATGGCTGACCGACGAGCGGTACGCGATGCTCAGCATCGTGGCGACCACCGTCTGGTGGACCGTCGGCTTCAACTTCCTGCTCTACCTCGCCGCGCTCCAGGCCATCCCGGCGCATCTGTACGAGGCCGCCGAACTGGACGGGGCCGGCGCGGGCAAGCGGCTCCTGCACATCACCCTGCCGATGCTCCGCCGCACCACCGGGCTGGTCGTGGTCCTCCAGGTACTGGCCTCGCTGAAGATCTTCGACCAGGTCTACATCATGACCGGCGGCGGCCCGGACGAATCCACCCGGCCGATCCTCCAGTACGTCTACCAGCAGGGCTTCACCGGCTACCGCATCGGCTACGCCTCGGCCGTCTCGTACATCTTCTTCGCCCTGATCCTGACCGTCTCCCTGGTGCAGCCCCTGCTGTCCCGGCGCCGAGCTGAGGAGGCCGCGAAGTGAGTACTTCCGCCGCCGTCACGACCGGTCCCGCCCCGTCCTCCGAGCGGTCCTCGGACGCGGGGGGCCGCCGCCCGCGCTGGACCCGCGGCAGGATCGTCCTGCTCGTCCTCGCCCTGCTCCTCACCGCGGCCTGGCTCCTCCCGCTCGCCTGGGCCGTCGCCACCTCCCTGAAGCCGGAGGGCGACACGACGAGGACACCGCTCTCCTGGACCGGCTCGCACGTCACCTTCGACGCCTACCGCAAGGTCTGGGAGTCCGGCGACCTGATGGTCTGGCTCATGAACTCGGCGTACATCTCCGTCATGACCACCCTGCTCACCGTCGTCACCTGCGCGATGGCCGCCTACGGATTCACCCGCACCGAGTTCCGCGGCCGGCGGCTGCTCCACGGGCTGGTCCTGGCCGGCATCATGGTGCCCCCGCAGGTGCTCATCGCGCCGCTGTTCCGCGAGATGGTCCAGCTGGGCCTCGTCGACACCTACTGGGGTGTGATCCTGCCCCAGGTCGCCGTGCCCGCCATGGTCTTCATCCTGGTGAAGTTCTTCGAGGGCGTGCCGCGCGAACTGGAGGAGGCGGCCTTCGTCGACGGCGCGGGCCGCTGGCGGGTGTTCTGGACCATCGTCGTCCCGCTGTCCCGGCCCGTGCTGGCGGCCGTGGCGATCTTCACGTTCATCTCCACCTGGAACAACTTCCTGTGGCCGTTCCTCGTGACCACCGACCCGGGCGGCATGACCCTGCCCGTCGGCCTCGTGAACGTCCAGTCGTCCTTCGGGGTGCGCTACGCGCAGATCATGGCCTCGCTCGTGATCGCCGGAATGCCCCTCCTGATCGTCTTCGCGTTCTTCCAGCGGCAGATCGTGCGCGGCATCGCGCACACCGGCCTCGCCGGCCAGTAGCGGTCACCGCGCACCGGCGGCCCGTACGGCAGCAGGCGTACGGGCCGTCAGGCGAACTCCGCGCCCCGCGCAAGCAGCAGCGCCACATCGGCCGCGGCCACCGCGACGGTCCCCGCGAGCGCGGCCTTGCGCCAGGTCCCGGCCGGCCGTGGACCCGCGCAGGCCGCGGTCGCCGCCACGGCGCAGAGCGCGATCCCGGAGAGGACGACGACCGCGCCTCCGCCCGGAGCCCCCGGCGGCCCCAGGACCAGCACCGCGGTGGCCGCCACCAGCGGGAGGGGGAGCAGGAGCCGGGTGCGGACCGTGCCCAGCCGCTGCGGCAGGCCCCGCACACCCGCCCGCAGATCCGCCTCGATGTCCGGCAGCACGTCCCCCAGATGGGCCGCGAACCCGAGCAGCGCGCCCGCCGCCACCGCCCACCACGCGGGCCACGGGCTTCCGGGCAGACTCAGCGCCACCAGACACGGAAGGCTGCCGAAGCCGATCACGTACGGCAGCCACGACAGCACCGTCTCCTTGAGCCTCAGGTTGTACGCCCACGCCGCCAGGACCCCGGCCAGATGCACGGCACCGGCCGCCGTCCCGCAGGCCGACGACAGCACCACGCACACGAACAGCGCGGCGAACGCCGCGCGCCACACCGCACCCGGCTCCACCGTGCCGCGCGCCACCGGCTTCCCCGGACGCGCGGCCTCGGCGTCCCGCCGGGCGTCGAAGGCGTCGTTGCACCAGCCCACCGAGAGCTGCCCGGCCAGCACGGCGGCGGCGACCAGGGCCCAACGGGCCACTCCCGGGCCCGAACTGACGGCGAGTGCCGTGACGAGCACCGTCACGGCCGCGACCGGGCCCGGATGGCAGGACAGCAGGAGACCCGCGGCCCGCGTCGGGCGCGGGGCGCGCAGGGGTACCGGAGGCCGGTCCGTGGTGTCCACGAGGCGATCGTAGGGACCCCGCGACGCACGGACACGGCAGCCGCGCGTGGCATGTGCTCCGATTTGCCCCGCTCTGTGGGCAGGATGTGGGACATGATCTCTCGGAAGCGGTGGCCGGGGTGACCCGGATCGCGGCTGTGCACGGAGTCCTGCCGCCGCACCGCCACACCCAGCGCGCCATCACCGACATGGTGGCGGCCAGCTGTCTGCCCGCGGGGGCGGACCGGCGGGTGCTGGACCGGATCCACGCCAACGCGGGGGTGCGCAACCGGAACACGGTGCTGCCCCTGGAACGCTACGGCGGACTCGACGGCTTCGGGGCGGCGAACGACGTGTTCATCGGCGCCGCCGTCGACCTCGGCGCCGAAGCGGTCCGCGGCGCACTCGACAAGGCCGGACTGCGGCCCGTGGACGTGGACCTGCTGATGTTCACCTCGGTCACCGGGATCGCGGCGCCCTCCGTCGACGCGCGGCTCGTCGGACGGCTCGGTCTGCGCCCGGACGTGAAACGGATCCCCGTCTTCGGGCTCGGCTGCGTCGCCGGGGCCGCCGGGGTGGCGCGGCTGCACGACTACCTGCTCGGACGGCCGGGGCAGGTCGCGGTCCTGCTCTCGGTCGAGCTCTGCTCCCTGACCTTCCAGCGCGACGACGCGAGCCCCGCCAACCTGGTCGCCACCGCCCTCTTCGGCGACGGAGCGGCGGCCGCCGTTCTCGTCGGCGGCGGGCGCGCGTCACCGGCGGACGGCCCCGAGGTGGTGGACACCCGCAGCCGCATGTACCCGGACACCGGGCACCTGATGGGCTGGGACATCAGGGGATCCGGCTTCGGCGTGGTCCTCGACCCGTCCGTCCCCGGCGTCGTACGCCGCTACCTCGCCGAGGACGTCACCGGCTTCCTGGAACACCACGGGCTGAAACCCAAGGACGTGGCCCGCTGGGTGAGCCACCCCGGCGGCCCCAAGGTCCTGGAGGCCGTCGCCGACGCGCTGTCCCTTCCCGAGGGCGCGCTCGACGTCACCTGGCGCTCGCTGGCCGAGGTCGGCAACCTCTCGTCGTCCTCGGTCCTGCACGTCCTCCGGGACACGATGGAGCAGCGCAGGCCCGAGCCGGGGACGCCCGGGCTGCTGCTGGCCATGGGGCCCGGGTTCTGCTGCGAACTGGTGCTGCTGCGCTGGTAGTCCGGAGGTGGACATGATCTGGTACACGGTCCTCGTGCTCGCCGTGGCGGCCGAGCGCGTCGCCGAGCTCGTGGTGGCGCTGCGCAACGCCCGCTGGAGCCTGGCCCACGGCGGCACCGAAGCCGGCCGCGGGCACTATCCGGCGATGGTGGCCCTGCACACCGCGCTGCTCGCCGGGTGCCTCGCCGAGGCCTGGCTGGCCGGCCGCCCCTTCCCCGGCCCGGCCGGCTGGGCCCTGGTGGCGGTGGTGGCCGCCGCGCAGGGACTGCGCTGGTGGTGCGTCCGCACACTGGGGCGCCGCTGGAACACCCGGGTCATCGTCGTCCCGGGACTGCCCCTGGTGACCGGCGGGCCCTACCGGTGGCTGCGCCACCCCAACTACGTGGCCGTCGCAGCCGAGGGGGCCGCCCTCCCGCTGGTCCACGGCGCCTGGGTGACCGCCCTGCTCTTCACCGTGCTCAACGCGGCGCTCATGGCCGTACGCGTCCGGTGCGAGAACGGCGCGCTGGCCCGCCTCGCGACAGCGGACGCGCCCGCGTGATCGACATCCTGGTGGCGGGCGGCGGGCCGGCGGGCCTGGCGGCGGCGATCCGGGCGGCGACGGCCGGACTGGAGGCCGTCGTCGTCGAACCCCGGCCCGCGCCCGTGGACAAGGCCTGCGGTGAGGGAATCATGCCCAGCGGGGTCGCCGCCCTGCGCGCCCTGGGCGTCACCCCGGTGGGCAGCGAACTCCGCGGCATCCGCTACGTCGAGGGCGCCCGGCAGGCCCAGGCGGCCTTCCGGGGCCACCCCGGACTCGGTGTCCGGCGCACCGAGCTGCACTCCGCGCTGCACCGGCGGGCCCGCGAGCTCGGCGTGCGCCTCGTCACCGGCAGGGCGGAGGAGGTCCGCCAGGGCGACGGCACGGTCACCACGGCCGGCCTGACGGCCCGCTGGCTGATCGCCGCCGACGGCCTGCACTCGCCGTTGCGCCGCGCGCTCGGCCTGGAACGCCCCTGCGCCGCACCGCGCCGGTACGGGCTGCGCCGCCACTACCGCGTCGCACCCTGGACGGACCACGTCGAGGTGCACTGGTCGCGCGAGGGCGAGGCGTACGTGACCCCGGTGGGGGAGGAGCTGGTCGGTGTCGCCGTACTCAGCCGGCACCGGCGCTCCCACGAGCAGCACCTCTCCGCCTTCCCCGCGCTGGCCCGCCGACTGCGAGGGCTGGAGGCCGGGCCCGTACGCGGCGCGGGCCCCCTGCGGCAGACCGCCGGGGCACCGAGAGCCGGACGCGTCCTGCTGGCCGGCGACGCGGCGGGCTACGTCGACGCGCTCACCGGCGAGGGCATCGCCCTGGCGGCGGCGACCGCGTCGGCCGCGGTCGACTGCCTCGCGGCGGGACGGCCCGAGGCCTATCCCGCGCACTGGGCACGGCTGACACGGCGGCACCGGCTGCTCACGGGAGCCCTGCTGGGCGCCGCGGGACACCCGCTGACGGCGGGCCTGATCGTGCCGGCCGCCCACCGGCTGCCCGCCCTGTTCCGGGTCGCGGTACACGCCCTGCAGTAGGCGCGGCGCCTCCGGGAACGGCCGGAGGCGGCGCGCCCGCCACCCCCGGAGGCGGCGATGACAAGGGCGCCGACAACGGGCCGTGCGGCGTGTGCCCCTCACGCCACATGTAGGAAAAT
>NZ_JBHVQX010000046.1:0-56622 GCF_042886395.1 Streptomyces sp. NPDC058008 | reverse complement strand
GCCCCCCCCGGCGGGCCCCCCCGGCCCCACCGCGGCGGGGGGCGCCCTCCTGCGTCGTCCGGAAGGCTCCGCGCGCTCAGCGGCCGAGCAGCCGGTCCGCGAGGCCGCCCACCGCGGCGGCCGCCCCGCGTTGCAGCTGCGGGCCGAAGGTGATCCTCGTCGCGCCCAGCTCGCCGAGCCTGCGGGTGACGGCCGGGCCGTCGGGCGCGGACAGGGCGTTCAGCGGCACCGGGACTCCGGCGGCCAGACGGGGAAGGTCCTCCGCCGGGGCCATGATCGGATAGACGCAGTCCGCGCCGGCCTCGGCGTAGAGCCGGGCCCGGGTGACCGTCTCCGTGACCACGTCCACGATGTCCGGGGCCCCGTGGATGTACGTGTCCACACGGGCGTTGACGAAGAGCAGCCCGCCCGCCGCGGCGCGCACCTCCGCGAGCCGGTCGGCCTGCCGTCGCGGGTCCACGAGCACCCCGCCGACGGAGTCCTCCAGATTGCAGCCGACCGCTCCCGCCTCCAGGAGTCGCTCGACGAGTTCGTCCGGGGCGAGGCCGTACCCGGCCTCCACGTCCGCCGACACGGGAACGGACACCGCTCGGGCGATCCGGGACACAGCCGCGAACATCTCGGCGGCGGGCGTCCGGCCGTCGGCGTACCCCAGGGAGGCGGCGACACCGGCGCTGGGCGTGGCCAGGGCCGGGAAGCCCGCTTCCTCGAACACACGGGCACTCGCGGCGTCCCACGGGCCGGGAAGGACCAGCGGATCACCTGGCGGCCGGCCGTGGTGCAGGGCACGGAAGACGGACGCGTTCTCGTTCATCGGAGCTCCGGGCGGGTGAGAGGGAACGGGGCGGGTGCGGTGGCGTGGAGGAGCGGGGCCGGGGAGCGTACGGGTCTGGGGCAACGGGGCTGGCTGGGTCTGCGGCTGCGCCTGCGGCTGCGCGAAAGCTGGTGGGGGCGGTGTGGGGGCAGCGGGGGAGTACGAGGAGTGCGGAGCGTGGGGTGAGCTGCCCGGCGGGCGCCCGGGGCGCGGTGCTTCGGCGCCGAGGGAGCCCGGCGGTACTCGACGGCCTTGACGGAAGCGCCGGGTGCTCGGCTTCTGCGCCCGGTGCTCAGCGGGCAGCGCACCGACGCCCGGCATCCGATGCGCGCCGCCCAGGGACCGTCCCCGGCGGGGGCGTTCGGGGCGCTACGAGGCCGCTGCGGATTCCGACTGGATCCGGCCGGGGTTGCCGGTTCCTGCCCGGTCCGGAGGGGACGGTGATCTCTGCGCGGTCCGGCCGGGGTTGCGGGTTCCTGCTCGGTTCGCAGGGAGTGGTCGTTCCTGCGCGGTCTGGTCGGGACAGTGATCTCTGCGCGGTCCGGTCGGCACCGTGATTCCTGCTCGGTTCGCAGGGAGTGGTGGTTCCTGCTTGGTCCGGTCGGGACGGTGGCCTCCGCCCGGTCCGGCCGGGACCGGGATTCCTGCCCGGCGCGGGGATAAGGGTTCCCGCCCGGTCCGAACAGGGCAAGGAGAGCAGACGGGGCGGGGACAGTTCGGTCCCGCCGCCCGGTCCGGACCGGGCGGTGCTTCCTGTTCCGCCCGCGCGGCGACGGCTCAGTGCTTGACGTCGCCGGGCGTGTAGTGGCCCGGGGTCAGGCGGGCGGTCACTCCGAACCGGTTCCAGGCGTTGATCACCGTGATCGCGGCGATCAGCTGGGCGAGCTCGGCCTCCTCGAAGAGCTCGGCGGCGTCCGCGTAGACGTCGTCCGGTACGAAACCGTCGGTCAGGACCGTCACCGCCTCCGTCAGCCGGATCGCCGCCAGCTCCTTGGGCGTGTAGAAGTGCTGAGACTCCTCCCAGGCGCTGAGCTGGATGATCCGCTCGACGGACTCGCCCGCCGCGAGGGCGTCCTTCGAGTGCATGTCCAGGCAGAAGGCGCAGTGGTTGAGCTGCGACGCGCGGATCTTCACCAATTCCAGCAACGTCGGGTCGAGTCCCTTACGGGACGCCGCGTCCAGCCGGACCATGGCCTTGTAGACATCGGGGGCGAGCTGGGTCCACGGGAGCCGGGCAGGGTGCTCCGGAGCGTTGCCGGTGGGTCCTTCGTGATGCGTGTGCGTGGTCATGGGTACGACGCTAATGGCCGGATGGCGCACCGGTATGGTCCATTTCCATGACAGATTCCTGGGCCGCTTTCGGCGCCGACCTGCACATCGAACCGGTCGGCACGGGCCTGCGCAGCGGTCTGATGAACGCGCTGAGGGACGCCGTGCGCACCGGACGGCTGACCCCCGGAACCAGGCTGCCCTCCTCCCGGACGCTCGCCGCGGACCTCGGCATCGCCCGCAACACCGTCGCCGACGCGTACGCCGAGCTCGTGGCCGAGGGCTGGCTCACCGCCCGCCAGGGTTCGGGAACCAGGGTCGCGCAGCGGGCCGCGGCGCCCGGGCCGGCCACGACGGGTGCGAGGACCCGGCGGGTGCGCCGCAGGCCCGTCCACAACCTGATGCCGGGGTCGCCCGACCTCTCGTCCTTCCCGCGCGCCGAGTGGCTCAAGGCCGCCCGGCGCGCGCTCACCGCCGCTCCCGACGCGGCCTTCGGCTACGACGATCCGCAGGGCCGCATCGAACTGCGGAGCGTGCTGGCGGACTACCTGGCGCGGGCGCGCGGCGTGTACGCCGACCCGCACCGCATCGTGATCTGCTCCGGGTTCGTCCATGGGCTCACGCTGATGGGGAAGGTACTGCGGCGCCGTCGGGTACAGGAGGTCGCCGTCGAGTCGTACGGGCTGGACATCCACCGGAACCTCCTGGCCGACGCCGGCCTGCGCACCCCGTGCCTTCCGGTGGACGCCCTGGGGGCCAGGACCGGGTCGCTGGCAGGGGAGCCGGGTGTGGGCGCGATGCTGCTGACACCCGCCCACCAGTTCCCCACGGGCGTCCCGCTGCACCCCGACCGCCGGGCCGAGGCCGTCGACTGGGCACGGTCCTCGGGCGGCCTGATCCTGGAGGACGACTACGACGGCGAATTCCGTTACGACCGCCAGCCGGTGGGTGCCCTCCAGGGGCTCGATCCCGAACGGGTCGTCTACATGGGAACGGCCAGCAAGTCCCTGGCCCCCGGGCTGCGGCTGGCCTGGATGGTGCTGCCGGAGGGACTGGTGGAGGAGGTCTGCGCCGCGAAGGGCGGCTTCGAGTGGATGTCCGGGTCGCCGGACCAGCTGACGCTCGCGGAGTTCATCGCGTCGGGGGCGTACGACCGGCACGTACGGGCCATGCGCCTGCGCTACCGGCGCCGCCGCGACCAGCTCGTCGACGCGCTCGCCGGACTGGCCCCGGATCTCCGGGTGAGCGGCATCGCCGCAGGGCTGCACGCCGTGCTCGAACTTCCGCCCGGGACCGAGCAGTCGGTCGCCCAGGCGGCCGCCTGGCAAGGGCTCGCCCTGGAACGGCTCTCACGCTTCCGTCACCCTGACGCGGAACCGGACACCCAACCGGCCACGCAACCTGACCCCGAGTCGGGCATGAGGCCTGCCCCACAACCGGCCGGGGAGCCGGGCGTAGGACCTGGCCCGGTTGCGGAGCCGGAGCCGCCGGAGCCGGGCGTGGCACCGAGCGCGGCACCTGGCCTGGCACCGGGCGCGGCGCCGGGCCTGGCGCCGAGCGAAGCACCCGGCCTGGCACCAGGCCGCGACGGGCTGGTCATCGGCTACGGCACGCCGTCGGAGAGTGGCTGGGCCGGTGCCCTGGACGCGCTCCGCCGGGTACTCCCGTAGACGTACCGCCGGACGCTGCGACCACCGGGCGGAGCCGGATGTTCCGTTGTCGAGGGCAGGCAGGCGGATGAGAGGAGTGAGCGGCGCCGGGTTTCGGCCACCGGAGTCATGCATCTAATCTGACTGGCAGTTCACGGGTACGTGAACCGGCTCTTGGTTGTGACGGGGGAGAACAGAACATGGACAGGCGCACATTGAGGTCGGGCACCGTCGTGCTCGGCGGCATGGGTGTACTCGCGGCGACGCTCACCGCGTGCGGTTCGGAACCGGACAAGCGGTGCGTGGATCGCGTGACCCGGGAGATCCTGCCGAGTTACGAGTGCAAGAACAGCAACGGCAGCGGTTCGTACTACTACGGCGGCAACAGCAAGAAGAACCGTGTCTCGGGCGGCAGTTTCGACAAGTCGGCCGTCGATCGCGGCGGGTTCGGTTCCTCCAGCTCCAGCGGCGGCTGACACCCGATGGAACGCCGCACCACGGAGCCGCGCCCCGGCTGGCAGCAGACCGTCGAGGAGCAGGGGCTGATCTACCCCCTGACGCGCTACCCGGACGGATCCCTGCGCCCCTACTGGGACGAGAGCGCCTACTACGTCTTCTCCCTGCCCGAGGTCGAGGCACTGGAAGAGGTCGTGGAGGAACTCCACACGATGTGTCTGGCCGCCGCCGCACACATCGTCGAGCACGACCGCTTCGCCGCCCTCGGCATCACCGACCCCCGGCTGGTGCGCCTGATCGCCGAGTCCTGGCGACGCCGAGCCGAACTCCCGTCCCTGTACGGAAGGTTCGACCTGCGGTACGACGGGACCGGTCCGGCCAGGATGCTGGAGTACAACGCGGACACCCCCACCTCGCTGGTGGAGGCCGCCAGCCCCCAGTGGTTCTGGATGGAGGACCGCTTCCCCGGAGCCGACCAGTGGAACTCCCTCCACGAGCGGCTCGTCGAGGCGTGGAAGCGACAGGCACCTCTGCTGCCGCCGGGTCCCCTGCACTTCGCCCACTCCGACGGTGACGAGCTGGGCGAGGACCTGATGACGGTGGCCTATCTGCGGGAAACCGCGGCGCAGGCCGGCATCGAGACCGAGGCGCTCTCCGTCGAACGGATCGGCTGGGACCAGCTCACCGGCCGGTTCGTCGACGAGAGGCTCCGCTTCATCCGCAGCTGCTTCAAGCTGTACCCGTGGGAATGGCTGACGACGGACCGTTTCGGCCCGCACGTGCTGACCACCCTCGACAACGGCGGTGGCACGGGCAGCACCTGCTGGATCGAGCCCGCCTGGAAGATGCTCCTCTCCAACAAGGCCCTGCTGGCCATCCTCTGGGAGCTGTATCCGGGGCACCCCAACCTCCTCCCCGCCTACCTCGACGGCCCCCGCGAACTGGCGGGGCCCGGCGGAGCGGGCTACGTCGCCAAGCCGCTGCTCGGCCGTGAGGGCGCCGGAGTCACCGTCCACGAACCGGGCAGCGCACCCGTGCTCCGCGACGAGCCCTGCTGCTACCAGGAGCTGGCACCCCTGCCCGACTTCGCGGGCAACCGCACCGTGCTCGGCGCCTGGGTGGTCGACAACGAGTCCGCGGGGCTCGGCATCCGGGAATCGGCGGGGCTGGTCACGGACGAGTACGCCCGCTTCCTGCCCCACGTCATCCTCTGAGCCGACGTCCGGCGCCCCGCCGGACCGGGGTCGTCAGCCGGCCAGCACGCCGCGGAGCTGCTCCAGGCCCCAGTCCAGGTCCTCCTTGCTGATCACCAGGGGCGGGGCGATCCTGATCGTGGAGCCGTGGGTGTCCTTGACCAGCACCCCCCGGTCCATCAGCTTCTCCGAGATCTCCCGGCCCGTACCGAGCGCAGGGGAGATGTCGACCCCCGCCCACAGGCCCCGCCCCCGCACGGCCTGCACCGAGCCGCCGGTCAGCAGCCCCAGCTCGTGGTGGAGGTGGTCGCCCAGCTCCGCCGCGCGCTGCTGGAACTCGCCGGTGCGCAGCATCGCGACCACCTCCAGAGCGACCGCGCAGGCCAGCGGATTCCCGCCGAACGTGGACCCGTGCTCGCCCGGCCGGTAGACGCCCAGGACCGCCGCGGAGGAGACGACCGCCGAGACGGGCACGACACCGCCGCCCAGTGCCTTGCCCAGCACATACATGTCAGGGACGACGCCCTCGTGCTCACAGGCGAAGGTGCGGCCCGTGCGGCCCAGCCCCGACTGGATCTCGTCCGCGATGAACAGGACGTTCCGCTCACGGGTCATCTCCCGCACCCCGGCGAGATAGCCCGGTGGCGGAACCAGCACCCCGGCCTCGCCCTGGATCGGTTCCATCAGCACCGCGACGGTGTTCTCCGTCATCGCTTCGGCGAGCGCGGTGAGATCCCCGTACGGCACGATCTCGAACCCCGGTGTGTACGGGCCGAAGTCGGCACGGGCCTCCTGGTCCGTGGAGAAGCTGACGATCGTGGTGGTCCTGCCGTGGAAGTTGTCGGCGGCGACGATGATCTTCGCCATCCCGTCGGGGACGCCCTTGACGCGGTAACCCCACTTCCGGGCCGTCTTCACCGCCGTCTCCACGGCCTCCGCCCCGGTGTTCATCGGGAGGACCATCTCCATGCCGCAGAGCTCGGCGAGCTGCGTACAGAAGTCCGCGAAGCGGTCGTGGTGGAAGGCGCGCGAGGTCAGCGTCACGCGTTCGAGCTGGACCTTGGCGGCGTCGATCAGCCGCCTGTTGCCGTGCCCGAAGTTGAGCGCCGAATACCCGGCCAGCATGTCGAGGTAACGACGCCCCTCGACATCGGTCATCCAGGCGCCGTCCGCCGAGGCGACGACGACCGGCAACGGGTGGTAGTTGTGCGCGCTGTGCGCCTCGGCGGAGGCGATGGCGGTTTCCGTGGTCGACACGGGGTCTCCGTTCGTCGTGCGGCGTGGGCGGGGTTGTGCCCACTTTGTATCGTCGGTCGTATACAGGACGGGGAAACCTTCTGTGCCCGGCGCGCCCCGCGTCCCCCGCTCCCGTCTCCGCCTCTCGGCTGCTCCCGCCCGGAGCCGCCGAGGGAGCCCGGCCGCCTCCCGGTCCGCTGTCGCTCAGCCGTCGACGAACTTCTGACGGCGACCGGGCTTCCCGGGGCCGGTCCCTGACCGAAGGGCCGCGAGGGCGAGCGCCGAGCCCACCGCGAGGCCGGGTATCGCCCACCACCAGTGGTCCAGGCGTGCGTACATCCCGGCGTCCTCCGGCGTGGACGCCGACATGATCTCCGCCCCGGACGCCGACCCCGTCCGGGGCGCGGACTCCGCAGCCGACGCCCGTCCGTCCCCGTGCCCGAACAGGCCCTCGCCGTCCCAGGGTTCCGGGAAGAGAGCGGGGCTCCCTCCGTCCGCACTCGTCCTGCCCATCAGGCCGAGCTCGCCCAGGAGCGCCACCAACTCCTCCGGTTCGGCGGCCCGGTGCCAGCGTCCCCGGTAGGTGTCGGGGACCTCCGTGGCGGTGTGGATCCAGACGGTGTCCGCCTCCTCACCGGGGAAGACCCGGTCGGTCCTGGCCGGCTGGAGATCGAGTGCCATCCACGTCACGTTGATCTGCCGGGCCCCCACCGAACCGTCCAGGGCGGAAGGCTGCGCCCGCTCGCCCTCCTCACCGGGGCCGAGCAGCTTCTCCAGCGCGCCGAACCTCCGGTCGGAGACGGTGAGAGCGACGGCCTCGCGGCTCGACGGAGAGGTGATCAGCACACTCGTCGCGCCTCCGGCCGAGGCCTCGGAGGCCGGCAGAAGGGCCAGGGCCGATGCCGCCGCGAGAACGACGAGACGACGCCCCCACCGTGCTTCCTTCCCCGTCCCCCCGAAGCCCGCCACAACCCCGCCCCCGCGTCCTGTCCCCGGCTTCCCCCGCAGCTCCGTCCCACCCCCCGGCCGCTCCCGCATGTCGTCCCCCTGTCCGACCCGCCCGGCCCTTCCGGACGGCGTCACCCTGGATACACCGGCCGAGGCCGTCAGGTTCCGTCCGCGCGCCCGGAGGAAACCCCGCCATCCCCGCCCCGCCCCCGAAGCCGCCCCGACTGCCACCCCCGACCGCAGCCGTGGTGCGGCCCACGCCCCCTCAGGTCCCGCCCCGTCACGGCGAACGGCCCCCCACCACGGCGAGCATCCGTCACGGCGAACGAGCCCCCGCCCCCGACGAGTCGGCCGTTCGGAGTGCCGGACACGGCGCCGCCCTGCCGGGAGCACCGCGACCGCTCAGAGGGTGGACTCCGCTATGGCGCGCGCCCGTCGCACGTCGTCCACGCCTTCCAGCCGCAGCGTCATCCCGGCGTCCCGCATCCACAACAGGGTCGGGCCGGCGGTCCGTTCGGTCCTGACCCACCGGCGGCCGTCCTGCCCGGTCAGCATGAACTCCAGGAGATGAGGCTCCGCGAACCACGCCCCGTCCCGCCCGTCCCACCCGTCTCCGTCCTGCCCGTCGCCGTGCAGTTCCACCCACTCCGGCTTGGTGCGCACCTGCTTGGTGACGTACGGATCGAGGCCGGCTTCGAACGCGTCGAGCCGGATCGTCCGCCCGTCGTCCTTCCAGCACAGCGTGATCATCGACCGGCCCTCCGGCAGGCCGGCCACCGCCACGCTGTCCGGCGCCCCGAGCAGGCCCGGCACCACCGGCCGGAACCCCGCCCGCCGGACCGCTTCGGGCATCGGCAGCGGAACGCCGCAGTCCGGCTCCCGCGCCTCCTCGGCCGGTGGGACGCCCGGCGCACCGGGTGCCCGGCGCACGGCGACCCCGCCGAAGTCGAACCAGTCGACGACGGCCGCCCGCACCGGGGGCGTCAGCACCAGCACCACGAGCAGCCCCGCCAGGACGGCCGCCAGAGCCCGCAGGCGTGCGCGGCACCACACGCGGACCCGCTCAAGCCGCCCGGCGGGCTCCCGCACCGGGACGGGCACCCCTTCCGCGACTATCTGCGCCAGGACCCGCTCGGCCATCGTCGCGCCGTCCGTGTCCGGCACGTCCAGACCCGCGCGGAGCGCCATCAGCTCGGCCCGCAGCCGCTCCCGCTGCCCGTTCGCCCGCTCCCCGTCCGCCCGCTGCCCGGGATCCCGCTCCCCGCCGTGTGCCCGCCCGTTCTCCGGCCGCCCCGGCCCCCCGAGGTCATCGCCGCCCGTCGCCCCGTGCACCGCCCTCACCTCCTTCCCGTCCGTCCCGCTCCGGGCCCAGCTGCCCGCCGAGCCGCCGTTCCAGCTTCTTCAGCGCGCGGTTCAGCCGGGACTTCACCGTCCCCCGAGGCCAGCCGAGCGCCTGCGCCGTCTCCGCCTCACCCATCTCCAGCAGATAGCGGCACGTCACCACCCGGCGCTGCTCCTCGCTCAGCTCGTCCAGCGCGGCCGTCAGCAACGCCCTGCGCTCCTGCGCGAGCGCCGCCACCGCCGGGTCGGCCGAATCGGGTATCACCGGATCCGCGCCCTGGTGGCAGGCCTCCCGGCCCGCCACCGCTCGCGCCCGTCCCGCCGAGCGGACCGTGTTTCTCGTCTCATTCATCACGATGCGCAGCAGCCACGGCCTGAAGGGCGCACCGTCCCGGAAACGCCCCAGGGACCGGTACGCCTTGAAGAAGGCGGACTGCACCACGTCCTCCGCGTCGGCCCCCGCGCCGAAGGCGACCGCCGCTCTCAGCGCGACCCCCGTGTGGGCGTGCACCAGCTGTGCGTACGCCTCCGCCTCCCCGGCGCGCACCCGGGCGATCACCGCCGCCTCGCTGTCGTCACGGCCCGTGGACAGCCCTCCGGCATGCCCGACACCGCCGCTCCCACCCCCGACGTCGATGGTGCGGCCCTCCTCCAGGCCCGGCTGCGGAGCCCCGTCCCGCGTCCTCACATCTTTCCTACACCGGTTGCCGGAGATCGGTTCCACACCTGAGACAATGAGTTCATGGCCTCTGATCGACCCCGCGTGCTTTCCGGAATCCAGCCCACCGCAGGCTCGTTCCACCTCGGCAACTATCTCGGTGCGGTCCGCCAGTGGGTGGCGCTGCAGGAGTCCCACGACGCCTTCTACATGGTGGTGGACCTGCACGCGATCACCGTGCCGCAGGACCCGAAGGAACTCCGCGCCAACACCCGCCTCGCGGCGGCCCAGTTGCTGGCGGCCGGGCTCGATCCCGAGCGGTGCACGCTCTTCGTCCAGAGCCACGTCCCCGAACACGCCCAGCTCGGCTGGATCATGAACTGCCTCACCGGCTTCGGCGAGGCGTCCCGCATGACGCAGTTCAAGGACAAGTCGGCCAAGCAGGGCGCCGACCGGGCGACCGTGGGCCTGTTCACCTACCCGGTCCTCCAGGTCGCCGACATCCTGCTGTACCAGGCCAACCAGGTCCCGGTCGGCGAGGACCAGCGCCAGCACATCGAGCTCACCCGGGACCTCGCGGAGCGGTTCAACGGCCGCTTCGGCCGGACGTTCACCGTCCCGGCGCCGTACATCCTCAAGGAGACGGCGAAGATCTTCGACCTCCAGGATCCGGCGATCAAGATGAGCAAGTCGGCGTCCACGCCGAAGGGCCTGATCAACCTCCTCGACGACCCGAAGGTCACCGCCAAGAAGGTCAGGAGCGCGGTGACCGACACGGACACCGTGATCCGCTACGACACGGAGAAGAAGCCCGGCGTCAGCAACCTGCTGAGCATCTACTCCACCCTCACCGGCACCGCCGTCACCGACCTCGAACAGAAGTACGAGGGCAAGGGCTACGGCGCGCTCAAGACGGACCTCGCCGAGGTCATGGTGGAGTTCGTCACCCCGTTCCGGACCCGGACCCAGGAGTACCTGGACGACCCGGAGACCCTGGACGCCCTCCTGGCCAAGGGAGCCGAGAAGGCCAGGACGGTCGCCGCCGAGACGCTGGCGCAGACCTATGACCGGATGGGCCTTCTGCCCGCCAAGCACTGAGTCCAAGGACCCTGGCGAGACCACGGCCGAAGGGGCCACACTGACGTCGGCACGACCGAAGTGCGGCCTGCGAAGATTGAGGAGAACGATGTGGGGACCGTAACGCTTGGCGTTTCGATCGCGGTCCCGGAGCCTTACGGCAGCCTGCTCCAGGAGCGGCGCGCGAGCTTCGGGGACCCTGCCGCGTACGGCATCCCCACCCACGTCACCCTTCTTCCGCCGACCGAGGCCGAGGCGGCCGACCTGCCGGCGATCGAGACCCATCTCTCACAGATCGCCACGGCCGGCCGCCCCTTCCCCGTGCGCCTGTCCGGCACGGGCACCTTCCGCCCGCTCTCCCCGGTCGTCTACGTCCAGGTCGTCGAGGGCGCCTCGGCCTGCTCCTGGCTCCAGAAGCGGGTCCGCGAGGCCTCCGGCCCCCTGGTGCGCGAGCTGCAGTTCCCGTACCACCCGCACGTGACCGTGGCGCACGGCATCGCGGAGGAGGCGATGGACCGCGCGTACGAGGAACTGTCCTCGTACGAGGCGGCCTGGACCTGCGGTTCCTTCGCGCTGTACGAACAGGGCGCGGACGGCGTCTGGCGCAAGATCAACGAGTTCCCCTTCGGCGGCGGCGGGAGCGCGCCCGCCGTACCGGCCCAGGGCGGCAGCTCCATGGACCAGCCGTCCCTGCACCCCTGAGCACGGCACCCTGCCGACCCCGGCCCTACCGCACCGGCAGCCGCCGGAACAGCGGGCGGGGCACGTGCCGCAGGGCCGACATCACGACCCTCAGCGCCCCCGGTACCCACACCGTCTCCGCCCGCCGCGCCAGCCCCGCCACGATCGCGTCCGCGACCGCGCCCGGAGTCGTGGCGAGCGGTGCCTCCTCGCGCCCGGCCGTCATCCGCGACCGCACGAAGCCGGGGCGTACCACCATCACGTGCACGCCCGTCCCGTACAGCGCGTCGCCGAGACCCTGCGCGAAGACGTCCAGGCCCGCCTTGCTGGAGCCGTAGATGAAGTCGGTGCGCCGGGCGCGTTCGCCCGCCACCGAGGAGAGCACCACCAGCGACCCGTGTCCCTGCGCCTGGAGCGCGCCGGCGCACACCAGACCGGCCGAGACCGCCCCCGTGTAGTTGGTCTGCGCCACCCGGACCGCGGACAGGGGCTCCTCCTCGTCGCGCGCCTGGTCGCCCAGCACGCCGAAGGCCATCAGCACCATGTCGATGTCGCCCTCGGTGAAGAGCTTCCCCAGCACCTCCTCGTGGGAGGCGGAGTCGAGGGCGTCGAAGGCGACGGTACGGACGTCGGCGCCCATCCGGCGCAGTTCCGCAGCGGCCTGCTCCAGGGCGGGGGAGGGCCGCCCGGCCAGCAGCACGGTCCGGGTGCGGCGGGCGATCAGCCGGCGCGCGGTGGCCAGGCCGATCTCCGACGTGCCGCCGAGGACGAGCAGGGACTGCGGGGCACCGAAGGCGTCCTTCACGGGATAACTCCTAGCGGGATGACGAGGCGGTGACGGAGCGGGCAGGGCGGCGGCGGGGCCGCGCGGAGGGCGGCGGACGGCCGGGACGGGCGGACACGAACGTGACCGTATCGCCCGGCAAAACCCTTTTGAGGGATTTGTTACAGCGCTCACCGAAATGGGTGACAGGTGGCTCGGGAGGCCGCAGACGTCGGTTTTCCGCGCCCGGACGGGTACGCGTACGTCATGGACTGGCTGAAAAAACTTCCCGTCGTCGGGCCGCTCGTCACACGGCTGATGGAGACGCACGCGTGGCGCTCCTACGAGACGCTGGAACGGGTCCACTGGGCCAGGCTCGCCGCGGCGATCACCTTCCTCAGCTTCCTCGCGCTCTTCCCGCTCATCGCCCTCGGCGCCGCGATCGGCGCCGCGCTGCTCTCCCCCGGCCAGCTCCACAAGATCGAGCACAAGCTCGCCGAACAGGTGCCCGGCATCTCGGACCAGCTCGGCATCGGCAACCTGGTGGCCCACGCGGGCACCGTGGGGGTCGTCGCCGGTCTCCTGCTGCTCTTCACCGGCATCGGCTGGATCGGCTCGATGCGGGACTGCCTGCGCGCCGTCTGGGGCAAGGACGACGTGGACCAGGGGAACCCGGTCGTCCGCAAGATCAAGGACGCCGGTCTGCTGCTCGGCCTCGGTGGCGCGGCCCTCGCGACGATCGCGCTGTCCACCGTCGCCTCCACGGCCATCGGCTGGACGGCCGACCGCCTGGGCATCCCCGGGAACGGCGCGGGCGGGGTGCTGCTCCAGGTGGCGGCCGTGGCCGTGGCGGTCCTCGCCGACTTCCTGATCCTGCTCTACCTGCTGACACTGCTGCCCGGTGTGGAGCCGCCGCGCCGGCGCCTGATCGTGGCCGGGCTGGTCGGCGCGGTCGGCTTCGAGCTGCTCAAACTGCTCCTCGGCAGCTACATGCGGGACGTCGCCTCGAAGAGCATGTACGGCGCCTTCGGCGTGCCGATCGCACTCCTCCTGTGGATCAACTTCAGCGCCAAGCTGCTGCTGGTCTGCGCCGCCTGGACCGCGACACCGGGCAGGGACGGTCCGGCGGACCAGGAGGGCGCGGAGGTCAGCGACGGGGGAGGCGACGCACCAGGTCGGGCAGCGGCCAGCGCCGGTTGACCAGGAACACCCCGGCCGCCAGGGCCACCAGCGCCCCGCCGGCCACCGACAGCGCGGTCAGGATGCCGCTGGAGCCCGCGGCGGCGGCGTGGGCCGTCGCCGCCCCGTGCTTCTCCTTGCCGGCGCCCTGGTCCGTGCCCGGCGCCGTCTCGGAGCCCTTCGCGATCATGGCGGACTTCGGCGGTACCAGTTCGCCGACCGGGGTCACCTTGCCGTTCGCCGCGAAGCCCCAGTCGAGCAGCCCCGCTGCCTCCTTGTAGACGGCGTGGCTCTCCTCGGACGAGGGGTTCATGACCGTCACCAGCAGCACCTTCCCGTTCCGCTCGGCGATTCCGGTGAAGGTGTTGCCCGCGTGGGTGGTGTAGCCGTTCTTGACGCCGGCGATGCCCTTGTACGGCTCCACCCCGATGTCCCCGGTGAGCAGCCGGTTGGTGTTCTGGATCTCGAAGCTTCCCTGCTTGCCCTTCTTCAGCTCCCCCGGGAACTCCGCCGTCGCCGTCGCGGCGTACTCACGGAAGTCCGCCTTCTGCATCCCGCTCCGGGCGAACAGCGTCAGGTCGTACGCGCTGGAGACCTGGTTCGGGGCGTCGTAGCCGTCGGGCGAGACGACCGTGGTGTCCAGGGCCTGGAGCTCGTCGGCGTGACGCTGCATCGCGGCCACCGTCGCGGGCACACCGCCGTACATCTCCGACAGCACGTGCACCGCGTCGTTGCCGGAACGCAGGAACACACCGAGCCACAGGTCGTGGACCGTGTACGAGTGGTCCTCCTTGACGCCGACCAGGCTGCTTCCCTCGCCGACCCCGGAGAGCTCGTCCTCGGTCACCAGGTGGGTCAGGGTCTTGGGCTGCAGAGCGGGCAGGACCGTGTCGGCGAACAGCATCTTCAGGGTGGAGGCGGGCGGCAGCCGCCAGTGCGCGTTGTGAGCGGCGAGCACCTGGCCGTTCTCCGCGTCGGCGACGATCCACGACCGCGCGCTGAGGTCCTTCGGCAGCACCGGCGCGCCCGGCCCCAGGTCGACCTGGGTGCCCACCTGGCCGAGCCGCGCGCCGCCCACGGTCGACATGGGACCGGTCGGCTTCGGCTGTGCGTCGTCGGTCTTGTCCTTGTCGGCCGCCCCCGCGGGACTGACAACAGTTACGGACAGCAAAGCGGCAGAGAGGACCGTCATGACGGTCTTTTTCAGAGCAGGCACGGTCGGAAACGTACAGGGCCTCGCGGGCGATGGGGACCCGGATGGCCTGACCCGCCGTGCATACCGCCAGGACAGCCCACCCCGGGCGATCCGGCCCGAGCGCGGCGGCGATACTGATTCCATGAAGCTCAGCCGCCCCGTCTCCTGGTTCCTGCTCGTCTTCGGAGCGTGGAGCTGGGTCATCTGGGTCACCTTTGTCAAGAATCTCTGGAAGGACGGCAGCGGGCTCGCGTTCGACGACGCGGGCGACCCGACCGCCTACTTCTGGGTCCATCTGCTGCTCGCCGTCACCTCGTTTCTTCTGGGGACGGCTGTAGGGGCCATCGGGTTCCGTGGCGTCAGGGCTTTGCGTCGCGAAGGCAGATAAGGCAGTCGACGGGGCGGGCGCCGGGCGCCGTCCCGACAGGATCGTTTCAGCGGGGGAGCGTACGTGGTTGTGGTCTTCGTAGTCGTGGCGGTCGCGGTTCTCGCGCTGCTCGCCGGTGTGCACCGGTACGTGTGGCGCAGGCTGATCGGTGACACGACGGAGAAGGGCAGCCTCGCGCGCCGTGCGGGCACCGTCGCGGCCTTCGTGCTGCCGCTGCTGACCGTCGGCGCGTTCGTCTCGGGCCGGGCGGGCTTCCCCTTCCTGGTGCAGCAGATCCTGGCCTGGCCGGGCTACCTCTGGCTGGCCTGCCTGCTCTACCTGACGCTGGCGCTGCTGGTGGGAGAGGCCGTCCGCCCCCTGCTGCGCCGGGTGCTCGCCCGCCGCGCCGGGACAGCCGGTGCGCCGCCCGCCGAGCAGGGCGAGCCGGCCGATCAGACCCAGCAGACCGAGCAGACCGGGCGTGCGGACCTGCCCGCCGCCGCTTCCACCGCGGCCGTGTCCGCCGATCCCGGTCCTGGTCCCGGGGCCGGGAGCAGCCGTACGGACCTCGCGGCGCCCGCCGAGGTCCCCGCCCCGTCGTCCGTCGCCGACCCCTCGCGGCGGCTGTTCGTCGCCCGCGCCGTGGGCGGCGCGGCCGCCCTCGCCGGACTCGCAACGGTCGGCCACGGCACCTACGGCGTACTGCGCGGCCCCCGCACCAAGCGGATCACCGTCCGGCTCGCCGGGCTGCCGCGCTCCGCCCACGGCTTCCGGATCGCCGTGGTCAGCGACATCCACCTCGGCCCCATCCTGGGCCGCGCCCACACGCGGCGGATCGTGGACGCGGTCAACGCCACCGGTGCCGACCTGGTCGCCGTGGTCGGAGACCTCGTCGACGGGTCCGTGGCCGATCTCGGTCACGCGGCCGAGCCGCTCGCCGGGCTGGAGGCGCGCCACGGCAGCTACTTCGTCACCGGCAACCACGAGTACTTCTCCGGCGCGGCCCAGTGGGTCGACCACGTACGCGAACTGGGCCTGCACCCGCTGGAGAACGCCCGCGTGGAGGTCGCCGGCTTCGACCTCGCCGGAGTCAACGACGTCGCGGGCGAGAGCGAGGGCCAGGGCCCCGACTTCGCCCGCGCGCTCGGTGACCGCGACCGCAGCCGTGCCTCCGTCCTGCTCGCGCACCAGCCCGTGGTCATCGACGACGCCGTCGAGTACGGCGTCGGCCTCCAGCTCTCCGGCCACACCCACGGAGGGCAGCTCTGGCCCGGGAACCTGCTGGCCGGGCTGGCCAACCCCACGGTCGCCGGGTACGAGCGCTACGGCGACACACAGCTCTACGTCTCGCGCGGCGCGGGCGCCTGGGGGCCGCCCGTCCGCGTCGGCGCCCCCTCCGACATCACGGTGGTGGAACTCGCTTCCCCGCAGGCCTGACCGCGAAACCTGTGAGCCTTGACCCTGGCCTTCCATATGTGAATATCGTGTGATTGGGTGAGGGTGAACATGCGGCGTTGATGTGCCTCTCTGTGCACGCGAGCCGGGGTGGGGTTGGCAAGGGAGCACGGCACATGCGATTCATCCGTCTACGGATTCTCGCGATTCTGGCGGTACTGGTCGTCGCAGGCGTCGGAGCCTGGCAACTGCTCCCCTCGGACGAGGCGAACGAGTCCGCGATCACGGTCGGCACGTCCGACGAGGTCACCTCGCTCGACCCCGCCGGCGCCTACGACGCGGGTTCCTGGGCGATCTACAGCAATCTGTACCAGTCCCTGATGACCTTCAGGTCCGGGGCCGTCGTGCCGGAGCCGGACGCGGCCGAGAGCTGCGGCTTCGTCGGCCAGAAGCTCCAGACGTACCAGTGCAGGATGCGGGACGACCTGACCTTCTCCAACGGCCGCAAGATCACGGCGGAGGACGTCAAGTACTCCTTCGAGCGGATGCTCAGGATCAAGGCCGACGCCGGTCCCTCGGTGCTCTTCCCCAGCCTCGACACCATCGTGTCCGAGGGCCGCACGGTCACCTTCAACCTCTCGGCCAGGGACGCGACGTTCCCGCAGAAGCTGGCCACCGGCGCCGGATCCATCGTCGACCGCACCCGCTACCCCAAGGACAAGCTCCGCACGGACGACCTGGTCGACGGCTCTGGTCCGTACACCCTGAAGTCGTTCGAGTCCGGCGTCAGCGCGGAACTGGTCCCCAACCCGACGTACAAGGGCGCACTGAAGAAGACGGGCGTCCCCGTGGCCATCCGCTACTTCGAGGGGTCCGAGGCGCTCCAGGCCGCCTGGACGGCCGGGGACGTCGACGTCACGCACCGTCAGCTCCCGTCCGAGCAGCTCGCCAAGCTCGACCCGGGGGCGAGCGACCAGCGCGTCACCGAGGCGGACAGCGCGGAGATCCGCAACCTCGTCTTCAACGTCCGTGACGGCGCGCCGCTCGCCGACAAGCGGGTCCGCCAGGCCATCGCCTGGATCATCGACCGCGGGCCGCTGGTCACCAAGGTCTACCGCAACACCGTCGAACCGCTCTACTCCCTGATCCCGCAGGGCTACATCGGCCACAGCACCCCCTTCTTCGACTCCTACCCGCAGTCGGACCCGAAGCGGGCCAGGCAGCTGATGCAGGAGGCCGGGGTGGATCTGCCCATGCACATCACCTTCGCCCACCGCGACGACGACGCCAACAAGGAGGAGTCCGCCGAGCTGGTCCGCCAGCTGGAGAAGGACGGCCTGTTCAAGGTGACGGAGAAGGCCGTGGAGTGGCAGGCCTTCCAGAAGGGCTACGCGGCCGGTCAGTACGACGCCTACACGCTCGGCTGGCTCCCCGACTTCCCCGACCCCGACACCTTCAGCCAGCCGCTGGTCGGCCGCGACAGCTCCCTCCACAACGGCTACACCAGCTCGAAGATGGACGCGCTGATCTCGGCGACGCAGCAGTACAGCGACCGCGGGCGCACCTCCGCCGACTTCAAGGAACTCCAGCAGCTGGTCGGCGAGGACGTGCCGCTGGTCCCGCTGTGGCAGAAGAAGGACTACGTCGTCAGCAAGCAGTCCGTGTCCGGATCCCAGTACCTCTCCGACGGCACGGGGATCTGGCGGCTGTGGGAACTCAGCTGGATCTGACGTCCCGCGCGACCCGCGAGGACGCCCCGGGCAGGAACTCCACCAGCACGTCGTGGATCTGCCGCACGAGCGGTCGCAGCACCCGGAAACGGGAGAGCGTGATCGCCCGGGCGGCGATCGGCGCGGTGCGCTCCACGAGCCGGCGGCTGCGCTCCGTGCCCTCGGACCGGTCGTAGACCCAGAACAGCACCAGGCCCATCTGCATCAGCCACATCAACTGCGGCAGCAGTCGGGCCAGTTCCGGATCGGCCTTGGCCGAGGAGCCGGACAGGCAGCGCTCGTGCACCGCGATCACCGCCTCGCGGGCCGCGGCCGAATCCGGTGAGAAGGGTGAGAGCGGGCTGTCCGGGTCGGCCGCGTTCTTGAAGAACTGCGTGGCGAAGCGGTGGTACGGCCCGGCCACGTCCAGCCAGCTGAGCAGCACGCCCCGGATGCGCACGGTGAGGTCCCGGTCGCCGGCCAGTACGGGCTGCACCGCCGCCTCGTGCTCGGCGGCCAGCCGGTCGTAGAAGCCCTGGACCAGGTGTTCCTTGGACGAGAAGTAGTAGTAGGCGTTGCCCACGGAGACGCCCGCCTCCTGGGCGACGGCCCGCATCGTCGTCCGGTCGTAGCCGCGTTCCTCGAAGAGCCTGAGCGCGGTCTCCAGGATCAGGGTGCGGGTCTGTTCGCTCTTCGGGGCCTTGGGCCTCCTGGCGGCCCTGCCGTCTCCGGCCGTTCGCGAACCGTCCGCGTCCGCCGCGTCCTTCTCATGCTTCACCACACTCCCCAGGCTATCCGGCGGCCGCCTCCGCCGGAGCCGGGCGCCCGGCCGGTGCCGCGCTCCGGCGCGCCACCGGAACGCCGTGCACGGGGAGGGAGGGAGGCTGCTCAGGCGCTCATCGAACGCGCGGCGTTCACCTGGGACATGACCCACGGGAAGGTCTCGGGACCCGTCGCGGGGAGCATCGTCGAGTGGTACCGTCCGCCGCTGGTGACGGTGATCTGCACGAAGCCGGTCGTGCGCTTCTCCTTCATCAGCAGGAACAGCAGGCCGACCAGGCAGAACAGGGCGAAGACGATCGCCAGGACGATGCCCACGGTCGGGATCTTCTCCTCCGTGCGCGACATGTCCGTCGCCGTCCACACCGCACCCTTGAGCGGCAGGGTGCCGGACGGGGTCACGATGCCGTCGTTCAGTACGGTGATGTCACCGAGCGAGAGCACCGGCACACTGCCGCCGCCCTGCTGGGCCGGCAGGTTGAAACCCGGCTGCGTCGGCTGACCGTGGCCCGGATAGCCGTAGCCGGGGCCGGGCTGTGCCGCGCCGTCGGGCAGCGGCTGCGGGTAGCCGTACGCGGGAGGGGCGCCGGCGGCCGGGTAGCCGTAGCCCTGGCCGTCCGGCATCGTGGGCGGGTTGCCGGGCGGCTGGGGCGGGCCCCACTTGTATGAGTCGTCCGCGTACGGATTCGGATCGCTCATGACGTTCCCCGTTCTCCATCGAGCAGTCCGCTCCCGCGCCGTGCTGCTCCGGGAGAGGCGAGCCGGTCACCGGCTCCGCACGACCGTACCGTCCCGGACAGCCCGACGCACCAAGAGGCCCCGCTTACCGCACGGTCCGTGCGGTGAGCGGGGCCCGGGAAGGCGAACGCCAGGGTCAGAAGCGGCGCGTGATCAGCGCGCGCTTCACTTCCTGGATCGCCTTGGTGACCTCGATGCCACGCGGGCAGGCGTCCGTGCAGTTGAACGTGGTGCGGCAACGCCACACGCCGTCACGGTCGTTGAGGATCTCCAGCCGCTGCTCACCGGCCTCGTCACGCGAGTCGAAGATGAAGCGGTGCGCGTTGACGATGGCCGCCGGGCCGAAGTACTGGCCGTCGTTCCAGAACACCGGGCACGAGGACGTGCACGCGGCGCACAGGATGCACTTGGTGGTGTCGTCGAAGCGCTCACGGTCCTCGGGGGACTGGAGGCGCTCACGCGTCGGCTCGTTCCCCTTGGTGACGAGGAAGGGCATGACGTCGCGGTAGGCCTGGAAGAACGGGTCCATGTCGACCACGAGGTCCTTGAGGACCGTGAGGCCCTTGATGGCCTCGACCGTGATCGGCTTCTCCGGGTTGATGTCCTTGATCAGCGTCTTGCAGGCGAGCCTGTTCTTGCCGTTGATCCGCATCGCGTCGGAGCCGCAGATGCCGTGCGCGCAGGAGCGGCGGAAGGTCAGGGTGCCGTCCATCTCCCACTTGATCTTGTGAAGGGCGTCGAGGACACGCTCCTTCGGGTCGATCGAGATCTGGAAGTCCTGCCACTGGGCCTCGTCGGAGACCTCGGGGTTGAAGCGGCGGATCCGGAACGTGGCCGTGATGTACGGCGTGTCGGCGAAGCCCGCCTCGGCCTTGTCGGTCTTGTCCAGGGTCGGGGTAGCCATCAGTACTTACGCTCCATCGGCTGGTAGCGGGTCGTGACGACCGGCTTGTAGTCGAGCCGGATCGACTCGGTGCCGTCGTCCGCGACCTCGCGGTACGCCATGGTGTGGCGCATGAAGTTGACGTCGTCGCGGTTCGGGTAGTCCTCGCGGTAGTGACCACCGCGGGACTCCTTGCGGGCCAGCGCGGAGGTCGCCATGACCTCGGCCAGGTCGAGCAGGTTGCCCAGCTCGATGGCCTCCAGCAGGTCCGTGTTGAACCGCTTGCCCTTGTCCTGGATGGACACGTCGAGGTAGCGCGCGCGCAGCTCGGCGATCTTGTCGACCGCCGTCTTGATGGTCTGCTCGGTGCGGAACACCATCACGTTGGCGTCCATGCACTCCTGCAGTTCCAGGCGCAGCGCCGAGACCCGCTCGGTGCCCGTGGAGTTCCGCAGCCGCTCGACCTGGTCCTCGACCAGCTGGGCCGGGTTCTCGGGAAGCTCGACGAAGTCGTTCTTCGCGGAGTACTCGGCGGCGGCGATGCCCGAGCGGCGTCCGAAGACGTTGATGTCGAGCAGCGAGTTGGTGCCCAGGCGGTTGGCGCCGTGCACGGACACACAGGCGACCTCGCCGGCGGCGTACAGGCCCGGGACGACGGTGGTGTTGTCGGCCAGCACCTCGCCCTCGACGTTGGTCGGGATGCCGCCCATGGCGTAGTGCGCGGTCGGCTGGATCGGGATCGGGTCCGTGTAGGGCTCGATGCCGAGGTAGGTGCGCGCGAACTCGGTGATGTCGGGGAGCTTCGCGTCCAGCTGCTCCGGCGGGAGGTGCGTGAGGTCGAGGTAGACGTGGTCGCCCTCGGGACCGCAGCCGCGGCCCTCACGGATCTCCGTGTAGATGGAGCGGGACACGACGTCACGGGACGCGAGGTCCTTCATGACCGGCGCGTACTTCTCCATGAAGCGCTCGCCGTCCTTGTTGCGGAGGATGCCGCCCTCACCGCGGGCGCCCTCCGTCAGCAGGATGCCCATGCGCCAGATGCCCGTCGGGTGGAACTGGAAGAACTCCATGTCCTCCAGCGGCAGGCCCCGGCGGTAGCAGGCGGCCTGGCCGTCACCGGTCAGGGTGTGCGCGTTCGACGTCACCTTGAAGAACTTGCCGGTGCCGCCCGAGGCGTAGATGACCGACTTCGCCTGGAAGACGTGGATCTCGCCGGTGGCCAGCTCGTAGGCGACGACGCCGGCGGACTTCTTGACGCCGTCCTCCTCGACGATCAGCTGGTCCAGGACGTAGAACTCGTTGAAGAACTCCACGCCCTCCTTGACGCAGTTCTGGTACAGCGTCTGGAGGATCATGTGGCCGGTGCGGTCGCCCGAGTAGCAGGCGCGGCGGACCGGAGCCTCACCGTGGTTGCGGGAGTGACCGCCGAACCGGCGCTGGTCGATCCTGCCCTCGGGCGTACGGCCGAACGGCAGGCCCATCTTCTCCAGGTCGAGGACGGCGTCGATGGCCTCCTTCGCGAGGATCTCGGCGGCGTCCTGGTCGACCAGGTAGTCGCCGCCCTTGATCGTGTCGAAGGTGTGCCACTCCCAGTTGTCCTCCTCCACGTTGGCCAGCGCGGCGGCCATGCCGCCCTGCGCGGCGCCCGTGTGGGAGCGGGTGGGGTAGAGCTTGGTGAGCACGGCGGTGCGGCTGCGCTTGGTCGACTCGATGGCCGCGCGCATGCCGGCGCCGCCTGCGCCGACGATGACGGTGTCGTACTTGTGGATCTGCATGATTCCCTCTGGTCCCTCTGTCCCGGCGCCTAGCGGATGTTCGGGTCGAAGGTGAAGATCACCAGCGTGCCCAGCAGGACGGTGAACACCGTGGCGGTGTACAGGAGCATCTTCAGCCAGAAGCGGGTGTTGTCCCGTTCGGCGTAGTCGTTGATGACCGTACGGAGGCCGTTGGCGCCGTGCAGCATGGCGAGCCACAGCATCGCCAGGTCCCAGACCTGCCAGAACGGCGAGGCCCAGCGGCCCGCGACGAAGGCGAAGCCGATCTTGGACACGCCGCCGTCCAGCACCAGCTGGATCAGCAGGTGGCCGATGACGAGGACGACCAGCACGATGCCCGACAGGCGCATGAAGAGCCAGGCGTACATCTCGAAGTTGGTGCGCGAACCCCTGGGGGTCCTGCCCGTGCGCTTGCGCGGGGGCTCGATCACCGGGGCCGGGTTGTCGACGTCGAACAGGCTGACGCCCTCGACGTCGCCGATCGCGGAAGAAGGTGTCTCGGTGGACATCGGCCTCAGCTCCCGAAGACTTCGCGTACGGCGTGGCCGAGGACGGGGTACAGGGCCCCGACCATCAGCACGACCCAGATACCCAGGACGGTCCAGAGCATCTGCTTCTGGTAGCGCGGGCCCTTGGCCCAGAAGTCCACGGCGACGATGCGGAGACCGTTCAGCGCGTGGAAGAGGATCGCGGCCACCAGGCCGTACTCGAGCAGCGCCACGAGCGGAGTCTTGTAGGTGGCCACGACGTCGTCGTACGCCTCGGGGGAGACGCGGACGAGAGCGGTGTCCAGGACGTGTACGAACAGGAAGAAGAAAATGAGGACACCGGTGACTCGATGAGCCACCCAGGACCACATGCCTTCCCGGCCGCGGTACAGCGTTCCAGCCGGCACGGAAGAACCCTCCGGGAGCGGGGATTGGGGCCGGCCGGCTTGACTGTCGGTCTGACCCGGCCGGGTACGGTCCACCGGCCCCGGCCATCGTAGCGACGCTTTGTCGGTTCCATGGCGGCGGGGCCTCCGGTGTGATCAAAGCGGCAGCCAAACGGGCACGGACGGGCTACCGGGGCCCATATGCCACGGGGGAGAACGGGCCGGGCGGCAGGCCGGCCTCCGTCACCAGCTCGATGATGCGGCCCCGGGCGAGTCGGCGCATCTCCTCCGCGGTCAGCGAACGCTCCTCGTCCGGATCGTGCGCCAGCCGGGTGCGGATGGCGGCCAGCACCTGGTCGACGTGCTGGGAGGGGCGCAGGCCGTCCAGGCAGATCACGAAGACGTGGCCGAAACGGCTCTCGTACGCGGCGTGCGCCGCGCGCAGTGCCAGATGGGCGGCGCGGGGCGCGTCGTGGTGCAGGCAGGGAGCGCTCTCCGCGGCCAGCGCCTCGGCGAGGTCGGGGGGCGCCAGGTCGTACCCCGCCTCGTCGGAGGCGGCGAGCAGCGTGTCCAGGTCCGGGTACGGGCGGTGGGCGGCCATGCGCAGCGCCCAGCGGCGGCTGGCGCAGCACTCCAGCAGGGCGGCCTCGGCCAGGTCCCGGGGCCAGGCGTTGAAGCGGGCGAGCCCACTCGAGTGGGCACTCCGGTGGGTACTCACGGACACTGGTTCCGGAACGGGGGCCTCCACCAGGGCCTCCGTAAGGCCCGGGGCGTGACCCCGGTTCTGGACGGGAACGGCCGTCCGGCCGGCCTGCTGCGGTGGGTTCGGCAGGTCGGCGTGGGACTCGCTGGACCTGGACAGCGGGACTCCTCGAATGAATGACATCTGTGACCCTGGAGAGGGGCAGGGCAGCGACGAGGTTGCGCGGGGCGGGAGTGAGAAGTGGTTCCTGTGAGCTGTCACGCTAGCGAGACCAGGCGAAGCACAGTCGAAGGATGCGAGAAATTCACCCGGACGGGAGTGTTTTGGAACGCTTGATGGACGAATCGGCGGGGGAAATGCCCGGCTTTCTCATCTTCTTTGAACTGTTTTCCCCCTCATCCGGAGGTTTCTGACCGATGTCGCCCTCACGCGCACCCCGGGTGGCCGGCGCCGCCGTCGCGGTGGCCGCCGCCGTCACCCTCACCGTCGTCGCCTGGCCCGAGGGCTCCGGCCCCGGCACCCAGAACGGCGCCTCGTCCTCGCCCCGCACGTCCGCCTCGCCGTCGCCCACCCGGAGCTACCCGCTCTCCACGACGCCCCGGACCATACCCGCGGTCCGTGAGCACACCGCCGCGCGCGGGCCCGGCTGGAAGCCGGCCAAGGACAGCGCGGTCGTCGCGGCCGATCCCGCGCTCGCCGACGAGGCGAAACTGCTCGCGGGGGAGCTGAAGATCGGCTACCGGGGCGAGCAGGCCCCCCGCTCCGGTGACGTCCAGCTGGCGCTCGCCTCCTCGGACAAGGGCGGCCCGGAGTCGTACACCCTGAAGACCGAGGACAACCGGGTCACGATCAGCGGCCCCGGTGAGGCCGGTGTCTTCTACGGGACGCGCACGCTCAAGCAGTCGCTCAAGGCCGACGACACGATGCCCGAGGGCGTCGTGCGCGACACCCCCGACCGGCCGCAGCGCGGGCTCAACCTCGACATCGCGCGCAAGTACTACGCGCCCGGCTGGATAGAGGACCGGCTGCGCGAGATGGCCGACCTCAAGCTCAACCAGCTCGGCCTCCACTTCTCCGACGACCAGGCCTTCCGGATCCAGTCCGACACGCACCCCGAGGTGGTGTCCGCGGAGCACCTCAGCAAGGCCGAGGTCGGCAGGATCGTGAAGCTCGCCCAGAGCCTGCACATCACGATCGTCGGCGAGATCGACTCCCCGGGACACCTGGGCGCCGTCCTGCGCGCACACCCCGACCTCCAGCTGCGCAACACGCAGGGCGTGGCGCGGCAGGGCGCCATCGACATCTCGAAGCCCGGCTCGGCGAAGATCGTCGACGACCTGCTCGACGAGTACGCGCAGCTCTTCCCCGGCGGCTGGTTCCACGTCGGCGCGGACGAGTACCAGGCGCTGACCGTGAGCAACCCGGCCGCCTCCTACCCGCAGCTGGCCACGGCCGCACGGAAGAAGTACGGCGACGGCGCCACCGTCCAGGACCTGACCGAGGGCTGGCTGAACGACCGCGCCGCGGTCATCCGCAAGGCCGGGAAGATCCCCAAGGCGTGGAACGACGGCTTCTTCAGCGGCGGGACGGTCACCGCCGACAAGGGCATCGAGGTCGAGTACTGGACGGGCAAGGAGATCGGCGCGCGGCCGCCCCAGGACTACCTGGCCGAGGGCCGCAAGGTGATCAACCTCAACGACGAGTACCTCTACTACGTGCTGGGCGAGCCCAACGACTTCACGTACCCGACCGGTGAGCGGATCTACGAGCAGTGGACCCCGCTGGTCCTGCGCGGCACCGAGCCGGTGGCCGAGCGGTACTCCCCGCAGATCCTGGGCGGCCGGTTCGCGGTCTGGGGCGACTTCCCGAACGCGCAGACGCAGGCGCAGGTGGCCGCGGGCATCCGGATGCCGCTCAACGCGGTCTCCCAGAAGCTGTGGGACCCGGGGAAGCCGAAGCTGACCTGGGCGCAGTTCCAGCAGCTCGCGGACCGGATCGGCTGAGCCTTCGCAGCACCCTGTGCCGCGCGTCCCCCGGAGGGGCGCGCGGCACAGGCGTCCCCCGGGTTCCGGGCCCGTCCAGGTTGACCCGTTCTCGCGCTTCCCGCGGCGCCGGACGGGAAAGGATGACAGCCCGGACCGCGGGGGGAGCACGACGTGGGTTTCTGGGGCTGCTATCTGGTCGGCCGCAGCGGTGAGCCGCTCATCTTCCACCCCGCCCTGCGGGACGCCCGTGAGCGGCTGACGCTGCGCGAGTACCGCGCGGACGGGTGGCAGGTCTGGTCCCACCCCACCGAGCCGCCGCTCGGCAGCATGGCCGCGCTCGCCGACGCCGCGCGGGCGCCGGTCCTCCTCGGGTTCGTCATGGACGGCGTCTGCGTGGCCGTGGAGGCGTCGGCACCGCGCAGCGGGTCCTGGTACGCCTGCCTCGGCAGGGCGCCGATGGCCGCACGCCTCGACCGGGACGGCACGACGGCCGATGACCTCTTCCTGTCCCCCGAGGACGCGGCGGCCAGGGCGGTCCTGTGGGCGGCCGAATCAGGCCGCGGCGTCCTCGAAGGGCCCCTGCTGGAACTCCTGCGCGTCGAGCGGCCCGCACGGTCCGGCGAGGAACTTTTCTTCGCTTTCCTGGACCGTCTGGGCATCGGGAGCCTGTCCCGCTGATTCCCGTTGTGATCCGCCGTGCCGGAAGAGTGACGCTTTTCAGCCATCTGGCGCTGTACGCGGTAACGGGTAGCGGTGTGCTCCCGGGGACCGATGGCCGGTGGGCCGATGGACCGGAGGGGGAGGCGTCGATGGATGTGCTGGAGCTGATCGCTCGTGCCGACGAGCGGGGTCTGGCCGCGAGCGGGGTCGCCTGTCTGGACCGCTGCCTCCCGCCGCCGGAGGGCGATGCCGATCCGGAGCCGCTGCGGCCGCTCTGGGCCGGCTGCGGGAGCGCGGAGCGGTGGGGCGGCCTCCTGGACGCCGCGTACGCCGCGCTGGAGATCCCCGCGGGAACCGACGAAACGGTGGCCCGCGTCCGCGCGCTGCTCGCGGCGGCGCCCCGGGACTTCGCCGCCGGGCCGCTGCGCGCCTGGGCGGACGCCTGCTCGCTCCTCGCGCTGGACGTCCACCGCGCGTTCGACCTCCCGGCCGGCGACGGTGTGGGGACGGCCGCCCTCCGGGCGGCCGGGGCCGCGGGCGGCGGTCCGCTCGTCACGGGAGAGCTGCGCCGCCAGACCGAGATCCTGGAGAGCCTCGCCTCGGAGTCGGGCGGGGGCCTGCGCCAGGTCCTGGACCTGTCGACCGAGGGCCGGCGGGTGCTGCGTGCGGTGATGTCCCGCCGCGCTCGCGGCCGGGGAAGGCCGGACGAGGTGTCCCTGACGTGACGTCATGGGGAGTGGGGGACGACGACCGGGGCCGCCACCCCCCACAGGAGAGGCCCCGGCCGTCTTCCACGGGGCCGCTGAGCGACCCCGTACCCCTCTCAGCGCCACGGGTGCGTTTTCTGTCACACCGCGCTGCGTCAGGGGACAGTTGCGGGTTGTACAAGTCATGGACGGAGCACCGTCCCACCACGTAGCGTGCTGAGTCGCGCAGCGTGGCGCGGTAGTGGTGACCAGCTACGATTCTGATCAGCAGGGCGGGTTGAGGGAGTGCTGGGGGACGACGCGGAGTTGACCGCCGCGGTGCTCGCGGCACAGGACGGGGACGAGGACGCCTTCCGGACTGTGTACCGCGCCGTGCACCCACGGCTGCTGGGCTACATACGGACGCTGGTGGGCGAACCGGACGCCGAGGACGTGGCGTCCGAGTCCTGGCTCCAGATAGCGCGTGACCTCGACCGCTTCAGCGGCGACGCCGACCGCTTCCGCGGCTGGGCGGCCCGGATAGCGCGCAACCGCTCGCTGGACCACATACGGATGCGGGGCAGGCGCCCCGCGATCGGTGGCGACGAGAGCGAACTGGCCGGAGAGGCCGCCGAGTCCGACACCGCGGGCGAGGCGCTGGAGTCGCTGGCCACCGGACGCGCCATGTCCCTCATCGCGCAGCTGCCCCAGGACCAGGCCGAGGCGGTCGTGCTCCGGGTGGTGATCGGGCTCGACGCCAAGAGCGCGGCCCGGACCCTGGGCAAGCGGCCCGGCGCGGTGCGGACGGCGGCCCACCGCGGACTGAAGCGGCTGGCCGAGCTGGTCGGCGCCGACCACGGGCCGGAGGACGATATTCCGGCGGGGGGTGCGGAGCTCGGAGCCGTACCCGCGCAACGCCCCGGACGCCAGGGTGCGGTGGCGCCCGCCGGTGTGACGCATTCGCGTCCGTGGACGCAGAGGGACATGTGATGGCCGACGAGCAGCACGAGTGGCTTGACGCGGACGTGGCGGAGCTGTTGCTCCGCGGCGGGTCCGTCGAGCCCGTCGGCGATCACGCCAGGACCGAGGCCGGGCGGCTGGAGGCCGCGCTGCTCGCACTGCGGACCCCGGCCCCGGCCCGTGACGAACTGCCCGGCGAGGCCGCCGCGCTGGCCGCCTTCCGCGAGGCCTCCCGGGGTGGAGAACGGGCCGGCGCGACGGGGACCGCCGGGCACGCGGACCAGCGGAACGCCCTGGACACCGTACGGATCGGGGCCGTGTCCACCGCCGCGCCCCGGCGGCGTCCGCGCTGGACCCGCCCCGTACGCCTCGGGCTCGCCGTCTCGCTCGCCGGATGCGCGCTGGGCGGGGTGGCGGTCGCGGCGGGCACGGGCATGCTTCCTGCCCCGTTCGGCGGCCACGGTTCGCCGGTTCCGGCGACGTCCGTCTCGGCGGCGGCGTCCCCCGAGGAACTGGGCGCCGAGGTGCCCGACGCGGGTACGCCCTCGCCCCTGCCCTCGCTCCCGTCCGGCACCCCGAGCCCTCCGGCGGCACCGGACGCGCCGGACGGCGGGACGCCGGGGAGCGACGGGCGGTCCGGGCAGGACGAAGGCGGTGCGACGGCCCGCGAGCGCGGCGGCCAGGACAGCGGGGACTCCGGCACCCAGGACGGTACGGACGGACGGCGGAGCCCCGAAGGGTCCGCGGCCGAGGTGTACAAGAAGTCGGTCAGGGCCTGCCGCGGCTACCGCGAGGGCACCCTGAGCCAGAAGGAGAAGCGCCGCCTTCTCGAACTGGCGGACGGCGAGGCCAACCTGGACCGCTTCTGCGACCGACTCCTGGGCCCGGACAGCCGTGGCGGCGACGACGGCCAGGGCGACGAGGACGGCGACGGCGACGAGGGCGGCGGTGGTGACAAGGGCGGTGACGGCGAGGGCGTCCTCCCCTCGATCACCTTCCGCGAGCCGTCGCGGGAGAGCGCGCCGGACGACGCGTCGCAGGGCGGCACCAACCGGCGGCCGACGCGGGCACCCCAGGCGGGACCGTCCTCCACGCTCACCTCGGCAACGCGCTGACCTGCACGAACGCGCGAGCTGTAACGTTCTTCGACGGCACGGCGCAGTAGTGAGTGCCGACTGGTCATCGGCCGCGCAACGAGCCGGGGTTCCCCCCGTACCTTCGGCTCAGCGCATCCGGCGCGGGCGGGACACGTTCCCCCGGTCCCGCCCGCGCCCCCGAACCCGCCGCCGTTCCTACGGGTGGACGACGACCTTGTCGCCGGTGCGCACCTGGGCGAAGAGCGACGCGATCTTCCCCTCGTCCCGGACGTTCACACAGCCGTGCGAGGCGCCGCTGTAACCGCGTGCCGCGAAATCCGGCGAGTAGTGGACCGCCTGGCCGCCGCTGAAGAACATGGCGTACGGCATGGGGGAGCCGTAGAGCGTCGAGACGTGGTGGCGGGACTTCCAGTACACCGAGAAGGTGCCCTCCCGGGTGGGGGTGTACTGCGAGCCGAACCGCACGTCCATCGACGAGACGATCCTGCCGTCGATGATCCAGGACAGGGTCCGGCTGTTCTTGCTGACGCACAGGACCCGCCCCTCCAGGCAGCGGGGGTCGGGCTTCGACGCCTTCTGCCCGGCGGCCCGCGGGTCGAGTTCCGCTGCCGTCGGCTTCGGTGTCATCGCGAGCAGCCGGTCCCAGGTCACGGTGTCCGCCACCCCTGTGCGGGGCAGTCCCCGCTTGCTCTGGAAGGACCGCACGGACGCGGCGGTGGCCGCGCCGTAGTAGCCGGTGGGACTGCGGTCGAAGTGGCCGATCCGGCGCAGCCGGGCCTGGAGCTCCCGTACGCGCCCGCTCCGGTCGCCGACCGACATGAGGGTGCTGGGCCCCGGGGAAGGGCGCGTGTCCGGTGTCCGTGAGGGGGCGGCGGAGGTGCTCGCCGGGCCACCGCCGGGCCTGGCGTCGTCCGGGGTCTTCGGGGACGTCGGGTGCGCGGAGGTCCCCGACGGGACGGCCGTCGGCTGTGCGGCCCCCACCTCCTCGATCCTGCATCCCGTCGTGAGGGCGGTCAGCGCGAGCACTCCGGCAGCCGCCACGGCCGCCGTACGCACCCCGCGCCTGTACCTGATCGTCCGTCCGTGTCCCATCCCCGCCCCCTGGCTCGTCCCTCGCCGTCGCGCTCGTCGTGACCCCGCCGCGTGGCACGGATGTCCCATGAGACGGATTCCCGTCCTGCCCGGTTGCCCAATCCTGCTCATGATGGGAGGGACACGCGGGAGCGGTCCGCCGCGAGGTCCGTCCGGGAAGCAGCGGGAACGGGAGGCACACCAGATGACGCGTGAGTCCGAGTCGGGGCTGCCCATCGAGCCGGTCTACGGGCCGGAGGCGCTCCGGGGCTGGCGGGCCGAGGAACAGCTCGGCGCCCCCGGCGGCTTCCCCTTCACCCGTGGTGTCTACCCCACGATGTACACCGGCCGGCCATGGACGATGCGGCAGTACGCGGGCTTCGGCACCGCCGCCGAGTCCAACGCCCGCTACAAGCGGCTCATCGCCGACGGGACGACGGGCCTGTCCGTGGCGTTCGACCTGCCCACCCAGATGGGCCACGACTCCGACGCGCCCCTCGCCTCCGGTGAGGTCGGTAAGGTGGGGGTGGCGATCGACTCGATCGACGACATGCGCGTCCTCTTCGACGGGATCCCGCTGGGCGAGGTCTCCACCTCGATGACCATCAACGCCCCCGCCTCACTCCTCCTCCTGCTCTACCAGCTGGTCGCCGAGGAGCAGGGCGTGCCGGCCGGACGCCTGACCGGCACGATCCAGAACGACGTGCTCAAGGAGTACATCGCCCGGGGCACGTACATCTTCCCGCCGAAGCCCTCGCTGCGGCTGACCGCCGACATCTTCCGGTACTGCCGGGCCGAGATCCCGAGGTGGAACACGATCTCGATCTCCGGCTACCACATGGCGGAGGCGGGTGCCTCGCCCGCGCAGGAGATCGCGTTCACCCTCGCGGACGGCATCGAGTACGTCCGCACCGCCGTCGCGGCGGGCATGGACGTCGACGACTTCGCGCCCCGGCTCTCCTTCTTCTTCGTCGCCCGTACGACGATCCTGGAGGAGGTCGCCAAGTTCCGTGCCGCCCGCCGGATCTGGGCGCGCGTGATGCGGGAGGAGTTCGGCGCGAAGGACCCCAAGTCCCTGATGCTGCGCTTCCACACGCAGACCGCCGGGGTCCAGCTCACCGCCCAGCAGCCCGAGGTCAACCTGGTCCGGGTCGCCGTGCAGGGCCTGGGCGCGGTCCTCGGCGGCACGCAGTCGCTGCACACCAACTCCTTCGACGAGGCCCTCGCCCTGCCGACGGACCGGTCGGCCCGCCTCGCGCTGCGCACCCAGCAGGTCCTGGCGTACGAGACGGACGTGACGGCCACGGTGGACCCCTTCGCTGGTTCGTACGTCGTGGAGAGGATGACCGACGACATCGAGGCCGCGGCCCTGGAGCTGATGCGCACGGTCGAGGACATGGGCGGCGCGGTCGACGCCATCGAGCGCGGTTTCCAGAAGAACGAGATCGAGCGCAACGCGTACCGCATCGCCCAGGAGACGGACAGCGGCGAGCGCGTCGTCGTCGGCGTCAACCGCTACCGCCTCGACGAGGAGGAGCCCTACGAGCCGCTCCGCGTCGACCCGGCGATCGAGGCCCGGCAGATGGCCCGCCTGGCGGAGCTGCGCGCCGGACGCGACCAGCCGGTGGTGGACGCGGCGCTGACGGAGCTGAAGAAGGCGGCCGGGGGCACGGACAACGTGCTTTACCCGATGAAGGAGGCGCTCAGGGCGCGGGCCACGGTGGGCGAGGTCTGCGACGCGCTGCGGGAGGTCTGGGGGACGTACGTCCCGGCGGACGCGTTCTGAGGGGGACGTGGTCCGACGGGGACACGTTCCGGCGGGGACACGGTCTTACGGGGAGGCCTTCCGGCAGGCAGGGGGGTCCGGCCGGGGGCGTTCCGGCCGGCACGCGTTCCGGCGAGGACGCGGGTCCGGCAGGGGCGCTTGGCGGGGAGGCGTTCCGGCGGGGACGCGGGCGGGCCCGCGAGCGGCGGGACGCCCGTCGGGCGCGGCGCCGGAGGCCGGTCCCGGGCGGCGCGGAGCGCTGATCCTCCGCATTCCGGACCGCCGTACCGGAGTGTCGTACCCGCGTGCGACACTCCGTCCATGCTAGGTGTCACCGACCTCCCGACCTATCTCGCCGGCCTGGTGCTGATCATTCTTCTGCCGGGGCCCAACTCGCTGTACGTGCTCTCCGTCGCCGCCAGGCGCGGGGTGCGCACCGGCTATGTGGCCGCCGCCGGTGTGTGGACCGGGGACACGGTCCTGATGACCCTGTCGGCGCTCGGCGCGGCCTCCCTGCTCCAGACCACGCCCCTGCTCTTCGCCGTCGTCAAGTACGCGGGCGCGGGCTATCTGACCTGGCTGGCGATCGGGATGATGCGGACCGCCGTGTCGATGTGGCGTGAACGGCACCAGCGGGCCGCCGAGCTGACGGAGGAGAGTGCCGCGCCGGCGGCCGGCGTGGAGCACCCCTACCGGCGGGCCCTCGTGGTGAGCCTGTTCAACCCCAAGGCCATCCTGTTCCTGATCTCCTTCTTCGTGCAGTTCGTCGATCCGGGGTACGCCTATCCGGCGCTGTCCTTCCTGCTGCTGGGCACGCTGCTCCAGATCGGCAGCTTCCTCTACCTCTCGGCGCTCATCTTCGGCGGCACCCGCCTGGCCACCGCCTTCCGCCGCCGCAAGCGGCTGTCGGCGGGGGCCACTTCGGCGGCGGGTGTGCTCTTCCTCGGGTTCGCGGCGAAGCTGTCGCTCAGCGGCGTGTGACACGGCGGGGGGCCCGGCTCAGTGGTGCCAGGCCCTGCCGCCCACGTTGTGGATCATCCGCTGGAGCACCTTGAGGGCGGCTACGAACTCCTCGTCCGGGATCCCGGCGTGTATCTCCGCCCTCGCCCTGTCGACCCGTTCGGACGCCGCCGTACGCAGGGCGTGTCCTGCGGGGGTCAGCCGCAGGCCCGCTCCCGGGTCCTCGGTGACCATCCCCTGGGCGACGAGGGCGTCGATCTCGGGCCCCAGCGCCTCGCCGGTGTTCAGATAGCCGCGGAGCACCGCGACCACCTCGGCACGCGGACGGCCGGGTCCGCCGGCCTCGGTGAGCTGGTTGAGGACCCACCAAGGCGGCTGGGTCAGGCCGTGCTCGGCCAGTGCCGCCCTGATGTGGGTCACGGTCGCCTCGTGCGCGGCCCAGCTCCAGTAGCCGATGGGCTGCCGCGCCAGACCGGCGTCGTCATGTGAGTAGTCCATGCCGTGTGAGTAGTCCATGCCCCGGACCGTAGGACCTCGAGCGAGGTCGAGGTCAAGGCCGGACCGCGGACCCGTACGGCGCGCTCCGGTGCGGGTCACCCCGGCGACGCCCAGAGTTCACCGTTCGTCGGGCCGGGCGACACCCTCCCCTCCACCCGCGTCACTAGCGTGTGCGGACCAAGATCGAAGGTGAGGGCCCGCGTGCCGAAACTGTCCGTTGTCGTTCCGTTCCACAATGTCGGCGCCTTCGCCGACACGACGCTGGCAAGCCTTGCCCGCAACGCGGGCCCGGACATCGAGTTCCTGCTGGTCGACGACTGCTCCACGGACGACACACCGGCCGTCATCGACCGCTGGGCCGACAGACTCCCGCACGCCGAGGTCATCCGGCACGAGAAGAACGCCGGCATCGCCGAGGCCCGCAACAGCGGCATCGACGTGGCCCGCGGCGACTTCGTCACCTTCCTCGACGGCGACGACTGGTACGCCCCCGGCCACCTGGACCGGCTGCTGCACGCCGCCGCCCGGCTGGACTGCGACTTCGCCCGCACCGACCACGTCCAGGCCACGGGGAACAGCCGTGTCGTGCGGCGCGCCCCCGCCCGGCTCCGCGAGACCGTCCTGGACCCGCGCGAGGGCATCGCGTCCCCCGAATGGGAGACCATGGTCGACTACCCCTTCGTGTGGGCGGGCGTCTACCACCGCCGGCTGTTCGAGGACGGCGGCCACCGCTTCACCCCCCGGCTGCGCACCGCCGAGGACCGGCTGTGGATCTGGCAGCTGCACCTGCGGGCCCGTACCTGCGCGGCCCTGAACCTCTACGGCATCTTCTACCGGCGCGGAGTCACCACGTCCCTGACACAGATCAAGGACTCCCGGCAGCTGGACTTCTTCCCCGCCTACGACACGCTGATCGAGGAGATCCTCGCGCACCCGGACGCGGAGCTCTTCCTCCCCAAGGCGGTCCGCACCTACTGCGCGATGATCGCCTTCCACAACGAGAAGGCCGACGCCTACGAGCCCGCGACCTTCCGGCGCCTGCGCCACGAGTCGGCGGCGGCGCTGCACCGCATGCCGCAGCAGGTGCTCGACCACACCCTGACGATGATGGACACCAGGCGCAGCACACTGCTCAACCGCCTGCGTGACAAGCAGAAGGCCGCCTGACCCATGCCCCCCACGCGCACCCAGATCTTCCAGGTCTCGACCCTGTACGGGGCCGCGACGCTCGCCGCGGCGCTGGACGCCGGCCAGTTCGGGCCCGGCCAGGACAGCCACCGGATCCTGCTCGTCTCCAACAACGCCGCGATCCCCGAGACCGCCCTCCGGCTGGAGGAGATGCGCGGCTACGGAGGGATCGCCGCCCGCTTCGACTCGGTCGTCGACTGGAACGACGCCATCAGCCCGCACCACCCCAGCGGCTGGGGCCCGCGCGCCGAGGAGACCGAGCTCTGGCAGCGCGCCTTCCGCCTCGCCTGGGGCATCGAACCCGACGCCCCCGTCGACCTCGCCGTCGAGTCCATCCAGGTCAACCCGGCCCGCGCGCTGGCCGCGATCTTCTCCGAGAGCGCCGTGCACGTCTACGCGGACGGCCTGATGAGCTACGGCCCGACGCGCAACAAGGTGCCCAGGTCCCTGGCCTGCCGCGTCCAGCGCGTGCTCCACCTCGACCTCGTACCGGGACTGCGCCCGCTGCTGCTCGCCGAGTCCGGCGTCGAGCCCGAACTCGTCCCGGACGACGCCTTCCGCACGGTGCTCGGCGAGATCGCGGAGGCGGCGGACGGCGACCGCCGGCTCGCCGAGGCCGAGGCCGAGGCGCCCACGGCGGTGCTCCTGGGCCAGTACCTCGCGGCCCTGGACATCCTCACGGCCGAGGAGGAGGAGGACCTGCACCTGCGCATGCTGCGCGGCGCGGCGCGGGCGGGTCACACCTCCGTCCTCTTCAAACCCCACCCCACCGCGCCCGCCCGCTACTCCAGGGCGCTCGACGACGAGGCCGCCGCACTGGGGGTGCGGCTGACCACGCTGGACAGCCCGCTGCTCGCCGAGACCCTGTACGAGCGGTGCGCGCCCACGCTCGTCGTCGGCTGCTTCTCCACCGCGATGTTCACCGCCGCCGCCTACTACGGCATCCCCGTCGCCCGTGTCGGCACCCGTCTCGTCCTGGACCGCATCACCCCGTACGAGAACAGCAACCGCATCCCGCTGACCATCGTCGACCACCTCGTGCCGGACCTGGACGCGCAGGACGGCGGGCCCGTACCCGTACTGCCCCCCACGGCACCGGAGTCACTGGCGCCGCTGGTCCGCACCGTCGGCTACTGCATGCAGTCCGGGCTCCACCCCGCACTGCGCGCCGAGGCCGAGGCGTGGCTGCGGGACCACCTCGACCCCCGCACGCAGCACTACTTCAAGCGGCGTCGCCTCCAGAAGCTCACGCTGCCCGGCGGCGGCCCGCGGGGAGCGGCGATCCGGCTGCGCCGCACCGTACGCCGCACCCGCAGCAGCCTCGGCCTCTGACCCCGCAACCGGGGCGCGCCCCGGATCCGGCCCCCGATGACAGAACGGCGGAACGAGCATGGGCCAGACCTTCACGGGGCTGCTCAAGGCAGCCCGGGCCAGATCCGGGCAGGGCGGTGCGGTCTCCGCCGAGGTCCTGCGCCTGTGCGGCGACTACCTCGCGGGCCTCGCCGTGAGCGGCCCCCTGGACGACACCGGCCGGACACGGCTCGTCGCCGCGATCGGCACGCTCACCACCGCCTGCGGGACCGACGGGGACGAGCGGTTCGACGCGCTGCTCCGCACGGGACGGCGCGCCCTGGAGACCGGCGGGGAGACGGAGACGCGCCTGGCCCTGGACCTCGCCGCCGAGGCCACGGCGCTGCGGTCCGGGTCCAAGGGCGCGTGGCGGCTGCGGGGGAGCGCCCTGGAGGCGGCGGGCCGCCGCGACGAGGCGGTCCGGGCCTACGAACGGCATCTGGAGCTCCAGCGGAACCCGGCGGCGGCCGAGGACATCGTGCGCCGCGTCGCCGTGCTGAAGGAGCTCCGCGCCTGTCTGGACGAGGCCGCCGGCCTGCTGCCCGGTGAGGACGGCGCCGGACTGCGCGCGCTCCACGACGCACCCGCCGGGCAGGTCCGCACCGCCTTCGCCGAGGCGGTACGCCTGCGCACGGTGCGGAGCGGCGGCCTGGCCGACCCGGCCGTACGCCGGCTCACCACCCTGTACGCCGCCCACCGCCGGCTGCTGGACCGGGACAGGATGGCCGACCCCCTGCTCGGCGGCGCGGAACCGGTCGGGGTCCCCGGGCTGCGCCGCCTGATCGCCGGCCGGTCCGTCTGCCTGGTCGCGGGCGCGGCCAGGGTCGCCGACGAGGAACGGGACCCGGACGGCCCGATCGGCCGGCTCGTCGGCGGATACGACGTGGTGGTGCGCTGCGACACCCTGCCGCCGGCCGCGCGGCGCACGGACCTGCACGCGGTCACGCTGCGCGGGGACACCCCGTGGGCGGGCCCGGCCTGGGACCGGCCGGCCGGTACGAGGCTGGTCCTCGGGGGTCCGCTCCCGCTCTGGCGCCGGTCGCTGCGCGCCCGCCTGGTCGCCGGGGCGCAGGACCGCGTCGGCGACGCCTCGCTGCGGCACCCCCTGGACGATCCGGCGCTGCTCGGCGAGGACGGCTGGGGCCCCGGTACCGCGACGGCGTTCACGGTGCTCCGGCTCCTGGACTTCCTGGACGCGGCCGACCGCCTGGACCTCATCGGTTTCGGGCTGCCGGGGCAGCTGCGGCCGCGCGAGCGCGCGTGGGTCAGGGCGCGCGCGGTACACGAGGACGAGACCGGGATGAGGACCGCGCTGCGATGAACACCCCTGCCGAACCCACCGACGACGGACGGGGCGGGCCCCAGGACGGACCGTCCGCCGGGACCTCCCCGCCCGGGCCGCCCGCCGTCCCCGGCGCGGCCCCCGCTACCGCTTCCGGGGAGGGCGCCGACGACCGGCGCGCCGTCACCGGCAGGCGGCGGATCGCCTTCGCCGCGTACACCGACGCAGGCCGGGTGCCCGGGCTCCTGACGCTCCTGCGCAGCCTCGCCCTGACCAACCCGGACCTCTGCGAGGACTTCCTCGTCCTGCACCCCGGGCTGCCCGGATCCGCCTTCGACGCCGCCCGCCGGCTCCACCCGCGCCTCGTCCCCCGCGTCGCGGAGAGCCGCCTCGACGTCTTCCGGGCGACCGGCTACGACACCGTCGTCGCCCTGGACCCCGGCATGGTCGTCCTGGGTTCCCTGCTGCCGCTGCTGGCACTGCGCACCGGGGTCGCCGGGGTGCCCCGGCCCGGCCCCGGCGGCGGAGCGGCCGTGCCGGACGGCGGGCTGCTGGTGATCCAGTCCCAGGACGTGACGGACACCGCTCTCGCCGCCCTGGCCACGGGGGGCGAGGGCGCGGTGGACCGGGCCCTGTCCTCGGCGGGTCTCCTCGAACCGCTCGGCTCACGCTACGACGTCCCGGCCGGACCGCTCCACGACGACACCCCCGTCCCCGCGAGCACCGTCGTCCTGCGCTTCGACGAGGAGTGCGCCGCGTCCGCCCCGGCGCGTGCGGCGCGTGAACGGTACGAGATGACGGACGGGGCGTTCCGCGCCGCCTTCTGCGCCCTGCCGGGCCCCAAGCACCCCGAACTGCTCCTGCACTGCGCCCTGCCGTTCCCCGAGGGGGAGCGCGCGCCGGTGGACCTGGTCCGCCAGGTCGCCGAGGTGCACCGGCAGCAGGGCCGCCACGACGAGGCCGTCGCCCTGCTGACCGACGCCGTGGCGGGCCGGCCCGACCTGCCGCGCTGCCACGAGACGCTGGGCGTCAGCCTGATGGCGCTGTCCCGCTACGAGGAGGCCGAGGCGCACCTCCTGCTGGCCACCGTGTCACCGGACTTCGCCGCCCGCGCCTACGGCCAGCTCGCCCGGCTCGCCTGGCTGCTGGGCCGCACCGAGGACGCCCGCGCCTACGCCGCCGAAGGCCTCGACGCCGACCCCACCGACGGCAACTGCCACGCCTGGTACGTGCGTACGGCCCCGTCCCCGGCCGTGGTCCCGGCGGCCGCACCGGCACCCGCGGACGAACAGCTCGCCCATGTGGCCCTGTTCGCCGACGGGCAGGAGAACGCGGGTGACAAGGTGCTCCCCGAAGCGGTGCGGATGTGCTTCGGCCCCGACACCGGCCCCGCCCGCTGGTACGAACGGTCCGTGCACCGGCTGGTGGACGGGGCTGCCCTGGAGGAGCTGAACGCCCGGCGCGGCGTCGTCGTCGGCGGCGGAGGGCTCTTCCTCCCGGACACCGCGCCCAACGGCAACAGCGGCTGGCAGTGGAACATCCCCGACGGGATCCTGGCCCGCGTGACCGCGCCGCTCGCCGTCTTCGCGGTCGGCTACAACGTCTTCGACGGCCAGCGCTACCGCCGGGAGCGCTTCGCGGAGAGCCTGCGCACCCTGGTCGCCACGTCGGCCTTCTTCGGACTGCGCAACCGGGGCTCCGTGGAACGGGTCCGTGAACTGCTCCCGGAGGAACTGCGCGACCGGGTGCGCTACCAGCCCTGCCCCACGACGGTGGCCCGCCACCTCGACCCCCGCCGGGACGACGACGGGCACCGGGACGACACCGTGCTCGTCAACTGCGCCTACGACCGCGCCGGACTGCGCTTCGGACACGACTACGGCCACTTCCTGGCCGAGACGGCCGCCGCCGTGCGCGCCATCGGCACGCGCGCCGAGGTCCGCTACGCCGCCCACATGCCGGCCGACGAGCGGTTCGTCCACGACCTGCGCCGGGAGCACGGCATCGCCCTCCCGGTGGAGCCCCTGTACCTGTTCACCAACGACCGCATCCGGGAGCTCTACCGGCGCACGCGCCTGGTGATCGGTATGCGCGGGCACGCGGGAATGATCCCCTTCGGCTGTGGCACGCCGGTCATCAGCCTGGTCTCGCACCCCAAACTCGCCTACTTCCTCTCCGACATCGGCCGCCCCGACTGGGGCGTCTCCGTCCACGACCGCTCGCTGGGCGCCCGTCTCGCCGAGCGGGCGGCGGCCGTGCTGGACGACCACCGGGCGGCCGTGGCCGACGTGCACGGGCGGCAGGAGCACCTCTGGTCGGTCACCCGCGACAACCTCGCCGGGCTCCGTGATCTCTTCGGCCTGCCCGACCCCTTCTCCGCACCCCCCGCCCCGCACGTCCCCGGCCCCCGCGCCGCCGGGGCGGCACGGGGCCTTCACCTGCCCGACACCCGGACGAAGTGACTGTTCACCCGGACGGAGTTCACCCCGGGACAGCCCCTCCATAGCCTTCGATGACCATGCCTTCCTCCGTCTCCCAGGCCGGCTCACCTGTCCCCGCGCAGTCCCCGCAGCCCGCCCCCGCAGCCCGCCCGCACCGTGAACACCGGTACGACATCGACCTCCTCCGGCTGCTCTGCTCCGTCGGCGTGATCCTCTGCCACACCGGGTCCGCGTTCGTGAACACGGCGGGCCGTGAGGCCGCGAACGGGCCCGGGGTCTACTGGGCGGGCCTGGTGGCGGACTCCGCGGGCCGCTTCGCCGTCCCCCTGTTCTTCGCCATCGCCGGCTGGGTGGTCCTCGTCGGGGCCCCGGTCCGGGACGGCCGCGGGCTGTGGCAGCGGATCGTGCGGATCGTGGTGCCGCTCGCCGTGTGGACCGTCCTCTACATCGCGTGGGGGCGGGTGCGCGGCACCAACGGCGCCCCGGCCGGCGAACTCGGACTCGACGCGCTGTTCGCCTCGGTGCGCCCGGCCTACCACCTCTGGTACCTGTACGCCTACATCCCCGTGATCCTGCTCCTGGCCTTCGCCGCCCTGGTGATGTCGGGCAAGCGCCCGTGGGGCCTCGGCGTCGCGCTCCTCGCGCTCGGCGCCGCGCCCACCCTGGCCGGCGACCTGTCCGCTACCACCGGCCTGGACCTGCCACGCTTCGGCTGGGGCTTCGGCCCGTACCAGCTGATCTACGCGGTCCTCGGCGCCCTGGTCCTCGCGCTGCCCGCGGGCACGTTCGGCAGGCGGAGCCTGTGGTGGCTGCTCCCCGCGGGCGCCTTCCTGGCCGCGATCGTCGTGTACCAGCACGAGGTGCACTACGCGATCCCGTACGCCGGCGTCCTGGTGGCCCTGTTCAGCGCCGCGGTGCTGTTCGGCCTGCACCGGCTGCGCGTCCCGGAGCGGACGCGCCCGGCCTTGGCCCGGCTGGCCGGCGCCTCGTTCGGCGCGTACATGATCCACGTGCTGGTGCTGGGCGTCCTCACCGACGTCCTGGTGGACACCCGCCCGGCCCTGCCCGTGGCGGCGGCCCTGGTCCTCGCCGTCACCGCCGCCACGACCGCGCTCTCCTTCGGGGCTGCCCTCCTGTGGACCCGCCTCGGCCTGACCCGTCTCCTGGGCTGAGCCCGGGGGACGGGCCGGCCGTCAGCGGTGCCTGAGGGCCCGTGCCCGCCGCGCGATGCGCCGGAGGACGGGGCTGCGGCGGACGAAGGCGAGGCGCGCCGGTACGACGCCGGGGAGGGCCAGCGCACCGAGCCGCCGCCGTTTGAAGTAGCGCCGGGTCCGGGCATCCAGATGGCCGGCGAGATAGCGCTCGGCGGCCGGGCGGAGGTCCGGGCGGACGCGTGGCTGCATGGCGAAGGCGACCGCCGGCAGCAGGCCGTCGAGCGCCTCCGCCACCGTCGCCACGGTCACCGGCGGCCGGTCCGGCGCGGCGGCGGGCCCCGCCAGGTCCGGCAGCAGGGCGTCGATGACGGTGACCGGGATCCGCGCCGGGTTCTCGTACGGGGTGAGCCGCTCCAGGAGGGTGCCGGTCCCGGTCCTGGCCACCGGCAGGCCGTAGTGCACGGCCGCGGTGAGCAGCGCCGTCGAGGAGCAGCCGACGACGAGCGCGGGGCGCAGCCGCTCGTAGAGGACCTCGGCCGGGACCGGGACGCCGGGCACGCCGGAGTCCGGCACCGTCAGTTCCGCCCCGAGGCGCTCCGCCTCCGCCCGCAGGGCCGGGAGGGCGGGCGCGGGCCCCTGTGGGTGGGGCCGCACGACGAGACGGGTGTGGCCGAGGGCGGCCGTGCCCCGGACCATCCGCAGGTGCAGCTCCGTCTCCTCCGCCGCGGAGAGCGGACCCGGCCCGGGGAGCAGCAGGAGCGCGGCTCCGTCGGAGCCGCCGGACTCCGGTGTGTCCTCGGCGAGTTCACGGAAGACCTTCAGCAGGGCCGGCGCCGGGAGCGGCCGGGCCGGTACGCCGAACTCGCCCAGCAGCAGCGGCTCCAGGCCCGGGAGCAGGTCCGGGTGGAGCAGCTGACGCACCCGGGTGCCGATCAGGGGCGGGAGCTTCCCCCCGGTCGGACCGTAACCGGCCAGGCCGTCCGCGTACACGGTCACCGGACCGCCGGTGAAGATCTGGGCGAGCGCCAGGGCAGGGGCGGTGTGGGGCGATTCCAGGGCCAGTTCGACCTCCTCGTCCCCGAGGCCCCAGGCGCGACGCAGATGGCGCTCCCACAGGGGAACGTCGTCGGGGCGCGGGGTCCAGGCGCCCGGGTGCAGGGGGAAGACGGCGTCGTTCCACGAGAGGACCTGGTCGAAGCGGGTGCGCAGCCGGCCGAACCCGGGCGAGGCGTCGGCCGGGACCGCCGCCTCGGGGACGGCCGAGCCGTCGCAGAGCAGCAGGACGCGGCGGCCGGCCTCCCGGAAGCAGCCGGAGTCGAGGGCCGCGGCGAGCACGGCCGTGCCGCGGAGACCGGAGGCGACGAAGATCTGGGTGGTCACGCGGCAGCCGCTCCCTCGGTGGTGGCGGACCGGCGGCGCAGCCTGCGCAGGACGGTCGCCCGTTCGGTGTCCATGGAGTCCAGGACGTCGTCGAGAACGTCGCGCGGCATACGCCCGAGTGCCGCCGCGCCCAGTGTTCTCAGCGTGCGGGCCACGGACGGTTCGAATTTCTCGACGGAACCGATGTGATGGGAAATGACCGCGCAATACGTCCGTACCGCTTTCGGCATGAGTGTCCCGGCATCACGGTCCGCCGCGGTTTCGGACAGCACCTGGTCGTACGCGCGAATGAAATCGAGTTGGCGTTCGTCGCCGATCTGCGTGAGGGACGTGGCGACCCCGCGCCGGTAGAAATGGCTCAGCGTTCCCAGGACCGCGAAGGATTCCGCCTCCCGGTGCAGCCGCCATATCCACGGCCGGTCCTCGGCGGTGCGCAGCCCGTCGGTGAAACGCAGCAGTCCCCGGTCCAGCAGGCTGCGGTGGTACATCCCCGCCCAGGCGAAGGCGTAGTCCACCGAGGTCGTCCGGCCGGCCGGCAGGATCGCGTCCCGGGGGTCGCCCACCACCCCGCGCGGGCCGTGCGGGACGCGGCGCACCGTGCGGGACGTACCGGTGACCTGGACGTGGTCCGTACGCACGAAAGCGCAGCCCAGCGCCTCGATCCCGGCGAGCAGACGGGTGTAGTGGCCGGGGGCGAGCCAGTCGTCGCCGTCCAGGAAGGCGATGTACTCGCCGCGGGCCGCGTCCAGTCCGGTGTTGCGCGCCGTGGCCAGACCGGCGTTGCGTCCGTGCCCGCGCACGACCACCCCCTCCATACCGTCCGCCGCGCGGCGCAGGAGGTCCGCCGTACCGTCGGTGGAGCAGTCGTCGACGAGGATGAACTCGAAGTCCTCGCGGGTATTGGCCCGCAGGCTTCTGAGTGTGTCGGGCGCGTATGCCTGGACGTTGTAGAACGGCACGATGACGGAGAGCTTAACCACCCGCGTCACGCTAGGGGCGGTCCCGGCATTCGCCCTGACCCCCGCCCGTACGGAAAGTGAACGGCGCGCGGCGGAAAAGTGAACCCGCCCGAATGCGGGGCCCTTTCCCCCTCGGGCCGGGCCCGGTCCCCAACCGTCGACCGGCTGTTAACCATCTGTTGCCACCGCGTTGGGCCGCGGATCGGAATGGCTTCCTAGCTTTTACGACGTGCCCCCTCGTACCGATGACGCGGCCCTTCCGGCCGCCACCCCAGCAGCCGGCCCCGCGGCTCTGCGCATAGCCGTGCTCGCCGACTCCGACACCCGGTGGAAGTGGGGCGCGCTCACCGCGCGCCGCCTCTCCGCCGCCCCGGAGACCGGCACGGTGGAGCGCCCCGTGGAGATCAGCGGGCTGCTGCTGCGCGGCCGGGCCACCCCGACGCCCCGTCAGCTCGCCGAGGTGGGCGAGGTCGGGGTGGACGCGGGCCGGGTGCGCGAGGTGACCGCGGCCGAGTTCCTGCACACGGTGCGCGACGAGGCGTACGACGTCGTCGTCCTCGCCCTCGTGGGAGGCGCGGTCCAGGCGATGCTGCACGGGCTGGCCGCCCTGGAACTGCCCCGCAGGCCCGTCGTCGTCACCGGTTACGTCGGGGTCGTCTACGAGAAGCTCGCCGACGGGCTCCTGCTGCGCCACGGCGCGGACGTCGTCCTCGCCAACTCCCGCCACGACGCGGCACGTTTCCGCGCCGTGTACGAAGGGGTCGGCGCCGACGCGGCGTCCGTCACCGAGGCCGCGCTGCCGTTCCTCGGCGGGGAGCCGCACCGGGCCCGGGAGGGGCGCGACACCGTCGTGTTCGCCGCCCAGCCCTCCGTCCCCGCCTCCCGCGCCGACCGCACGTACCTGCTGCGCCGGCTCGTCGAGCACGCCAGGCTCCACCCCGGCCGCGAGGTGCTGCTGAAGCTGCGCTCCAAGCCGGGCGAGCACACCACCCACATCGAGGAACTGCCCTACCAGCGCCTCGCGGAGCGGATCCCCGGCGGCCTCCCGCCCAACTTCCGCCTCGTCTACGGGCACATGGGCGAGGTCCTGGACGGCACCGACCTGCTGGTCACCGTGTCCTCGACCGCGGCCCTGGAGTCCCTGCACCGGCGGATCCCGACCGCCGTCCTCTCCGACCTCGGCGTCCGCGAGGCCCTGGGCAACCACCACTTCATCGGCTCGGGGCTCATCACGTCCTGGGACCACCTCGACGGCGGCTTCCGCCCGGAGCCCGACGAGGAGTGGCTCGCCGGGCAGGGCGTCGCCGCCGACGGCTCGTACGGCACCGCCTACGACACCGCCCGCGCCCGGGTCGGAGAGCTGCTCGCCGCCGGGCCGCTTCCCCCCGTCGCGCCCTACTACACACCGGCCACCGCACCCGGATACCTCCCCGGCATCCTCGCCCGCTACCACCTGGGCCCCGACGGCCGGCCGCTGCCGGGCGCCGTCACGGCCGACCGGACGGGCGGGGTCAGGGGCGCGGTCCGCGAGACCGTACGCAACGCGGCGCGCGGCGCCTACCGCCACGGCGTCCAGCGGGTCGCCCCCGTGATCCGGCGGATGGGCGAGCTGTGACCACCGATTCAGGAGCACCCATGACCCCGACCCCCACCGTGCTCGCCGTGATCCCCGCCCGCGGCGGATCCAAGGGCGTACCCGCGAAGAACCTCGCCCAGGTCGGCGGCGTCCCGCTCGTCGCCCGCGCCGTCCGCGCCTGCCTCTCCTCGCCCGAGGTCACGGACGTCGTCGTCACCACCGACGACCCGGACATCGCCGCAGCGGCCCGGGCCGCGGCCGGGGCGCTGGAGGAGGACGCCCGGCTGCACTGCGTGCAGCGGCCCGCCGCCATCGCCGGTGACACGGCGACCAGCGAGGACGCGGTCCTGCACGCCCTGCACGCCTACGAGGCGACAGCGCACGGCCGGAAGGCCGACGTGGTGCTCCTGGTCCAGTGCACGAGCCCCTTCCTCACCCGTGAGGACATCGACGGCGTCGCCGCCGCGGTCGCCCGCGACGGCGCCGACACCGCCGTCACCGTGGCCCCCTTCCACGGCTTCGTGTGGCGCGACGGCAGCGCGGTCGAGGACGACACCTACGGCGTCAACCACGACAAGGCCGTACGCCCCCGCCGCCAGGACCGGCCCCAGGACTACCTGGAGACCGGCGCCGCGTACGCCATGGAGGTCGAGGGCTTCCGCACCCACCGGCACCGCTTCTTCGGCCACACCGCGCTCGTGCGGACCGATCCCGCCCGGGTCCTGGAGGTCGACGACCCGCACGACCTGGCCCGCGCCCGCGCCCTCGCGCCGCTCCTGGACCCCTCGCCCTACCCCACCCGGACGGACGTCGACGCCGTCGTCCTCGACTTCGACGGCACGCAGACCGACGACCGCGTCCTCATCGACTCCGACGGCCGGGAGATCGTCGCCGTGCACCGCGGCGACGGCCTGGGGGTCGCCGCCCTGCGCCGGGCCGGCGTACCGCTGCTGATCCTCTCCACGGAACAGAACCCGGTCGTCGCCGCCCGCGCCCGCAAACTCCAGGTCCCCGTCCTGCACGGCATCGACCGCAAGGACCTGGCGCTCAAGCAGTGGTGCGAGGAGCAGTCCATCGCCCCCGACCGCGTGCTCTACGTCGGCAACGACGTCAACGACCTGGCCTGCTTCGGCCTGGCGGGCTGGCCCGTCGCCGTGGCGAACGCCCACGACTCGGTCCGCGCCGCCGCGCGCGCCGTGACCACACGCCCCGGCGGCTCCGGCGCCATCCGCGAGATCGCGGCCTGGCTCCTGGGCCCCACCCTCACCCTCTCCACCGAAACCCCCGCATCCCCCACCGAGTAAGGAAGCACCACCATGAGCAGCACCTCCCGCCTGCGCACGTTCGGCACCCGCACCGCCGGCCCCGGCCACCCCGTCTACGTCACCGGCGAGATCGGCATCAACCACAACGGCGACCTCGACAACGCCCTCGCGCTGATCGACGTGGCCGCCGAGGCCGGCTGCGACGCGGTCAAGTTCCAGAAGCGCACCCCGGAGATCTGCACCCCGCGCGACCAGTGGGACATCGAGCGCGACACCCCCTGGGGCCGGATGACGTACATCGACTACCGCCACCGCGTCGAGTTCGGCGAGGCCGAGTACACCGCCATCGCGGAGCACTGCGCCGAGCGCGGCATCGACTGGTTCGCCTCCCCGTGGGACACCGAGGCCGTCGCCTTCCTGGAGAAGTTCGACGTCCCCGCGCACAAGGTCGCCTCCGCCTCCCTCACGGACGACGAGCTGCTCCGCGCGCTGCGCGCCACCGGCCGCACCGTCATCCTGTCCACCGGCATGTCGACGCCCCGGCAGATCCGCCACGCGGTCGAGGTGCTCGGCAGCGACAACATCCTGCTCTGCCACGCCACCTCGACGTACCCGGCGAAGGCCGAGGAGCTCAACCTGCGGGTCATCAACACCCTCCAGCAGGAGTACCCGAACGTCCCGATCGGCTACAGCGGCCACGAGACCGGCCTCCAGACCACCCTCGCCGCCGTCGCGCTGGGTGCCGCGTTCGTCGAGCGCCACATCACCCTGGACCGCGCCATGTGGGGCTCCGACCAGGCCGCCTCCGTCGAGCCGCAGGGCCTCACCCGCCTCGTCCGCGACATCCGCACCATCGAGGCGTCCCTCGGCGACGGGGTCAAGAAGGTGTACGAGTCGGAGCTCGGCCCGATGAAGAAGCTCCGCCGCGTCGCGGGCGTCGTCGCCGAGAACGAGAACGCGCCGGCCGCCGAGCCGGTCGCGGTCTGACGGGCCGACCGGTGAACCTCGCCTTCGTCGAGAGCCCGGTCCAGCTCCTGAACGTCCTGGAGTGGACCCACACCCGGGGAGGAACCGACACCACCGTCGTCGTCCTCCCCCCGGTCGACCCGATGTCGCGCGGACAGCTGCGCAGGATGGCGGAGCTGGCCCGCGACGAGGGCGTCACCGTCCGCTGGCAGGAGGCGCGCGGGGAGACCGGCGCGCCTCTCAAGGCCCTGCGCGCGCTGACGGGCCTGATCCGCAAGGCGGACCGCATCGTCATCGGCGACCCGTTCTCCCGGTACGTGCAACTGCTCCTCAGCCTGGTCCGCACCCGCCGGATCACGGTCGTCGACGACGGCACCGCCACCATGGAGTTCGTCGCCCAGCTGGCGCGCGGCGAACGGCTGGTGCGCTGGCACCGCCGGGGCAGCGGGGGCCCGCGCGAACTGCTCCTGGCCCCCGTCACCTCGGCGGCCCGCCGCAGCTTCACCCCGTCGGCGACCCGCACCGTCGAGGTGTTCACCGCGATGCCGGTCGAGGCCCCCGAGGGCGTCGAGGTCACGGCGAACACCTTCGCCTGGACGCGGGAGCGCTTCGGCCCGCCCCGCATCACCAAGGGCGCCGACCTGGTCGGGACCTCCCTGGTGGAGACGGGCGTGGTCGACCCCGCCCCGTACGAGGAGGCGGTCTCCTCGCTGGCCCGCACCCATGGCGCCACCCGCTACTTCGCCCACCGCCGCGAATCCGCGGACAAGCTCCACGCCCTGGAAGCCGCCACCGGCCTGGAGATCGTCCGCCCGGACCTGCCGCTGGAACTCATCGCCCGCAGGGGTCCCATCGGCCACACCGTCCTCAGCTTCCCGTCCACCGTGGTCCACACCCTGCCCCTGGCCCTGGCGGGCACCGGGGTGAAGGTCGCGGTGTGCGACATAGAGCCGGAGTGGCTGCGGGACACGGCGTCCCCGCGCGCCCAGGGCTTCCTGAGCGGGGTCACCGAGACGGCCCGTGACGTGCAGCGGCTGGCACCGTGGCGCGCCACGGCGGTCACGGAGGGCTGACGCGCGACAGCGGTCCGGCCGCCGCGCGCCGTCGACGGGCGGAGCGGGGTGCACGCGGCCACCGCGCGGGTCCCTCGGACCGGCGCGGCGGTCGGTCAGTGCGCGTCCTGACGGCCGCCGTCGGGAACGGCGGCCGCCTCCGCGCCGCTGCGGACCGCGCGCTCCCTGCTCCAACGGCGCAGGGCGAGGGCGAAGCCGACTCCGGCCGGCAGGACGGGAGCGGCCGACTGCGCGGCCAGGGAGGCCAGGAAGCCGGGGTTCATCCGTTCCGTCATGCCGCTGGTGTACCGACAGGTCGCCTGAGGGGGGAAGAAGCTGTACTCCAGCGTCCTGGGCGGGTTGTCCCCCCAGTCCGCCCCCGCCGAGCAGGCCGACGACGGCCCCGCGAGCAGCTTCCAGCCGGCCGGCGCGTACAGCAGGAGGAACACGGAACAAGTGACGGTGAGCGCCGTTCCCGTGCGGCGGAGCTTCTCGGCCCGCGACATCGGCATCACGAGGCGGCCACCGGGGCGCGGGTCGAAGCACTCCGCGAGCAGGGCCACGAACACGCAGAGGACCATGACCAGCAGGCCGCCCCGGAGCAGGGTGCCGAGCACCTCACGGCCGCCGACGGACGCGATGTCCCCGCCCTGGAACTCGCAGACGGTGGCCGGCGGAAACGCCTGGTCCCGGACCCGCAGGAGCCTGCCCGGCCCCTGGATCAGACCGTGCGTGCACTGCTCGTCGAACTCCAGCATGCCGACGGCGGCGATGGCCGAACCGATCACCAGGCCGGCGAACGAGATCCCCGCCGCGGCCCAGAGGGCACCCGTCCGGTAGCCGCTGTGTACCCCCGCGTGTGACATGCGCGCAGGGTATTCGAACGCAACGCCCGTACCGGCTCGAACACTTGAGTTCGCCGGGGCCGCACGCCGCTGTCGCGCACCGGAGTTCCCGGCCGGTGCCCCGGCCCCGTGTGATCACCCTTCGTGATTGACTTGCTACGTGCTGTTCCGGGCGGGTGCGGCCCCGCCGCCCGTTCCCTCTGCGGCCGGCCGGGCGGCGGGAGGCCCCGTGTGCCCTTCCGCTCGTGCATCGCGGCGGAAAACGGGCGAGTTTACCCGTCAGGGCCATCGGTCACACGCCGCAGCGCCGTCTTTTGTTCCTCTAAGCGGCTGAACTTTTGTTGATCTGTGGCCAGTTGTGGGTACCAGGGGCCTACCCTTGACTGGGTGAACCAGTTGAAGTCCCGTGCGCCCCACGCCGAGGCCGTCCTGCCCGGCACCCTGCCCGACGACCTGCGTGCCGAGCTCATCGCCTTCCGCCGTGATCTGCACATGCACCCCGAGCTCGGCAACCAGGAGTTCCGCACCACCGCGGCCATCAAGGCGCGGCTGGAGAAGGCCGGACTGGAGCCGCGGGTGCTGCCCGGGGGCACGGGGCTCGTCTGTGACGTGGGGGAGTGGGACGGCGTGACGCCGATGCTGGCCCTCCGGGGTGACATCGACGCCCTGCCGATCCCGGACACCAAGGCGGGGGTCCCCTACCGGTCCACCGTCCCCGACCGGGCGCACGCCTGCGGGCACGACGTCCACACCAGCTGCGTCCTGGGTGCCGGGCTCGTCCTGAGCGGCCTGGACCGCCAGGGGCTGCTGCCCCGGCCGGTGCGGCTGCTGTTCCAGCCCGCCGAGGAGGTGCTGCCCGGGGGCGCGTCGGACGCCGTCGCGGCCGGGGTGCTGGAAGGGGTGGGGCGGATCATCGGGGTGCACTGCGACCCGAAGGTGGACGTGGGCCGGATCGGGCTCCGGATCGGGGCGATCACCTCGGCCTGCGACCGGGTGGAGGTCTCCCTCGACGGGCCCGGCGGACACACCGCCCGGCCGCACCTGACCACCGACCTGGTCACCGCCGCGGCCAGGGTCGCCACCGACGTGCCCGCGCTGCTCGCCCGCCGCGTCGACGCACGGGCCGGACTCGCGGTCACCTGGGGGCGGCTCCAGACCGGTCACGCGCCCAATGTCATCCCGCAGCACGCCGAGCTGTCCGGCACGGTCCGCTGCCTCGATCTGGAGAGCTGGCGGCAGGCGCCCGACCTGGTGCACGCGGCGATCGACGAGGTGGCCGGAATGTACCGGGCCAAGACGGTCATCGACTACGTCCGCGGGGTCCCTCCCGTGGTGAACGAGGCCGAGACCATCGGCCTGCTGGACGCCGCGATGACCATCCGGCGCGGATCGTATGCGATCGAGGACACCGAGCAGAGCCTGGGAGGCGAGGACTTCTCCTGGTACCTGGAGAAGATCCCCGGGGCCATGGCGCGGCTCGGCGTGCGGGCACCGGGGGACACCCGCGGCCTGGACCTGCACCGCGGCAACTTCGACGTGGACGAGGAAGCCATCACGGTCGGGGTGGAACTGTTCACCGCGGCCGCCCTGCTGGACGTCTGACGCCGTGGGCGCGGTGCGGGAGGGTCCCGTACGCCACGGCCGTGCGGCAGCACCTCTGCCCCGCGCGTCCGGCCGGGCGGTCGCACCCCGGCCCCGTGCGTCCGGCTGGGGGGAGGCGCCCCGGCCCCGTGCGTCCGGCCGCCCGCTCCCCGCTCCCGCGCGTCCGCCGCTTCCCACCGCGTATCCGGCCCCGTCGCTCCCCGCCCCGCGCAGCCGGCGGGTTCCGGCCGACGGGAGGTGCCGGCCCGTTTCCGGCGCGGCCCCCGCCCGCGCCCGGTGCTCCCCGTGGAGGCGGGGGGCGGGGGCGCCGCCCGTAGTCCTGACGACCTGGTGTTTCGCACTCGTAACGGCTCGTAACCGGGCAGGACACCTCCTGTTCGCGACGATCCGATAACGGCTTCCGTAGGGGTCCTTATCTGACATCTACGCGCGTTACGATCGCCGCGAAACCAGCGCCGGAAGAGGCGCTTCGGTCAGGTTTGAAGGAGCCTTCCCTTGCGCCGGATCACCAGGATTGCCACCGTGGGCGTCATGTCCACGGCACTCGCGCTGAGCGTCAGTGCCTGTGGCAACTCGTCGTCGGACAGCGCGTCCGACTCCAAGGCCGACAAGACGGCCATCGCTTACGACATCGGTGGCCGCGGCGACCAGTCGTTCAACGACGCAGCCTACGCGGGCCTCGTCAAGGCCCAGAAGGACCTCGACGTCAAGGGCACCGAGGCCGAGCCGTCGGACGGCGAGTCGGACGCCGACAAGGTGCAGCGCCTCACCGCGCTGGCCCGCGCCGGCAACAACCCGGTGATCGGTGTCGGCTTCGCCTACGCCCCCGCCATCAAGAAGGTCGCCCCGAAGTTCCCGAAGATCACCTTCGGCATCATCGACGACGCCTCGGTGACGGGCGACAACATCGCCAACATCGTCTTCAACGAGGAGCAGGGCTCCTACCTCGCCGGCGTCGCCGCGGCCAAGGTCACCAAGACCAAGACCGTCGGCTTCATCGGCGGTGTCGAGACCCCGCTCATCAAGAAGTTCCAGGCGGGCTTCGAGCAGGGCGTCAAGGACACCGACGCCTCGGTCAAGGTCGTCCCGCAGTACCTGACGCAGCCGCCGAACTTCGACGGCTTCTCCAAGCCGGACCTCGGCAAGGCCGCCGCCCAGGGGCAGCTCGACAAGGGCGCCGACGTGGTCTACTCGGCGGCCGGCCTGGCCGGTTCCGGTGCCATCGAGGCCGTCTCGAAGGCCGGCAAGTGGAACATCGGCGTCGACTCCGACCAGTACAAGCAGGAAGGCCTCGCCGCCTACAAGGCGTCGATCCTGACCTCGGTCACCAAGGACGTCGAGGACTCCGTCTTCAACCTGATCAAGTCCGCCCAGGACGGCAAGCCGCAGTCCGGCGAGGTGCGCTACGGCCTCGACAAGGACGGCGTGGGCCTGGCCCTGTCCAACCCCGCCTTCACCGGCATGACCGAGGTCATCGCCGCGGTGGACAAGGCGAAGCAGGAGATCATCGACGGCAAGATCACCGTCAAGACCGCCCCGTAACGATTCCGGTCGTCACGCTGGTTTCCCGTGGGCCCGGGGCGCGCATCCGCCGCTCCGGGCCCGTGGGGTGCTCATCGAGGAAGTCGTGCCGTCCGCGGTGCCCCGCTCGCAGAGGTGCTGAACCGGGTGTACCGGACCGGGCCGCGGGCCCCGCGCCTCACGATTCGGCAGCGCTACGCGTGTAGACAGCCCTCGGGGGCGATAATTCCATCCAGCCCCTCTGCCCCCTGTGCCCCCGCTCCTGTCCGGCCAAGGAGAGTTCGTCATCAACGCGTCCAGCAGCCCCCCCGCCGTAGAACTGCACGGCATCACCAAGCGCTTCCCCGGGGTCGTGGCCAACCACGACATCGGCATCACCGTACGCAAGGGAACGGTCCACGCCCTCGTCGGTGAGAACGGCGCCGGTAAGTCCACCCTGATGAAGATCCTCTACGGCATGCAGAAGCCGGACGAGGGCACCATCGCCGTGGACGGCGAGCAGGTCTCCTTCGGCAACCCCGGTGACGCCATCGCGCGCGGAATCGGCATGGTCCACCAGCACTTCATGCTCGCCGACAACTTCACCGTCCTGGAGAACGTCGTCCTCGGCGGCGAAGGGCTGCACGGCATCGGATCCGCCGCGCGCAGGAAGATCAAGGAGATCTCCGACGCGTACGGTCTCGGGGTGCGCCCCGACGCCCTCGTCGAGGACCTCGGGGTCGCCGACCGCCAGCGCGTGGAGATCCTCAAGGTCCTCTACCGCGGCGCCCGCATCCTCATCCTCGACGAGCCGACCGCCGTGCTCGTCCCCCAGGAGGTCGACGCGCTCTTCGCGAACCTCCGCGAGCTCAAGGCCGAGGGCCTCACCGTCATCTTCATCTCGCACAAGCTCGGCGAGGTCCTCTCCGTCGCCGACGAGATCACGGTGATCCGGCGCGGTACCACGGTGGGCACCGCCGACCCCGCGAACACCACCACCAAGCAGCTCGCCGAACTGATGGTCGGCAGCGAGCTGCCCTCGCCGGAGACCCGCGAGTCCACGGTGACCGACGTGCCGATGCTGCGCGTCGAAGGCCTCTCCCTCAGCGTGACGGACCCGGACGGCGTCGTGCGCGACGTCCTGTCCGACGTCGGCTTCACGATCCACAAGGGCGAGGTCCTGGGCATCGCCGGCGTCGAGGGCAACGGCCAGACCGAGCTGATCGAGACGCTCGTCGGCATGCGGGCCCCGGACGGCGGGACCATCACGCTGGACACCGACGACATCTCGCGCACCCCCACCCGCAAGAGGCGCGAGGGCGGTATCGGCTACATCCCCGAGGACCGCCACCGGCACGGGGTACTGCTGGACGCCCCGCTCTGGGAGAACCGCATCCTCGGCCACGTCACCGAGAAGCCCAACAGCAGGGGCTGGCTGCTCGACCCGAAGGCCGCGCGCGCCGACACCGAGCGGATCGTGCGCGAGTACGACGTGCGCACCCCGGGCATCGAGGTCACGGCGGCCTCCCTCTCCGGCGGCAACCAGCAGAAGCTGATCGTCGGCCGCGAGATGAGCCACGCCCCGAAGCTCCTGATCGCCGCCCACCCCACCCGCGGGGTGGACGTCGGCGCACAGGCGCAGATCTGGGACCAGATCCGCGAGGCCCGCCGCGAGGGGCTGGCCGTCCTGCTCATCTCGGCGGACCTGGACGAGCTCATCGGGCTCTCCGACACCCTGCGCGTCATGTACCGCGGACAGCTGGTCGCCGACGCCGATCCCGCCACCATCACACCCGAGGAACTGGGCTCGGCCATGACCGGCGCCGCCGCAGGCCACCTCGAAGCAGCACCGGAGGACGAGGCCTGATGAGGAAATTCGACAAGGACCGGCTGATCCTGGGCCTCGCCGGCCCGGTACTCGCCCTGGTCGTGGCCTTCGCGCTCAGCACCCTGGTGCTGCTCGTCTCCGACCGCGACCCCTTCGAGCTGTACCGCCTGCTCTTCGAGCAGGTGTCGTACAGCGACGTACAGGTCCTGATCATCAACCAGGCCGGGACGTACTACCTCGCCGCCCTCGCGGTCGCGGTCGGCTTCCGCATGAACCTCTTCAACATCGGCGTGGACGGGCAGTACCGCCTCGCGGCGATGGTGGCCGCCCTCGTCGGCGCCAGCGTGACCCTTCCCGGGCCGCTCCAGATCGCGCTGATCGTCGTCGTCGCGATGCTCGTGGGCGCCTTCTGGGCGGGCATCGCCGGCATCCTCAAGACCACGCGCGGGGTGAGCGAGGTCGTCGCGACGATCATGCTCAACTCCATCTCCACCTCGCTGATCGCCTGGCTCATCCTGCCGAAGAACTTCGGCGACCAGGCGACGGGCTCCAACAACCTGACGACCGGGGAGATCCCGGAGTCGGGCTGGTTCCCCGGACTCTCCCTGAGCCCCGACGCCGGTGAGATCTACGGCTTCACCTTCGTCGCCGCGGGCTGCGGCCTCGTCTACTGGCTGGTCCTCAACCGCACCCGGTTCGGGTTCGACCTGCGCGCCACCGGCGCCAGCGAGAGCGCCGCCCAGGCGTCGGGCGTGGACGCCAAGAAGATGATCCTGACCTCGATGCTGATCTCCGGTGCCATCGCCGGCCTCGTCGGCATGCCGACGCTGCTGGGCGACACGCACACCTACAGCCTCGACTTCCCCGTCGGCCTCGGCTTCACCGGCATCACCATCGCCCTGCTCGGCCGCAACCACCCGGTGGGCATCGCGCTCAGCGCGCTGCTGATCGCGTTCCTGGACAAGGCGTCGTCCCCGCTCGACCAGTTCGGCTTCGAGAAGGAGATCGCCACGATCATGCAGGGCCTGATCGTGATCTCGGTCGTCGTCAGCTACGAACTCGTCCGCCGTTACGGGACCCGCCGCCAGCAGCAGAAGGTCGGCGAGGAACTCGCCGCCGGCCACGCCCTCACCACCGAGAAGGAGGCGGCCCTGTGAGCACCGATGTCCACGCCGCACGCGTCGCCCCCAAGAAGGGCGGCGGCCGACGCACACTCTCCCTGCCCGTCGTCCTGCTGATCATCGCCGGGGCGCTGGCCCTGGTCTCGCTGGTCCGCCTGATCAGCGGCGCGAACGACGTGACCTCCGTGGGCCAGGTCAGCGGCGCTCTCGAACTCGCCGTGCCGATCGGCCTCGCCGGTCTCGGCGGGCTCTGGGCGGAGCGGGCCGGTGTCGTCAACATCGGCCTCGAGGGCATGATGATCCTCGGCACCTGGTTCGGTGCCTGGGCCGGTTTCCAGTGGGGCCCGTGGGTCGGCGTCCTCTTCGGCATCATCGGCGGCGCGCTCGGCGGGCTGCTCCACGCGGTCATCACCGTCACCTTCGGCGTGAACCACATCGTCTCCGGTGTGGCCATCAACATCCTCGCCGTCGGCGTCACCCGCTACCTCTCGAACTTCACCTTCGCCGACGCGCCCGGCGGGTCCTCCAAGCAGTCCCCGCGACTGGCCGAGATCGACAAGATCACCGTCCCAGGCCTCTCGGACTGGATGCAGGACCTCCAACAACACCACTGGTTCTTCGTCTCGGACCTCGCGGGCATCATCGGCGGCCTGGTCACCGGCCTGTCCCTGCTGACCGTCGTGGCCCTGCTGCTCATCCCCGTCACCTGGTGGGTGCTGTGGCGCACCGCGTTCGGCCTGCGGCTCCGCTCCTGCGGTGAGAGCCCGGTGGCGGCCGAGACCCTCGGCGTGAACGTCTACAAGTACAAGTACATCGCCGTGACGATCTCGGGCGGTCTGGCGGGACTCGGCGGCGCCTTCCTGGCCATCGTGGCCACCAGCATCTACCAGGAGGGCCAGACCGGCGGGCGCGGATACATCGGTCTCGCCGCGATGATCTTCGGCAACTGGATGCCGGGCGGCATGGCGCTGGGCGCGGGCCTCTTCGGCTTCACCGACAGCCTCAAGCTCCGCGGCGGTGCCGAGAACGTCCACGCGATGCTGCTGCTCCTGGCGATCCTCCTCGTGATCGTCGTGTTCTGGCAGCTGTACCGGAAGAAGTACCTGACGGCGCTGATCTCGGCGGTCATCTCCGCGGTGCTGTTCACCTGGTACGCCCTGACCGACCAGGTCCCGAGCCAGTTCGTCGACGCCGCCCCGTACGTCACGACGCTGCTGGTGCTCGCGCTCTCCGCCCAGCGACTGCGCATGCCGAAGGCGGACGGCGTGCCGTACCGCAAGGGCGAGGGCAAGTGACGGCCCCGGCTCCCGTCGACTGGGAGGGGCTGCGCGAGGCCGCCCGGGACGCGATGTCCCGGGCGTACGCCCCGTACTCGGGCTACCCGGTCGGCGCGGCGGCCCTCGTCGACGACGGCCGCGTGATCACCGGATGCAACGTCGAGAACGCCTCGTACGGCATCGGCCTCTGCGCCGAGTGCGGGCTGGTCTCGCGGCTGGCCGCCACGGGCGGCGGCCGGCTGACCCACTTCACCTGCGTGGACGGCACGGGCTCGGTGCTCGTGCCGTGCGGACGGTGCCGCCAGCTCCTTTACGAGTTCGGAGGGCCCGGGCTCGTCCTGGAGACCCCCGACGGCCTCCGTACGCTCGACGAGATGCTGCCGCAGGCCTTCGGGCCGCAGCACCTGGGGTAGGGCGCGCCACACGCCCCGGTGTCCCCGCCGCCGCGCCGTTCCCCGGGCGGGCCCGACC
>NZ_JBHVQX010000045.1:0-57626 GCF_042886395.1 Streptomyces sp. NPDC058008 | reverse complement strand
GGGGGGGCCGCCCGGTGTGGGACGGCGGCGGGGGGGTGTGGGGGGGGGGGGGGGGCGGGGGTTGGGGGGGGGCGCCGTTTTCCCGGGGCCCCCCGCCCCTCCCTTTCCGGCCCGGGCACGTGACCCGCAGGTCCGTGCTCCGGATGATGAACCGCCGCGAACAGTTGCCGAAGGCCTCCGGAATCCGCCCCCGCCTCCCGTCCCCGGTCCGGTCTTCGCGAGGGAGGCTCGCGCCGGGCGGCCCGGCGGCTCCCGGACCGTCGGCGTCGGCGCGCTCGACCGCCTCGAAGCCGCAGCCTCCTGGCGGGCGGTTCCCGCTCGGGAACTCATCCGTGAACCCGGCGGCTACCGGCTCGCCCAGGAAGTCGTACCGCACGGAGCCAGCTGCTCCCCGAGCCATGGCGGCCGACGTAGCGGAGCGGCACCACGACGCCGGTCCGCCGACCGGGCCGAGGGCGAACATGGCGATACCTGCGGGTGGTTGAGCGGAACACAGACCCCTTGCTCCGTCCCTCGAATCGCACAACCGCTCAACGCAAGGCCCCGACCGCAGGTCAGAGCCTCGCCCTCCCAGCCTGTGTCCGGGCTGGGGCAGAAGGGCCGGAAACCGTCGCGTCACGCGGAGTGTTCAGGGGGAGATACGGGCGGTCGCATGCTCTGAGTAACCAGGGGGTCACGTGAAGTGGGTAGACGCGTTCGCTGACGCGATGAGGGAACTGGAGGCCTTACAGCACCAACTCGCACGGCTGGACGACCCGACGGTCGGGCTCACCGCCCTCCACGGAGAACTCACGCAGAGCCGCCTGAAGACCCTGGAGACCATCCAGGGAGGCGTCACCGGCTTGCGCGAGGAGAACCGGGAAGTACGCCGCCGCCAGGACCGGATGATCACCGACCTCAACGAGACACGCGGCGAGCTACGGCAACTGCTCGGCCTCGCCGACGCTCTTCGCCCGCTGCTTCCGGCCGCCGTCGAGGGCACGAAGACCGCGGACGATCCGTCGGCACCGGCCGAGCGGACCACACCACTGCCGGAGCCCGTCGGAGAGGCCGACCACAACGTTCCCGGGGCCGCCGCAGCACACTCCGCCGTCTCGCCCAGCACCGACTCCCAGGGGGGAACCATGGACAACACCGGGAACCAGGCACCGTCCGCCGCCGGCGGCCAAGCCCAGGACCTCGCGCTCAGGAGCGCCATCGAGGCCGCTTACCGGGGCACGGGCACGTCCGCTGTCCAGCCCTCCACCGCCGCACCTCGTGAGTCCGCCGATGCCCAGGACCCCCGCGTCGCCCACGGGGTCCTGCTGCTGAAAGCCGCCGGAGTGGCCTCCGCAGAACTGATCGCGCACCGCGACACCTGGGAGTGGCTCGCCGCCCTGGCCGTAGGACACTGCCACTTCCGTACCCCGCCGGCCATCGAGGACTTCAAGGAAGGCCGCGTCCGGACCGTCCTGTCCGGACGCTCCCTGATCGCGTTGCTGATCGAGCTGTGGGACACGCGCTCCACCGCCGCACCGCTGGGAGCCGACTGGTCACTGGCCATGACCTCGTACGAGCGCATCGCGGCCGAACTCGCCGACATCGCCGGACAGGGGGAAGTGGTCCGCATCATCCTGGACGACGGCCTCCCCTTCCCGGAGGCCGACGCCTGACCACTCGCCGCACGCCGCCGAGCAGACGGTGGCCGCCAGGACGGATCCGGGCGGCCACCGTCGTGGCGCAGGAGCCTCGCCGAGCGATGCGGAGCACAACGACTGTGTGCGCACCGACCCGGCGCGCACCGACCCAGCGGGCAAAGACCCAGCGGGCAACGACCCGGCGCGCACCGACCCGGCGCGCAACCGGAGGACGGTGGCGTCGGTATCCGCGGTCCTGCCGGAGGCGTTTCGTGTGACGACAGCCGGATGCCCATCGCCTGGGACGGCGGGCGTCGTCCAAGCCCGTTCGCGAGGGACGGTCACCCCGGCCCGGACGCATGACCTTCGTCGTCAGCCGTCCGCCCATGATCGGAGTACCCGTGCCGATCCGTGGTCGTGGTCCTGTCCCGAGCTGCCTCCGACTCCAGGCGGGGACGGTGTCCCGGGGCGCGCGCTGGGCGGCTCACGCCGTGCGGCAGAGGGCGTGGTCGATCAGTTCGCGCAGGGCGTCCTCCTGGCGGGCCGCCGTCGGTGCACCGGCCGGGCGGCTGTGCGCGGAAACGGTGACGGTGCGCCGACCGTCCGTCGTCGTGGCGGCCCGGACGAGGTAGCCGAACCCGCTTCCCCCGTGCCCGAGGTATCCGCCCCCGCAGGACAGCGGGGTGAAGAACAGGCCCAGGCCGTCCCGGGTGCCCGCGGGGTGGCCATGGTCCGGCGGCACCGGGACGGTGGCCCGCATGGCGGCGAGAGCGGCGGGCGTCAGCAGTCGCCCTCGGACCAGGGCTTCGAGGAAGTGGTTGAGGTCGCGGGCGGTTCCGGTCATCGAGCCGTCCGCCCCGCTGTCGAAAGGACGGTAGGGGATCGTGGCGTCGGTCATCGGTCCCTCCTCGGCGAACTGCTGGTAGTTGGCCGCATGCGGCTGCGGGAGGAAGGGCCAGGTGCCGGGGGTGTCCGTGTGCCGCAGACCGAGGGGGCGCAGGATGCGGTCGTGGACCTCTTGTTCCCAGGAGCGGCCGGTGACCTTCTGGATGATCATTCCGGCGAGCACGTAGTTCGTGTTCGAGTACGCCCAGTCGGTTCCCGGTGCGAAGTCCGGCGTGTGCCGCATGGCCATGGCGACCAGTTGATCGGGCCGGTAGGCGTGCCACCGGTTGGTGTAATACGTCTGTGCGCTCGGGTCGGGGAACACGTCGGCCGTGTAGTCGTACAGACCACTGGTGTGGTGCAGCAGATCGCGGACCGAGATGATCCGGCCATCGTTGCCGGCACCGGACACGACCCCGGGCAGCAGCTCCTCCACGGTCTGATCGAGCGTCAGCCGCTGCTCGTCCACCAGTTGCAGGACGACGGTGGCGACGAACGTCTTGGTGATGCTGCCCAGCCGCAGATAGCCCTCCTCCGGAACCGGTCGGCGACTCACCAGATCGCTGACACCGGAGCGCGCCGTGACAGTTCCACTGGGGGTCACCAGGCGGGCCGACACCCCCGTGACCCCGGCGTCGCGCAGTACGTCGGCGTCGCGCTGCAAGGACGGGCCGCCGTCGAGGGAGCGGGAGTTGGCCGCTGAGGCCCCCGCAGTGGGGGGAACCGTCAGGACTGAGGTCAGGAGAGCGGCTGATACCAGTGAGCGGCGAAACATCATGGACCGAAGCTAGGAGTCACAGAGTCCGCCAGCCATCCGGGCCGCCCCCAGATGTACCGGGGGGCTGACCGTATGGACTACAGGTGTCAGCCGACGCGCTGACGGGGCGTACGCCTCCTGCGAAGACCGCGCCTACCCGCGACGCCAGGGAATCCGCCGCACGCTCCCGGGCAGGGCCGACCCGGCGCGCCACCGCAGGAAGCCCGGCTCGCGTGGCAGCGTGCTCGTACCCCTCGTCCAGGAAGCGCTTCGTCCAGGGCTCCCGGCTCGCGCGGTTCGACCCGGCCGACCAACCGCCGGCGCCACGCGGCCGAGTGCGGGAACAACCGACTCAAGGCACACCGCACCGTCGCCACGCGATACGACACACGCCCCGTTCCCCGCGAAGGGACAGCGACAGCGCTCGTCGCAACGGCCGACGAGTGGCTACGACGCGGTCACCCTCGACATCAGATAGGTGTTCCCCGCGTCGGGATCGCCGTAGAAGAAGAACAGCTTCAGCCCATCCCGCTGTGCACGGTCCACGTAGAAATTCCACGCGTACGTGGACGGGGGCTCGGGCGGCGGGGTCTCGCCGGTCGTCGAGGGGAGACGATTCTCGACCTGGGTCCGGGCCGTCAACGCCAGCTTGACCTCCTGTCCACTGTCGTGGTCGGTCAGCTGCCACGTCCCCGTACCGGAGAGGCGCCAGCCGTCCTCGAAGTCGAAGTCCTGGCCGTCGAGTCTCCGGACACGGGCCGTTCCGTCCTCGCGCAAGGCAACGCGCGTGCCCTCGACGTTCTCCCAGACACCGGAGACCTCGGCGCGCGTAGCATCGTGAAGCCCCGTCCCCCCGTAGTACTGGGAGGGGCCGCACGCTGTCAGAACAGTCAAGGCCACCATCGAGCCGCTGAGCGCGGTCCTCCACGCGCGCAGCCTGCGCCTGCTCCCGTCCGCCACGGACCCGCCCCCCTTCGCCCGCACCGGCCGACCGGTAGAAGCGGGCTGTGGACGGTTACTCTGCCAGCCCGACTGAACACGTTCAACTCCGGGGCTCGGGGCTCGGGGCGGGAGGACGGCAGTGCTGTCAGGAGATACGGCAGTGATGCCAAGAGAGTCAGGGACGGTTGCTCAGTTCGCCTCGCCGCTCCGCGGCAGGGGTTCCTCCGGTGGAGGCTTCCCGTCGCTCTCCGCCGCAGGGCCGGTCGAACGGTAGCGCCCCATGCCGGCAAGGATCACAACGGCTCCCAGAGGAGCCATCCCGAAGAGCACGGGGAGGTCCCTGCCGAACCTGCCGATGAGGAAGGCCAGACCGGCAAGGGCGAGGATCAGCAGGGGACGCCTGATGACGTGACGGCCCACGACGGACATGCGACGCCGTACCCCGTGAGCTTCGTTGAGCCGTGTCCAGTCGGACGGTGACATGACATCAGGGTAGTTCGTACGCCGGCCGTCGCCCGGGCAGGACGAACTCGGGCCGGTGACGCACTGTTCCAGAGGCGTGCGTGCGCCACCGGCCGGGCAGCGCAGACGGTTCGCCGCCCCACGGCGGCGCCGGCCCCCGTCGGCCGCGCCGACCGGGAAGCCGCTCGTCGGCCTGACGGCGGTGGCAGCACGGAGCATCTCGCCGAGGAGCGCTGAACCCTTCAACTGCCGGCCGCGAGACGGCTACCGTGGTGGCACCACCAGCATGGAGGACCCGATGAGCGCGCAGCCCGAGGAAGCACCCGTACCGCCGGCCCCGGCCGCCGCGGCTCAACTGCTCCAGGAGCTGCGTGCCGACCGCCGGGCCGGTGCGTGGGTGCCCGCGTTCGAGCAGGACTGGGCCCGCGCCCTGGACGACGCCCGTCACAGCTACAGCCTCGCCCCGCTGCACGGCGTGGTGGATGCCTGGCGGGCACGGCTGGCCGCCGCGCCGGCGGTGGACGCGTTCCTCGCCGGCGGGTGCGACGACTCCGACGGGACCGGCCTGGACCAGGTCCTCGGTGCCCGCCGGTGACCGACCTGCCACCCTGGCCTCCGCGCCTGTCGCCCCAGGCCGTCGGCACCGTTGGTGAGTTGCCCGACCACGCGTGCGAGATCCTCCGGGACGTCCTGGACATAGCGGGCCGCGACCCGTGGTCGTTCCCGCCCTTCGACTCCCGTGACCCCGAAGGTGAGGACGTCCGGGCCGCCTCGGTCGGACAGCTCACCGCCGTCTACTGGGTCAACCGCCCGGCCGGGCGCCTGTACGTGGTGGATGTCGTCTGGCTCGGCTGAACCCGACCAGCACCGGCGACCGCCACCGGTTTCAGGGGCCGGGACGGTTCAGGCCCGCGTTCCTGAGCCACGGCGGAGGCGGGATCACGACCATGCCCGAGCCATGACCGGGTCGATACGGGCCGCTGTACGGAGCCGGCCACAGCGCATCGAGCCGGTCAGGTGGCCGGGCCGCAGGTACGACGAGTGGGGCGAGGCCCATCGGACCGGTTGCTGGTCCACGTGGCGGGAGGCTCGTCGGACGGGTTGCTGGGCGGCTCGTCGGACGGGGGTTGCTCATGGATGGCCGGAGGCCCGCTGGATGGATTGCTCGCGGACGTGGCGGGGGTTCCATCGGACGGGCCGCTCGTGGACGTGGCGGGCGGCTCGTCGCACGGGTCGCTGTTCGACGCGGCGGGGTGGCCCGGCCCGTGAGAACCCGGGCCGTCTCGTGGCACCGAGTAGTGCGTCGGCGAGGACCTGGGGCCATGACGCAACCCTTCCCATAGGTGGCACTCAGTGCCACAGTGGGGTCATGGATTCTCCAATCATCTCGGGGGCCTCCCAGGCTTGGGCGGCACTGGGTGCCGATTCTTCGCTGCTCGACCGGGTGTCCTACGGCGGTCCGTCCGGAGGGCTGCCGGCGCGGCTGCCCGTCATGGAGCTGGCGCGGGCCACCGTCGCGGTGTGCTCGCTCGCGGCCGCCGAGCTCACTTCCGTACGCACGGGGCGCCCCGTGCCCCGTGTGCGGGTCGATGACGAGGCAGTCGCGGCGGCGTTCCTCAGCGACCGGTTGGTGCGGGTCGACGGACAAGGGTGGTCGACCTTCTCGCCGCTGTCCCGGTTCTGGCGGGCGACCGACGGATGGGTTCGTACGCACGCCAACTACCCGCACCACCGGGCCCGATTGCTCTCCGCTCTCGGGGTGCCGGGAGACGTCGTCGAGGAGGCGGTGGACGCGGTGGCCCAGGCGATCGCGGGGCTTACCGCGCTGGAAGTGGAGGAGACCGTGTACGCGGCGGGCGGTTTGGCCGTCGCGGCACGCAGCCCCGAGGACTGGGCCAAGAGCGAGCAGGGGGTCATGGTCGCGGGGCAGCCGCTGCTGACGACGGCGCGCATCGATGATGCCCCGGATCGGATGCCCGGAGGTGCCGCACTACCGTGCGCGGGGCTGCGCGTTCTGGATCTGACCCGAGTGCTGGCCGGACCGGTCGCCACCAGAACGCTTGCGTTGCTCGGAGCTGACGTGCTGCGGATCGACGCTCCACAGCTGCCGGAAAGTCAGGAGGCTCACAACGACACAGGGATGGGGAAACGCTCGACCACCCTGAACCTGGGGGAGGCCACCGACCGTAGGCTCTTCGAGGAACTGCTCGATGCGGCAGACGTGGTAGTCACCGGTTACCGGCCGGGCGCGCTGGAACGGTTCGAATTGACGCCCGAGGCGCTCGCCGAACACCGCCCAGGGCTCGTGATCGCCCAGCTCTCCGCGTGGGGCCGTTACGGGCCGTGGCGCGAGCGGCGCGGCTTTGACAGCCTGGTCCAGGTGGCCACCGGCATCGCCGAGCTGGAGGGCTCGCCGGACTCGCCCGGTACTCTGCCCGCTCAGGCGCTCGACCACGGCACCGGCTATCTGCTCGCGGCCGGTGTCCTGCGAGCGCTCACCGAGCAGCACCGCACGGGCGGCACCCGGCTGGTCCGCCTCGCGCTGACGCAGACCGCGCACTGGCTGGTCCACGACCTGGCACTCGCTCCGGGCGAGGACGAGGGCTTCGACGCCGAACGCTGGCTGACCGAGACCGACAGTCCCATGGGCCGACTGCGGCACGCGCTGCCGCCGGTGTCGTACGAAGGGGGCCCGGTGAACTGGGCACGTCCGCCGGGTCTATGGGGAACGGATGCCCCGGTCTGGGGCGGTGCCTGACGCATACCTTCGGGGCGTGCGCCCGTCACACCAACGCAGTCGTGTCACGGCCGCCGGGAGTCGGACGGCCATGACACCGAGTCGCCCCTCACGGCACCGCACGGAGGCGTGGCAGGAGTCGGCCGGCGGCATCGGCGTCACTCCTGGCTCCTGCCCCGGAGCGAACAAGCGCGTCTCCGTTCCTCCGGCGTCGCCGTGACCCTCGTCGTCCGCGAGCACAAGCGGCTCGGCCGTGGCAACAAACTCTCGATGCTCGCCGAAGAGTTGAAGGCCGGCGACGTCGGGCTGGAATTCCTGACCGGGGAGCTGAAGGGCTCGCACGACCCCTCCGGGATCGTGTTCACCGTGTTGGCGGCCATGTCCGGGACGGAGCGCGAGTACATCCGCGACCGCACCCTTGAAGGCCACGAATCCGCCCGCAAGCGCGGCAAGACCATCGGCGGCGCGGGTGTCACCGACGAGGACATGCTGTCCATGGCCCTGTACCTGCGTGACCAGGAGATGAGCCTGCGCGACATCGCCAAGCGGCTCGTCGTCACCACCGGCACGAAGAGGGGCCAGCACCCCTCACCCGCCACCGTCATGCGGATGCTGCGCGAGCACGACGAGAAGGCCGCCACGGTGGCCAGCGTGTGATCACCCGCTGCCTTGCGGCTGATGTCCGAGCCAGGACACCGGGGCCGGCAGGGCGGGGTACGAGCCGCGGCCCGGAGACGCGTGCCGCTGGGCCCGGGCAGGGGACATCCCTCAGGCGGCCTGGTAGTGGTGTGCCCTGCCGCCCCGCCACTCCACCCAGCCGGTGTCGTCGAGGAGCCGCTCGGTATCCGGGAGTCCGGCACGGCGGAGGAATTCCTCGACGTCGCGGTCGTCGTGGGCGAGGCCGACGATCTGTCCGTTGATGGTGACTCGTCGGCCGCCGGTGGGGGAGGGGCGGTGGATGACTATCGGCGCGCTCATGGTTCCAGCCTGCGACGCGCGGCCGGTCACGGCACCCCGGGCGCCACCACGTCCGGGGCGGTTCGGCCGGTGGGCGCGGTGGGCGGGAACACGGCGAACGTATCCGCTCGCCCTCGCCGGAGCCGGGTGAGGACGTCGCACGGGAGGGGGCAGCCGCAACGGCCGGGACCTGACCGGCGAGGCGCGGCACCTGGCGCCCGACCCGGCACCCGCCCACCTCGCCCAGGCCCCGTCCCTCCGCCTCAGGCTGCCCGCGGGGCGCCGTGGCGCAGGCCGTCGAAAAGGAGGCCGGTGATCTGCCGGGCCTCGATCAGCCAGCCCTCCGTGGCCCGCATTCCGCAGATGCCGCCCAAGGCGCGCAGCAGTGTGGAGCCGGTGACGTCGGCGCGGACGGTGCCCGCCGCGCTGCCGGCTTCGAGCAGCAGGGAGAGGGCGTCCGCCATACGCGTCCGCGCCGTGTCGAAGACCGGTGAATCCGTCGCCATGATGCTCTCCAGGACGGCGGACATCCCCTTGCCCACCGCCGCGTGATCCACGAGCAGCAGCAGGAAGCGCCGCAGCGCCTCCTCCGGGGGGTACTGGTCCAGCAGGTCGCGGGGCGCGGCACAGAGGGCGTCGACCTCCTTGCGGTAGACCTCCTCGATCAGTGCTTCGCGGGTTTCGAAATGGCGGTAGAGCGTTCCGACGGCGACTCCGGCGCTGCGGGCGATGTCTTCCACGTGCGCGTCGGCGTCGCCGCCGAGGAACGCCTGGCGGGCCGCGGACAGCAGGGCCTCGCGGTTGCGCCGCGCGTCGGCGCGCAACGGGCGTGATGACGGCAAGGAGACCTCCATAAGGTGAGTCTGGTTCCGTTTATGTGTATGGTTTCCGGAGTCCGGTTCATCTTACGGAGGGGATTCCTGTGCCCATCACGGACGACGGCCTCGGCGGCCTGCGCGTACTGATAACCGGTGGTAGCCGGGGCCTGGGTGCGGCCGCCGCACGCCGCTTCGTCGCCTCCGGCGCGACCGTGCTGACGGCCTCCCGCACTCGGCCCCAGGACGACAGCGGCGCCACCTTCATCGCGGCGGATCTCTCGACCCAGGAGGGCGCGGCCGAACTCGGCCGCCGGGTCATCGAACACGTGGGCGGCGTGGACGTGCTCGTGAACAACGCGGGCGCGGCGAGCGCCCCCGCACCGACCCTGGGGCGGTCGGACGAATCCTGGCAGGCGGACCTGGAGATGAACCTCCTCAGCGCCGTGCGCCTGGACCGGGCCCTGGTGCCGGGAATGGTCGAGCGGGGCTCCGGTGTCGTCGTGCACGTCTCCTCGATCGCCAGCCAACTTCCCCAGCGCACGGAGGCGTCCTACGCCGCCGCCAAGGCCGCGCTCAACACCTACAGTCGCGAACTGGCGACCGAGGTCGGCGAGCACGGGGTGCGTGTGGTGTGCGTCCTCCCCGGCTTCGTCGTCACCGACGGCGCCACCGCACACCTCCAGCACATGGCAGACCAGCAGGGCGTCACCACCAGGGAGGTCACGGAGCAGATCATGCGTCACCTGAAGGTCCCCATGGGCCGTCCCGGGGACCCCGAGGACGTCGCGGAGATGATCGCCTTCCTCGCCTCCAGCCGTGCGAAGTGGCTCACCGGAGCGCAGTTCCGTGTCGACGGCGGCATCGTCCCGACCGTCTGAGCAACCACCGACCATCAGAACAGGACACTCCCGATGCCCATCACCCTGGCCTCCGTGATCATCGACGCCGCTGACGTCGAGACGGAGAGTTCCTTCTGGCACCAGCTGCTCGGCGGCTCGCTCGCCCGCACGCCGACCCACCACTTCGTCCAGGCCCCCGGCCTCCCGGTGATCGTCATCCAGTCGGCCCCCGGACACATCGCCCCGAACTGGCCGGACGGCACCCCCCAGCAGATGCACCTCGACTTCAACGTCGGCGACCTCGCGACCGCCGACCGCACAGCCGTCGAAGCCGGCGCCGACCGGCTGCGGCCCACGGACGAGATCACCCCGCCGCCGCGCACCGGCAGCTGCGTCTACGCCAGCCCGGCCGGACACCCCTTCTGCCTGCGCTCGGCCTGAGACCCGCCGGTGACCACCGGGTACGGGGAGGCGCGTACCCGGCGGGCAGCCCGGGGCCATCCTCAAGTCCGGGGGCTCCCGCGAACGCCCGGCCGACGCACCCTCATGACCGGCTGTCAGCCGTCGCTGTGACGGGTGATCAACGGCACTGCTGGCTCTACTGGTTGTCGCGCCGGAGAGCTGTACACAGGAGCGTTGCTGCCGGGGCGGCACCGGGGAGCCGCAGTGCGCGCACATCGGCGCGGCGGCCCCGCCGGTCACATCACCCCGTACCCCCGTACCCCCGTACCCCCGTCACCCGTCACCAGAGGGATGGGGCCCCTCGCCGGTCCAGGCAGCGCTCGCGTGCGCCGCGGCGCGTGGGTGTGCCTTCTGCCGGCGCGGGCTACGCCGTGACGGCCGGTCCGTGGGGAAGGGGGCTCCGCTCGGACGGGGCGGAAGGGAACGTGACGCCGGTCAGCTCTTCGGAGACCGCCCACAGCCGCTGCTGGACGGCCACCTCGTACGACTCCGCGCTGGAGGTGACCAGCCGGGGGTGGCCCTTGATCTCGTTGCGTCCGCCGGGACCGTAGTACTGGCCGCCGAGCGCGGCGGGGTCGGTGGCGGCGCGCAGGGTCGGCAGCGCTCCCATCGCCGGCGTCTGGGTGAACAGCGGCGCGAACCAGGTGAGCGGAAGCCGGAGGGCCGCGGGGGCGTTGCGGGTGAGTTCGGTGCTGGACATGCCGGGGTGCGCGGCCGTCGCGACGGTCGTGCCGTGCGGGGCGAGCCGGCGCTGCAACTCGTAGGTGAACATCAGGTTGGCCAGCTTCGACTGTCCGTAGGCGGCGGCCCGGCCGTACGACGCCTCCCACTGCAGGTCGTCGAAGTGGATCGCGGCCCGGATGCGGTGGCCGGTGCTGCTGACCGTCACCACGCGCGAGCCGGGCACCGGCAGCATCAGGTCCAGGAGCAGCCCCGTGAGCGCGAAATGGCCGAGGTGGTTGGTGCCGAACTGCATCTCGAAGCCGTCCCGGGTGGTCTGCTTCGGGGTGTACATGACGCCTGCGTTGTTGACCAGCAGGTCGATCCGGTCGAGCCGGGACCGCAGCGCCGCCGCCGCGGTCCGGACGGAGTCGAGCGAGGTCAGGTCCAGCGCCTGCACGGTCACGTCGCCGGTCATGCGGGCCGCGGCCTGCTCGCCCTTCCCGGCGTCGCGCACGGCGAGTACGACGGACGCGCCGCGTTCGGCGAGCGCCTTGGCGGTCTCGTAGCCCAGTCCGGTGTTGGCGCCGGTCACCACGGCCACCCGTCCGTGCTGGTCCGGAATATTCGCCGTCGTCCACTTCTCGCCCATGCCAGGCTCCCAACTGATTAACATACCGGAGGTACCTTACGTCGGGAACGTTAAAGTACTTCCGGTACGTTGTCAACGTACCGAAGGTACCTAAGTTAGGCTGGTGATCGTGACTTTCCAGCGGGCACGGACCGAGGAGCAGCGGGAGATCCGCCGGCAGGCGATCCTCGACACGGCGTCGGCGATGCTCGACGAGATGCCCGTGGCCGCGGTCACCCTGAACGAGCTCAGCCGCCGGGTGGGCCTGGCGAAGCCGAACGTGCTGCGTTACTTCGAGTCCCGCGAGGCAGTGCTGCTGGAACTGCTGGACCGCTTCCTGCGGGAGTGGCTGACGGAACTGGCGGACGAGCTGACCGCCGGCATCGACGAGGACCTGCCCATGGCCGAGCGAGCGACAGGCGTGGCCGAGATCCTCAGCCGCTCACTCTCCGGCCGGGCGGTGATGTGCGACCTCTTCGGCGCGCAGGGAAGCGTCCTGGAGCACAACGTCTCCGTCGAGGTCGTGGCGCGCTACAAGCGCGCCTCCCTGGAACGCCTGACGACCATGACCGCGCTGATCCGGACGCACCTGCCGGAGCTGGGCGGGAACGCGACGCTGTTCAGCCTCCAGACCATGGTCATGGCGGGCGCGCTGCCCGCGTACAGCACACCCCCGCCCAGCCTTCGGGCGGCCTACGAGGCCGAACCCGACCTGGCACGGCTCCACCTGGAGCTGAACGACTACTTGAGGCAGGCACTGACCGCGACCCTCCTGGGTGTGCTGCCCCGCCGCTGACCCGCCCGCACGGCACCGACGCGCACCACGAGCCTCTGGGTGCCCCACGTTCGGCCGGCGGGGAGAGCGGGGCGCCCAGGCGTACGTGGAAGGCGGGACGCCGGCGGCCCGTGCCCGATCCGAGCAGTCGGAACGGGAATCCCGTCACCACCTCGGCGAACGGCCGGGCGGGCGAGACCCGGAGCGGTCGGCCGTCCTCATGTGTCGGCGATCACCCGCACGTTCATGCCGTGGGGTCCGTGACTCCCCGGGCGGCACGGGACGCCGGCCACGACGTCGCGCGCCCCGGGAGCGGGACGCCGTCGGGTGCGACGGACGCGCTCGTCCGGATCAGGCCCGTCACCTCGACGAGGCTCGACGCACGGGTCCCGGAAACCCGAGCGTCCTGCCCCAGCGGCCGGCTCATGGCCAGCTGCCCGCCGTCGCTGCCGCCCGCCCGCGGTGGTTCCACCGCTCGACGGATCGTGGACCGCCGACAGGCGCGTGGGCACCGACCGGAGCGCGAAGGGACGCGACGCCCGCGATGCGCCCCTGTCCGCCCTGCCCCCTGCCGGCGCGTCGCCGTGGCCTCAACTTCCCACCGCCTATGGAGGATTGCAGGCGTGTCACCTGCTCTCGAAGGGGCTGTGAAGCTTCAGGCCGATCCTGGTTCCGGGGGCGTCCACGCGGAGAGGCGGTGGTCGACGCAGCCGACGATGGCGGGTGTCACCGCCGTCATCTGAGGACGCCAGCCGGGGACGGCGTTGACCTCGCAGATGGTGAACGTGTCCTCGGACGTGAACAGGAGGTCAACCCCGGCGATGGCGAGCCCCACGGCCCGGGCAGCGCGGACGGCCAGGTCCTCCGCCTCCGGATAACGGCCCGTACACAGGGTGGCTGCGCCTCCCCGCCCGATGTTCGAGGCGAGACCACCGTCGCGGGAGGTGCGCACCGCGGCGGCCACCGGCACGCCGTCGACCACGATCAGGCGGAGGTCCCGGCCGTGCGAGTGGGACACGTACTCCTGGAAGAGATGCGGTGTCTCCCGTGCCAGGGCGCCTGCCACGCCGCGCAGCAGATCCGCGTCGGGGGCGAGGAACACCTGCTTTCCCTTGTGGCCGGTGACGGATTTGACCACGCACGGTGTGCCGAGGCGCCGGGTGCGCACGACCCCTTCCAGAGGGGCGGTCGCGTAGGAGAGCGTGTCGGGCACCGGCAGTCCGGCCAGGGCCAGTTCCTGCGCCTGCCAGATCTTGTTCCGGCACACGAGCTGCGCGTCCAGCGGGTTGAGGAGCGTGGCTCCCATGCGTTCCAGATGCCGCAGAAGGGTCACCTCGCGGTCCTGGCGCATCGAGCTGGGCATCTGGCGCACGCACACGACCTTCGGGACGGGAACGTCCGCGCCGCCCAGCGTCCGCAGGACCAACTGCCCTTCGTGGACCCCGAGGACGAACTCGTCGGTGTGCCAGACGGCGAACCGGGGTCCGTGGAGTGCCGCGAGGGCATCGGCCAGCTCGCGGGTCGCGCCTTGCAGCGGAACCGGGCGCTCCCGCACGAGCAACCACACATCGGCAGGTGACGGTAACGCCGCGCGCGCCATGCACGCTCCTTCCCACCTCGGCACCGGGACGGGAGAAACCTACCCCGCCGGAGGGGAGGCCACCACGGAATCCTCCGGCTGAGCACGCCCGCCCCGGGCCCCCGCTCCCACGCACGCGGCGAGCGCCCTCCGGACGGAGACGGCGGACCGCTCAGCCGGCCGGTCCCCGGACCGACTCACCAGGCGTCCGGACCCGCGTCCGCCGCCCCGGTCCCGGCCCGCCACCCGCGCCGCCGCCCCCGGCTCACCGTGAACACCCCGAGCAGCAGGGCCCCCGCCGCCCCCGCGACCGCGACCGTCAGGGCGAGCGCCGTACCCCTGGCGGTGTGCGCGGCGGGCGCGGTCACCGACACCGCGCGCCCGTGCGGGGCCGCCGCCCGCGCGGGCCAGGGCGCGGTCACCGCCGCTACCGGATCGACCGACCCCGCGCCGACGAGTCCGGGCCCCGCCGCGGGCATCCGGTAGGCGGTCGCCGTCAGCCTGTCGGCCAGTTCCGGGCCGGTGACCTGCGGGCGCGCCGTCACCACGAGTGCCGCCGCCCCCGCCACGAAACCCGTCGCGAGGTCCGCCCCGCTGCCGGTGAGCTGACCCCTGCCCGGGCCGACACCGACCAGGGCCGTGCCGGGCGCCGCCACGTCGGGCGCGGTAAGCGGCGGGAGCGTACGGTCAGGAACGCCGCCGGGGGCCAGCGCCGCCACCGCGACGACCTCGGGCAGCGCCGCCGGGTAGGCGGCGGGCGCCGCCGTCTCGGGGTCACCGGCCGCGGCAGGCGCGTACGCGGGTGCGACGACCACCGAGCCCTGGTCCACCGCGGCCCGTACGGCGGCCGTCAGCGCCCGGCTGCCGCGCGGAAGGGCCAGGGGTACCGCGATGACCCGCGCCTTACGGGCGAGCGCCGCCCGGACCCCGGCCGCCACCCGGTCCGCGCTCGCGGTCCCGTCGTCTCCGGTCACCCGGACCGACAGGATCCGCGCCCCGGGCGCCACCCCGGCGAACCCCGTGCCCTTCAGGGGAGCCGCGCCGGCCAGACCCGCGACGAACGTGCCGCGCCCGGCGCAGTCCGCGCCGCTCTCCCGGCCCGCGCCGCCCGCCAGGTCGGGGCCCACCACCACCCGGCCCTTCAGCGCCGGTGCGTCGGAGTCGACGCCGGTGTCGAGGACGGCGATCGTGACGCCCTCGCCCCGGGACCGCTCCCAGGCGCGGGTGTATCCGAGGTACGCCTGTGCCCACGGCGCCCCCGCCAGACTGCGCCGCGCGGGCGTCACGCAGCCGCCGCCCCGCGGGACCGCGGCACTGACGGCGGGCAGCGAGTCATCCGCGTCCGCAGCCACCGCACCGGGCGCCCCGGCCGTCGACAGCAGCAGAACGGGCAGCAGTACCAGCCCGACACCCCGGCCCTGCCGCGTGACCGGGCGGCCCACGACGCCGCCCTCCACGCCCCCGCGTCGTCTCCTCAGCACGGCACATCCTCCGGCAGCAGGGTCCGCAGGTCGTCGACGGTGGCCGTAGGCAGCGCCCCCAGCCGGCCGGCCTGCCGGGTCATCATCCGCTCCAGTACCGTGCGCGCGTACCGCGCGTTGCCGAACGCCGGCCCGCGCTCCACCTGTGCGAAGTGCGCCCGCAGCAGGTCGAGCGTGGGCGCAGGCAGCGTGTAGGCGTTCCCCTCGCACATCCCCCGTACGATCTCCACCAGCTCGTCCGCGTCGTACGAGGCGAACGGGACCGTCCGCCCGAAGCGTGAGGCGAGGCCCGGGTTGGAGGCGAGGAACCGCTCCATCTCGGGGCCGTACCCGGCGACCACCACGGCCGTGTCGCCGCGGTGGTCCTCCATCAGCTTCAGCAGGGTGTCGACCGCCTCCCGCCCGAAGTCGGAGCCCCCGGCGCCCTCCGGGGTGAGCGTGTACGCCTCGTCGACGAAGAGCACTCCGCCGCGTGCCCGTGCGAACGCCTCCGCGGTGAGCTGAGCCGTGTGCCCCACGTAGCGGCCGACCAGATCGGCACGGGCCACCTCGATCAACTGCCCGCGCGGCAGTACGTCGAGGGCGCCGAGCAGTTCCCCGTAGAGACGGGCCACGGACGTCTTGCCGGTGCCGGGCGGGCCGGTGAAGACGAGATGGTGGGCGACGGCCGGTGCCGGAAGACCGCTGGCGCGCCGGCGCCGGGCGTGCTTGAGCAGGTTGACCAGGTCACCGACCTCCGTCTTGACCGCCGCCAGCCCGACGAGCGCGGTCAGTTCGCCGAGGACCGTGTCGAGCCGCCCGCCGTCCGCCGCCGCGCCGTCCCCGGTGTCGGAGGCGACGGCCGCCGCCACGTCGGCGCCGACGTCGGAGGGCAGGAGAAGCGTCAGCTCCTCCTCGGAGACCGCCTCGTGCTCGGTGAGCCGGAACGCCTGCCGGTCCACCATCCCTTCGAAGACCTTGCGTGCTTCGCGCGCGTTGCCGAACGAGTCGTCGCGGGCCATCCGGCTGAAGTGCAGGGCGAGCGCGCGGGTGGTGTCCGCACGCAGCGTGAACCGGTTGCGTTCGCACAGCGAGGTGACGATGGTGACCAGATCGTCCGGCTCGTAGTTCTCGAACTCCACGGTGCGGCTGAAGCGGGAGCCCAGCCCGGGGTTGGAATCCAGGAAGGCCCGCATGCGCTCCGAGTAGCCCGCGACGATCACCACGGTGTCGTCGCGGTGGTCCTCCATCAGCTTCACCAGCGTGTCGATGGCCTCCTGGCCGAAGTCCGCGCCGCCGGAGCCCGCCTCGGCGGCCAGTGTGTACGCCTCGTCCACGAACAGCACCCCGCCCAAGGCCCGTTCGAAGAGGGCGGTGGTGCGCTGCGCGGTGCTGCCCACGTACTCCCCGACGAGATCGGCGCGGGCCGCCTCCACCAGATGGCCCGAGCGCAGCACCCCGAGTGAGCCCAGGATCTGCGCGTACAGCCGGGCCACGGTCGTCTTGCCGGTGCCGGGCGGGCCCGCGAAGACCAGATGGCGGCCGGTCGCGGGAACAGGCAGGCCCATCTCGCGGCGTCGCCGGGCCAGCCGGTTGAGGTTGACGAGGGTGGCGACCTGCTCCTTGACCTGCCGCAGCCCCACCAACTCGTCCAGCGTCGCGAGAGCCGCGTCCGCGCCGGTCTCCGCCGGGCCCTCCACGACGCCGCTGCCGTCACCGCGCGACCCCAGGACGTCGGGCTCGGCGTTGTCACGGCTGTCGAGGTCGTCGGCCGCCAGGACGCCCTTCCTCACGGTCTGCCGCACTCCCGCGCCCCCGCCGCCGGTCACCGTGCAGCGCACCGCCCGCACCGGCCGCTCGCTCGCCACGCGCAGGCCGTCGCCGCCGGACCCCTCGACGCGGATGTCCGTGAGATGCGCCGCGGCGCCCGCCCCGACGAGGATCCCGTTGCGGGTGCTGCCCGCCACACGGCAGCGTACGGCCGTCAGTTCGGCGGGTCCCTCCACGAGCACACCGTCCGCGCCGGAGCCCTCGACCGTCACTTCGGTCAGAGCGGCCGTGCCGTCGCCGCGCACCACGACCCCGGCCTTGGCGCTCGCCCGCACCGTGATGCCCTGGAACGCCGGACGCGACCCCTCGACGACCAGGCCCGAGCCGCCGCTGCGGTCGACCGTGCCGTCCTCGACGGTGCCGCGCGCCCCGTCCCGGAAGAGCATCCCGTGGCCCACCGCACCCCGCACGCCGACCCCGCGCAGCACCGGTTCGGCGCCGATGACGACCAGCCCGTGCCCGGCCGGCGACTCGAACACCACCCGGTCCAGACGTGGCGCCGCGTCTCCCCGGAACACACCGCCCTCCGCCCGCCCCGTGTCCACCGTCGCCCGGACCAGTACGGGCGCGGCGGCGTCCCGCACCAGCAGTCCCGCCGCCGTCGATGCCGACACCCGGGTGTCGGTGAAGGTGCCCCGCGAGCGGTCCGTCGCCACGATCCCGTGCCCGCCAGACTCCCTCACCACGAGCCCCTTGAACGCGGGGTTCGCCGCGGCCGACAGGAGCACCCCGTGCGTGACGCTGCGCTGTGCCTCGCAGTCGTCGAGGACGGGCGAGCCGGTGGAGGAGAGGTGGAAGCCGATGACGCACTCCACCGTCCGCGCCCCGACGAGCCGGGTCGCCGCCTGTTCCTCCAGGGCGATCCCCGGCTTCAGGCTGCGGGTCACCGTGAGGCCGGTGACCGTGCCGCCCGCCCGGCCGTTGGCCAGCAGCCCGTTGCCGCGCGTGTCGCGCACCTCGCAGCCGCGGACCGAGGTCGCCGCGTTCTCCCCGAGCACCAGGCCCGAACTGCCCAGGTGTTCGAAGACGCAGGCCTCCACGACGCTCGGGTGCGGCGACAGATCGACCAGGCCCGCGCCCCGCGCGTTGGTCACCCGGCATTCCCGCATCGCGAGGGAGCCGGTGTCCCGGGCGAGCAGAGCCGTCCAGCCGTTGCCGTGGACCGTGCACCCCTCCAGCTCGGCCTGGCCGCGTGGCACGTCCACCACCGGCGCGTCGTCGTCCGCGCCGCGCAGCACCAGGCCCGACAGCTTCACGGCGTCCGCGACGACCTGCACGGCGCTGCCGTCGCGCGGCGTGATCTCCGGCGGGTCCGCCGGGTCGTCCGCGACGATCGTGACCGTCTTCGTGACGACGAGCGTCTCGTCGTACCGGCCGGGCCGCACCCGCACCACACTGCCCGGCCGGGCGGCGCTCAGGGCCGCCGCCACCGTGGACTCGGGGGTGGCCACGAAGGTCTGGCGTCCCATGGGGTTCCTTTCACGAGGTCGAGCAGGTGCGACGGGGACCTCAGTCCCGTAGCGCTGTCTGGATCTGTGTGGTGCGGCGCCTGGTGATGTACAGGCCGCGGCCCGCGGGCAGCACCCGCGACCGGGTGCCCGGCACGACCTGTCCCTCCGACGGCGGGCACGACAGGAGCAGGACCGGCGTGTTCGTCTCCATCAGCCGCCGCAGGAGCGGATCCGCGCCGACCGCGCGCGCCGCCCCGTTCGCGCCGCGCGCCACGATCAGGTGGAAGCCGATCTCGGTCCCCTGCGCGAGGAGTTCGTACAGCGGTGCGAACGGGTCGTTGCCGCCGAAGCCGCCGCCCGACACCAGTTCGTGGTCGTCGACGATCACGAACAGGCGCGGCCCCGACCACCAGTCGCGCAGCGCGAGCCGGCCCGGCGCCACGTCCTGGCCCGGTACGCGTTCGCGCAGTGCGCGCGCCGCACCGTCGACCATCTGCCGCAGCAGATCCGTGCCCACCGCGTAGCCGAGCCGGTGCGCGTCCGGCACGGTGTCGGTGAGGCCGCGCCGGAAGTCCACCAGGAGCAGCCGGGCCTCGTCGGGCGAGAAGCGGGAGATGACGGCCTCCGCGAGGTGCGCCACCAGGTTGGTCTTGCCGGACTCCACGTCACCGACGACGACGAGGTGCGGATGCGCCTCGAAGTCGTGCCGGAACACCTCCAGACGCAGATCCTCGAGCCCCAGCGGCACCCGCAGGTCACCGTCGGCCGGCGGCAGCGTGGTGGCCGGCAGCGACGTCGGGAGCATCCGCACGGCCGGCGCCCGCTCCCCGTCCCAGGCGTCCTGCGCCCGGCGTACCAGAGCCGCGGCCCCGGCCGCGAGGGTCCCGGGCGACGGGTCGCCGTCCTCGCGCGGCAGCGCGGTGAGGAAGTGGCTGCGGTCGGCAGCCAGGCCTCGCCCGGCGACCGCCGGCACCGTCGCCGCCGCCCGCATGTTCACCAGCGACTCCACCGGGTCGCCGAGCCGCAGTTCGAAACGCGTGCCCAGCTGGTCGCGCAGCGCGGCGCCCATCTCCGACCAGCGGCCCGACGCGACGATCAGGTGCACCCCGAAGTTGAGACCGCGCGAGGCGATCAGACCGAAGGTGGGCACGAGGTCGGGGAACTCCTGGCGGACCGTGTTCCAGCCGTCCACCACGAGGAACACGTCACCGTGCCGTTCCTCGGGGAACTCGCCCGCCGAGCGCCGGCGCCTGAAGTCCGCCATCGACTCCACTCCCCGCTCCGCGAACAGACGTTCGCGGAGCGCGACGACCGCGGTCACCTCCGCGACCGTCCGTGTCATCCGTTCCGGGTCGAGGCGCCCGGTCACGCCGCCGACGTGCGGCAGCCCGGCGAGCCCCGTCAGAGTGCCGCCACCGAAGTCCAGGCAGTAGAACTGCACGTCGTGCGGGGTGTGGGTGAGGGCGAGCGCGCAGATCAGGGTGCGCAGCAGCGTCGACTTGCCGGACTGCGGGCCGCCCGCCACACCGACATGGCCGCCCGCCCCGGACAGATCCGCCGTCAGCTCGTCCCGCCGCTGGTCGAAGGGCCGGTCCACGACCCCGACCGGCACCTTCAGGAACGGCGTCGGCTCACCGGGCGGCGGCAGCAGCAGGTCCAGCGTCGGCGGCTCGTCGAGCGGGGCCAGCCACACCTGGTGCGCGGGCGGCCCGGAGTGCTCCAGCTTCGCCACGGCCACGTCGAGCAGCGTGCGCGCGGGTCCCGCCCGCTCCGGCTCGGGAGCGGGCGCCGCGGGTACGGGCAGCGCCCGGGGCGGCACCCAGCCCGCCTCGAACGGCACCACCTGCCCGGCGATCACCGCCCGCTGCGCGGTGGGCCGCGCCGGCCGGTACCCACCCGAGACGTAGGCCGCCTTGAAGCGGGTCAGCGACCCCACACCGTTCTTCAGCAGACCGCTGCCGGGCTGCGGGGGCAGCTCGTAGGCGTCCGGCACACCGAGCACCCCCCGGCTCTCCATCGCGGAGAAGGTGCGCAGCCCGATCCGGTACGACAGATGGGACTCCAGCTGGTTGATGCGCCCCTCGTCCAGGCGCTGCGAGGCCAGCAGCAGATGCACCGACAGGGAGCGCCCGAGCCGGCCGATCATCACGAACAGGTCGAGGAAGTCGCGGTGGGCGGCGAGCAGTTCACTGAACTCGTCCACGACCACGAACAGCGTCGGCAGCGCCGCCAGGTCCGCACCGCCGGCGCGGGCCTCCTCGTAGGCGCGTACCGAGGTGAAGTTGCCCGCCCTGCGCAGCAGTTCCTGGCGGCGGATCAGCTCCCCGTGCAGGGCGTCCTTCATGCGCTCCACCAGCGCCGCCTCGTCCGCCAGGTTGGTGATCACCGCCGAGGTGTGCGGCAGCCGGTCGAGGCCGAGGAAGGTCGCACCGCCCTTGAAGTCGGTCAGCACGAAGTTCAGCGTCTCGCTGCTGTGGGTCAGCGCCAGCGACAGGACGAGCGTGCGCAGCAGCTCCGACTTGCCGGACCCGGTCGCCCCGACCAACATGCCGTGCGGGCCCATGCCGCCCTGCGCGGACTCCTTCAGATCCAGCATCAGGTGCCCGCCGTCGGCGGCGACCCCGATCGGCACCCGCATCCGTTCGCCCGGCGCGCGCGGCGCGTGCAGCCGTGCCACATCCGCGTCGCCCAGGTCACGGATGCCGAGCAGATCGGTCAGCTCGGTGTCCTCCTGGAGCGGCTGGTCGCTCCTGACCGCCGTGCCCAGGCGGTACGGAGCCACGGTCGTCGCCAGCTGCCGGGCCGCAGCCGCGGCGAGCGCGTCCGGCCGGCCCACCGGGGTGCGGGCCGGCCGGCCCGCCGCGTCGTCGGTGAGCATGGTCAGGGTGCCCGGGGTGACTTCGAGGCGCAGGGTGCCCAGTTCCTGGGCGCCGGCCGCCAGCGCACCCCGCACGTCGAGGACGACCGTGTTGCGGTACCCGCTCTGCGCGAGCCGAGCGCCCGGCGGCACCGCCGACAGGTCGAGCACGATCACCGTGTACGGCTCGTCCCGGTCCGGCACCACGCCCGGCTCGAACGGGCCCCGTGCGGTGAACTCCGCCCCCAACAGGGGCTCCAGCTCCGACACCGACTGCGCGACGAGGCGGGCGGGGCCCACGCCGTCGCGGTCCGTGGGGTGCTGGGCGTGCGGCAGCCACTTCGTCCACGCCCAGGCGTCGAACCCGTCGCCGTCGGCCAGCACCACCACACCCAGGTCGTGCGGCGCGTGCAGCGTCGTCAGCTGCGCCACCACCGCCCGCGTCATGGCCCTGGCCGCCGCGAGGTCCTCGCGCGCCGCCTCCTCGGGGACCCGCTCGCCCTGCGGCGCGGTCCGCCCGCTCATCAGGACCCGTGCGAACGACCGCAGCCGCACCGCGACCGGCTGGTCCGCGACCGTCGTGTACGTATGGATGAAGCGTCGCAGCGCGTGCGCGCACAGCGGCTCCAGATCCTCCACCGGCCGTGTCGACAGGGGTGTCAGCGTCAGCGCGAGCTGCTGGTCACCGGTGCCGAACCGCACCTCGCCGAAATCCTCGTGGCCCGCCCGCCGCTCCCACAGCCGTCCGGTGCGCGCCACCGACCAGAGGGTCCCGGGCTCCGGATGGCTCCACGCCCCCGCCCGCGACTGCTGCTCGATGACCTTGCGGATGCGGCGCCGGCTGGTCGCCAGATAGCGCAGGTAGTCCCGCCGCTCCCCGCGCAGCGCCCGCTTGCGCTCACCGGCCGCCCTGAGGAACTGGGACACCAGCATGACGACGGCCGAGAGCGCCATCATGCCGACGGCCACCCACATCAGGACGCCGTTGCCGTCCCCGGGACGGATGAAGACCAGCACCATGCCGAGGGAGCTGAGCGCCATGGGCAGATAGGTGACGACACCGCTCATCGCGCTCTGCGGTTCGGGCAGCGCCGGCGGCTCCTGGAGCGCCAGTTCCCCCTGCGGCATCTGCGGTCCCGTCCGCCGCGGCGGACGACGGAAAGTGACGGTGCTCAAACCGGCTCCCGGCTCGACGGAACGGCCCCGGTCCGGACAATGCGGACAGCGGCCGACGGGGTGTGACACGAAGTGGCTGAACCCGAATACGACTTGACGTCGGGTGATCATACTGTCGGGCCGGAGTCGCGGTAGTGTGCCCCCGTTCCTGAATCGGACCGTCGGTGAGTTCTCGGCGGGAGTGAATCGAGCTGCCGTGAGCGACATGACAGGCGAACTCTGCCGCATTACCGTCAGAGCGCCTTCCATATCCTTCGAGTTGGGGATTCCGGAGGACGTTCCGCTCACCGATCTGCTGCCCGTTCTCGTCGAGTACGCGGGCCCCGAACTCCACGAACGCGGCCTCGACCACGGCGGCTGGACCCTGCAACGTCTGGGCGCCGCCCCGCTGGAGGAGGACAGAACCGCAGCCTCCCTCGGCCTGCGCGACGGCGAGACCCTCTACCTGCGGGCCCGTCACGAGACCCTGCCCGAGGTCGCCTTCGACGACCTGGTCGAAGGCATCGGGGACACCCTGCGCGCCCGCCCCGACACCTGGCGCCCCGCACTGACCCGCCGCCTCCTGCTCGGCTTCGCCGCCGCAGCCCTGCTTGCCGGCCTCGCCACCCTCGCCCTGCCCGGCGAACCCCTGTGGCGGGCCGGCACCGCGGGCGCCCTCGCCCTCCTGCTCCTGGCCGGCGCCCTCACCGCCTCCCGCGCCGTCGGGGACGCGGGCGCCGGTGCGGTCCTCGGCCTCCTCGCCGTCCCGCACCTCGCCCTCGCCGGCGCCCTGATCCCGCAGGCCGGGGCCGGCGAGGACCCCCTCGGACCCCGGCTGCTCGCCGCGTCGGCCGCTGCCGCGGGCGCCGCCGTCGTCGCCCTGGCGGCCGTCGGCGCCTTCGCCCCGCTCTTCCTCGGCGCGTTCACCGTCGCCCTCTTCGGCGCCCTCGGAGCAGCCGCCACCTCGGCGGGCCTGCCACTCGCCCAGAGCGCCGGCTGGATCGCCGTACTCACCGTCGTCACCTGCGGCTTCGCCCCCGGCCTCGCCTTCCGGTTCGCGGGCATGCGGCTGCCCTCGCTGCCCACCGGCGCCGACGACCTCCAGGAAGGCATCGCGTCCTTCCCCGCCGAACGCGTCAAGGCCCGCGCCGCCCTCGCCGACTCGTATCTCACGGGCATCTACACCGCCTTCGGGATCGTCGCCGTCGGCTGCCAGACCGCGCTGCTCACCGCCGACGGCTCCCAGGGGTGGACCGGACCCGCTCTCGCCGTCGCCCTCGGCCTGCTGTTCCTGCTCCACGTCCGGGTGGTCGGCGCGACCTGGCACCGGCTCGCCCTCGCGGGCTCCGGGGCCTACGGGCTCGCCGCCACCGCCGTCGTCCTCGCCACCCGCACGGGCCTGCCCGACCGGCTGGGAGCCACCGCCGTCCTCGCCGTCCTCGGCGCCGTCGCGGCCGTTGCCGCCTGGACCGTGCCGGGCCGCCGCCTGGTGCCGTACTGGGGACGGGCCGCGGACGTCCTGCACCTGCTGAGCGCGCTCGCGCTGCTGCCGCTCGCCGCGCTCCTGTCCGGTGTCTTCGGCGCGCTCCGCGCGATCAGGGGCTGACCCGCCCATGAGCACCCAGACCCGCAAGGACCAGGTCCAGGCGCACCTCTTCGTGATGGGCCGGCTCTCCGGCGGCCTCCTGCGCGCAGACCCCGACGCCGCGGAGACACCCTCCGCCCGCACCTCGCGCGGCCTGCTGTGGGGTGCCCTCCTGCTCGCCCTCGCCTGCCTGGTCACCGCCCTGTTCGGGCTGATCCGCCCCGGCGGCGCCACCTCCTGGCGGGTGCCCGGCACCATGGTCCTCGTCCGTGACACCGGCGCTCGCTACCTCTACGTCGACGGCGTCCTGCACCCCATGCTCAACGAGGCGTCCGCCCGGCTGCTCGTCGGTGACCAGCTCACCGTCACCGACATCGCCGAGGCATCCCTCGGGGACACCCCGCGCGGGCCCGCGCTCGGCATCGTCGGCGCCCCCGACGGCATACCCGCCGATCTGACCGCCCGGACATGGTCCGTGTGCGCCGGGACCACCGCCGGCTCCGGGGACACCACCACCGGCGAGCCGGTGACCGGCGTCGTCATCGGCGCCCGGGGACACGCGGGCAGCGACGGCGGACTCCCCGCCGACCAGGGCGTCCTGGTCACCGCCCCGGGCGAGGGCGTCCAGCTCCTCCTCAACGGCCGCCGCTTCCCCCTCGACACCCGCCACGGCACCCAGGCCGCCCTCGGCTGGGCCGGCGTCACCCCCACCCCGGTGGGCCCCGCCTTCCTGGAGGCGCTCGACGCCGGGCCCGAGCTGGGCCCGCCCGCGGTGACCGGACGCGGCGACAGCGGACCCGGCCTGAGCGGCGGCGCCCCCACCCGGGTCGGCCAGCTCTTCACCGCGTCCGGTCAGCACTACCTGCTCACCACCGGGGGACTCGTCCCGCTCAGCGACCTCGACCACCGGCTGGTGCGCGGTGATCCGCGCACCCAGCAGGACGCCTACCGGGGCGCGGAGGTCCGCGAACGACCGCTCGGCCCGGCAGACCTGGCCGCCCACACCGCCCCCGCGTCGGCCGCCGTACCCGCCGCGGAACGGCCGCGCACCGCCCCGCGCGTCGAGACCGTCGATGCCGCCGCGAAGGAGATCTGCGTCCGCACCGCTCCGCGCGGCGACGGCCACGTCACCACCGTCGCACTCACCGCCGCCGACACCGTGCCGCACGCGGCCCCCGCCGTCCAGGCGGCCGTACGCCCCGCCTGCACCCCGGCCGACAGCGTCTGGGTGCGCCCCGGCGTGGGGATGCTGATCGGCGCCGAGTCCACGGCCGGCACCGGCGGCTCCCGCTATCTGCTCACCGACGTGGGCGTCCTCTATCCCTTGACCGACACCGCGCTGAAACAGCTCGGCCATTCCGCTTCACCCGCCGTTCGCCTCCCCCAACGCCTCCTGCGGCTCATTCCGCACGGCCCGCTGCTGGATCCGAAGGCCGTCACGGAGAGCCGGGCGGGAATCGCTCCGGAGCAGACAGAAGCGTCGGGTGCGGCGAAGTCACGACAATGCGGGCCGTGAGATGGCCCGGTGAAAAATCTGAGCTATATCTGAGGTACTTTCGCTCACCAACTACCAATCCCAGCCGATAGTGTGACTGCCTGTTCGACCGGTGCTCGCGGGGTGAAAGGAAACATCACATGAGTCTGAGCGAAGGCGTCAGCGCGGACCTCCTCAACCGGCAGCAGGCCGATATCGATCTGGCGCGCGCCGCTTTGGAGGACAACGTCCTCGCGATGGCGAAGGCCGGTGCCACGGCCGAACAGATCCGCAGCGACGCGAGCCTGGCCTACATCGCCCAGTCCTCGGCCATCTTCGGCCAGAAGCTGGAGGAGTGGATGGAGGCCTACCGCACGGTCAAGGCCAAGGTCGACGCCCTCCACGTGGCACTCACCGAGGCCGACCGGACGCAGAACGCCGGCGAGATGGACGCCCAGACGTACTCCAGCGCCTGGAGCCCGTCGGGGGAGAGCTACTTCGACGCCGGGGACAACGCCTACCTCGCCCTCCGCGGCGGCGGCGCGTAACACCGGGGCCGGCCCGGCACAACCACCGACCAGCGGGATCAGCGACCAGGAGGCAGTGTTCATGGCGGACGTACAGGTGAAGAAGGCCGCGGCCCACGCGGTGATCGACGACATGGTGCAGGCCAACTCCACGATGACGGCGGCCCTCCAGGACATGCTGGACCGCATCCGGCCGCTCCAGGCCTCCTTCTCCGGCAACGCCGCGGCCGCCTGGACCGAGTTCCAGACCACGGTCAACATGTCCGTCGAGAAGATGAACAGCACCTTCGGGCAGGGAGCGCAGTCCCTGGAGCGCATGGTCGACGCCCAGATCGGCGCGGACCACCGCGCGGCCAGCCAGCTCGCGCAGTAGCGGTCATGGCGAGCGACGACACGGTGACCGGCAAGGCCCAGGAGTCCGACGGGTCCGGGACCGGCACGTACAAGGTCGACGAGGCGGAGATCGACCGGGTCGCCGCCCTGCTGAACGGCGTGGTCGAGACGCTGGGAAAGCAGCCGTCGCGCCAGACCCTCCAGTACTTCGCGGGCCAGGGCGGCGTGGGTGACTACACACACATCCACGCCGGCTCGGGCCGGGGCGTGACGGGCAGTCAGGCGCTTCAGGACAAGTTCAAGAAGTTCGCCACCGACCTGGAGAAACAGCTGACCGACATGGAGACCAACATCCGCGGTCTCGTGGTCGATCTCCTCCTGGCCAAGCAGTACATGAAGGGCGGCGAGCTGACCGCCGCGCTGACCGCCGAGCAGATGATGGCGGACCTCCAGGATGCCCTGGCGGACTTCGGCGGCACGAACAGGGCGACCACACCGGGCACCACGGTGTAGTCGCTCCGCCCACGGCCGTGCGCGGCACACGGAGAACCGGTGGGCGGGACGGAAGAGGGAGAGGCATGGCGGGCAGTACCTGGGAGGAGGCGCTCTCCCTCTACACCGGCGGCACGCCGACCACGCGCCTGGAGGTCGCCGGCAGCGGCGAGGGGTACGCCAGCTGGTTCGCCGGGACCAAGGTGGACCCGGCCGGCGTCCGGCCCGACTCGACGCAGGCCTGGGACCTCGCCGTCTCCATCCCGTGGGTCGACAGCGACAACGCCCTCTGGTACTACCAGGTCGGCCTCAAGATCGCCCCCGAGGTCGGCAGCAACATCGACTCCCCGCTGAGCCGCTTCATGAAGGAACCGATCGACTGGCTCTACGCCGCCACCGGTGAGGTCGGCACCGATGTGGTGAAACTCCTCAGTTTCGACTCCGCCGGGATGGCCGCGCGCGGGATGCGCGAGCACCTCATGGCCACCCACGAGCAGCTCATCAGCTGGGCCGGCACCCTCGACGTGCCGGACGCCGAACTCCAGGGCAGCGCCGCCGGGATCCTCAAGGACGCCCTCATCGGTGTCGCCAACGAGTTCGAGGACCTCGCGGTCCAGATGACCGTCCCGCACGACTTCTCCCTCGACATCGACCAGGCACGCAGCCAGCTGCGCGACTCGACCTTCGTCCTCAGCCGTGCCTACGAGACCTGGCGCAACAGCCCCGGCGCCTGGCCCGCGCAGCGGATCGTCTTCCGCTTCTGGGAAGCCTTCCAGGCGTACATCGGGCAGCCCGCCCAGGTGACCGGCTCCGACACCTTCACCCCCGTCACCCCCTTCGGAGACCCCGCCGGCCAGGAGTTCTGGGACCGGATGGAGGACCAGGCCAAGAAGGACTGGACCTACGGCGTCGTCGACAACCTGGACCTGGCGGCCGTCACCGAACTGCCCCGCGTCGAAGCGCGCTACGCCACCACCACGAGCGCGATCCCCGTCGTCACGAAGCCGTCCTGGCGCACCCCGAACAGCGTCGTCCCCGCCGGCGACGCGTCACTGCCGGGATACGGGACCGACCCGGCGAAGGCCGCACAGGACATCGCCGACGAGGCGGAGAGGGCCCGGCAGGAGGCCGAGAGCCTCGCGGCCGACGCGAGCACCGAACCCTCCGGGTCCGAACTGCCGTCCGGTGAAGGGTCCTTCGCCACCGACGCGTCGACCGCCACCGCCGACGAGCTCTCCGGCACCACGCCCGACAGCGACCGGTCGCTCCAGGACATCGTCGACGGAGCGGGCACCGGCACCTACGAGGCCACCGACGCCACCGACGCCGCCTACGGGGCGGGCATCTACCCGGCCGGCTCCGTCATCAACGGCGACGGCACCGTCACCGGCCCCGGCGGCACCCTCCTGAAGAACTCCGACGGCAGCCTGGTCAAGGCACCGGCCGGGGCGTACGAGCGGCAGCAGGGACAGCTGCGCCAGTCCCAGGCACTCAAGGACGCCGCCAAGGCCCAGGAGAAGCAGTACCAGGACGACCTGCGCAGAAGGCAGCAGGAGGCCGAGCAGCGCGCCACCCAGCAGCGCGCCGCGGAGCAGTCCCTCCAGAGGGCCCGCGCCGTACGCACCTCCGGGCTCGACGCCGACGCGCTCGGACAGGCCCGCTCCGCCAAGGGCTCCCTGCGTGTCAAGCAGCCCGACGGCAGCTACGCCGACTACACGAGGTCCGGCGAGACGGCCAGGGTCCCGCGCTCCACCGCCGTACGCACCTCCTCCGGCGAGGGCGTCGTCGCCGAACAGGCCGTCGGCCGCCGCACCAGCTCCTCCGGCAGCCCCATGATGCCGCCGATGGGGGGCGGCGCGCCCGCGGCCGGAGGCCAGGGCCAGGACCGCGAGCGCAAGAGCTACCTCGACGAGGACGAGGACGTCTGGGGCACCCGGCGAACCAACGGCACAGGAGTGATCGGCTGATGGACGAACGCACACCACGCGACCCGGGCGCGGTCGTCGCCTCGACGCTTCAGGAACAGCTCGGCGAGATGACGGAGGGCCTCCTCGCCCACCGCGACCGGCTCCTGAAGACGCAGGCCGAAGTGGCGGCGCGTACCACCACCGTGCGCTCCAAGGACCGCTCGATGAGCGTGACCGTAGGCGCACGGGGCGACGTGCGCGAGATCAAGTTCCACACCGAGGACTACCGCAGGCTGGACCCGGCCCGCCTCGGCAAGGCCGTCCTGGACATCGTCGGCAAGGCGCAGGAACAGGCGGGCCGTGAGGCGTACGAGGCATTCGCGCCGCTGCGCGGAGCGGGCGCCGCGATGCGCCGCTCCATGGAGTCGGGCAGCGCCCTCGAAGGCCTTCTCGCCCCGCTACGGGCCGCCGCTCCCGGCTCGCAGGGTGAGGCCGGTACTCCGCACACCGGCGCGCGCTCCACCGCGCGCCCGGGAGAAGGACCGGTCGCATGAGTGAGGACCTGCGCACCGCCGAGCAACTGCGACAGCTCTTCGCCCAGTATCCGCAAGCCGGCCAGGCCCTTCAGCGGATCATCGGCAACGTCGACCAGATCAACGCCCTGAACAGCCGGGGCGGCGGCAACGGCGAGGACGACGCGTCCAAGCAGTACCAGCTGGCCATCGGCCAGGGGATGCCCCCCATCAACGAGACCCTCGATCTGCTGAAGGTGCTCGTCCTCCAGATGGGCGTGAACGGCGCGTCCGCGATGAGCGTCTTCGACGCGGCGGAGGCCGAGGCGCAGGAGATCGGTCACTCCTGGCAGCAGGACCCCGCACAGTGACCCTCTCCGGGCGGTAGCCGTGCTGAATCCCAGTCCCGAGGTGCAGGAGCTGATGAAGGCCCTCACGGGGATGCCCTGGCCCTCGATCAACGAGGACGAACTGCGCCGGGCGGCCCAGCTCTACGAGGCCACCTCCGACGACTTCGACGTCGTCCGCGACGAGCTGACCACCATCGGCCGGTACATCCGTGAGAACTTCTCCGGCGAGGCCGCCCAGACCTTCGCCCACTACGCCGAACTGCTCACCGGCGGCGACGCGGCGGCCCTGGCCGGAGTCAAGGACCAGGCCGCCACTCTCGCGAGGATCGCCGACGACACCGCCGTCGACGCCGAGTACGTCAAGTGGATGATCATCGCCCAGATGATCGAGCTGATCGCGGAGATGCTCTTCGAAGCGGCCGTGTTCTGGGTGCCCGGCCTCGGCCAGGCGGTCGCCGCCCACGTGTCGTTCCTGACGATGCTCGTACGTCTCCTGGTGCCGCGCCTGGTGCTGGCCCTGGTCAAGTCGATCGCCACGCACACCGTGATCAGCATCGCCATGGGTCTTGCCATGGACGCGCTGATCCAGGGGCTCCAGATGTCGATGGGCCGCCGGGACGAGTGGAACACCGACCTCACCCTCCAGGCCGTGACGTACGGCGCCTTCCAGGGCCTCGTCGGCGGCCCGCTGGCCCTGCTGGGGGCCAAGGTGGGTACCACACTGGGCCGGAAGTTCGGCAACGACTTCACGAAGACGCTGACCGACCAGATCGGCGACGCGCTCGCCAAGGGCGCCGGCTCCGGCCGCCGGGCCCGACGGTTCTCCGGCGAGTTCGTCGAAACGCTGGGCGGGATGAACGCGGAGCTGGTCAAGGGGCTCAACAAGTCCGCCAAGGAGACGGCGTCCGACGCGTTCGTACGAAGTGTGGGCGACCAGTTCGTCCGCGCGGAGATCAAGGGCCTCAGCAAGGACCAGGCACGCTCCCTGGGGGAGACCTGGGCGAAGACCGTCGCCAAGGAGTGGTCCGGGACGACGGCCGTCGCCGACGTCAAGAAGGCTCTGCGGACGGAGCTGTCGGCCGTCGCACAGACCATGCCCGACTCGGTCGGGCCCCTCGTCAGGACGCTGGCCGACGAGGTGCCCGACGCGATGTCCAAGGCGGGCGTCAACCCCTCCAAGGGATTCCTCGCCGCCCTCTACGCCACCGACATGCTCACCCAGGGCATCTCCGAGAACCTTGCCGAGGGCGGCTACAACCTCATCACCACGGGCGAGTTCACCACATCGGGCGGCACGTTCCTCGCGGGCGTCCTGACGACGGGCGTCAGCCACGCGGGCCGGCACTTCGTGGTGCAGCCGCTGATGACGCACTTCGCGACGACGAACGCGGCGGTGAACAAGGTCAACGATTTCCTGCTCTCCCTCGACGGCCCGGAACACGGATTCCTCCCCAAGGGGGCGCCCACCACGCCGTCCACGGTGCCCGCCGTGAACCAGGCCGCGACGGCGAACGCAACCCCGGAGGAACTGCCCGGGCCGGTGATCAAGCCGACGCAGTCGTCGGCGCCGGTGCTGCCGGTCGACGACGGCTCGCCGAGGCAGGAGTCCCCCGACACGGCGCAGGAGGTGATCGCGCCGTCGCACCTGACTCCGCTCGACCAGATGCCGTCGCAGCGGACCTTGTCCGGTCCGGCCCCGTCCAACCAGGCACCGGCCAACCAGGCACCGTCCAACCAGGCCCCGTCCAGTCAGGCCCCGTCCAACCAGGCCCCGCCGAATCAGACTCCACCCGACCCGACGGCCGGCCGGACCCAGCCGAACCGGACGATCCCGGACCAGACACCTCGGAATCAGCCTGAGCAACAGCTGGGAGAGGCGGGGCGGAGCGAGACGGCCGAGGTCCCCGGCCCTCCGGAGAAGATCCGCCTCACGTCCACGGCGTACGACCCGGAGGCACCGTCGTTCGGAGACGGCGAGACCGGACCGCAGGTCACACCCGGGACCGAAACGGCGGAGACACCGTCCTCCGCGGTGCTGCCCGACGGCGTTCCGTCGCTCGACGAGCACGACCCGCAGGCCGACCACGGGACGCCGACCGAGACTCCGGTGCACCTGGACGACATCGGATTCGAGCAGGAGCCCCCGGTTCCGCAGACGGTGCCCTTCGTCGAGGAGTCCGGGCCGCCGGACCACCTGTACGACATCAGCGGCTATCTGACGGACCCTGACACGAAGGAGAAGTACGAGGGGCAGACCGCCCCGGGACACGTCCGGATCACACTGGCCCCACCGCCGGACACGCAGGCGCGAACGGCCACCGGAGACAGCCCCGGGCTGGCCGTGGCGAAGGACCTCGTGGCGAAGCTCTCCCCGGAGCTGCGCGCGGAGGCCGACGTCGAGGCGCTGGCGCGGCTCCTCGACCACGAGACGCGCACGCTGATCGGGGACGGGCACGCATTCATCTACACCGAGCGCGGTGGCGACAAGGTCGCGGTCCTCCAGATGAAGCTGGGGCGGGAAGGGCTGGAGAGGCGGGAGGAGACGTCCGGCACCCCCGGGCAGCCGTACAAGACCGATCTGACGGACGGTGCCGCCCGCTCGGTCCAGAAGGGCCTCAGGAAGAGCGCGTTCTTCCGGCTGGGGCTGAGCATTCCCGGGTCCGTCTCCGGGGTGCTGCCGTTCTCCGCGGGCGTGGCCCGCAACAAGAGCCTCTCGCACAGCGTCTCGCAGATCTCGCTCTCCACCCGGCACCGGGAGACCCGCGCCGCCGAAGCCACCAGGTCGTATCTCAGCGGTGCGGACATCACCCTGACCATCACTCCGCTGAGCAGTATCCGCAAGGGCACCACGACCGGAGCCGAGACCGTGACGGTCCCCCTGGACCGGCAGGTCCGACTCGAGGTGCCGGTGAGCGCCGACCGGCGGGTCACGGCCGCCGACGTCCTGCCGAAGGTGTTCGACCGGCCGCCGGGCAGTCGCATCTCGGGCGGGCACGTCGAGGGCGTGGGATCGATGAAGTCCCTGGCCGACTGGGCCCTCGGGGGCAAGCGCCGGCCGGGGGCCGGATCCGGCGGTCAGCACGGCCAGACCGTGCTGGACTTCTTCTCGTCGCGCAACTTCCAGCAACAGGGATCACGGTTCCTGCTGGGCGAGCTGACCCCGCCCAGGGGACACGAGGTGTCGGCGCCCGTGCTGGGAAGCTATCGCACCCTCTCCGCCTCGTCCGCGTACGAGCTGCGGAACACCGATGTGGGCGCCCAGCGGACGGAGATCGGCCGCTCCTCCGCCGTCTCGTGGCTGTGGAGCGCCTTCCTGGGGATCAAGGTGGACTTCCTGGCCCGCGCCGGCGGGAAGGTCACGCACAACCGGGCGACCTCGCAGTCGGTCCTGAAGGCTTCGCAGTCGGCGCGCAAGACGGTGGCCCGGACCAAGGGGTCGCTCACGGCTTTCGGTCTGCAGGAGGTCACCTTCGACGTCACCCGGCCCGACGGCGAGCGGAAGCAGCACACCACCTGGATCCTGGTCCGTGAGGCGGCCGACGACGTGCGCCGGGCCGCGGGCTACGACACGGGCCAGGAAGTGAGCGTGGGCACCACCGGTGAGCCCGACATCGAGGTCCTGAAGCACGACGCCGACGGCACGGGCGAGCGCCGCTACGACCTCTCGCTCGCCCGGGTGAAGAACGTGGCGCTGGCGGAGGACGCGGGCGGGAAGATGCTCGCCCAGCTCAGGAAGGAGTACGGCAAGGACGTACTCCTCTTCACGAGGGAGGAGCTGCTGAAGTACGAGCTGACCAGGTCCGCGGGCAGCGAGACGGACAGGATGCGCTACTACAACACCGCCCTCGTGCTCGACGCGATGCGGCCCAGCGAGATCGGCGCGCACGCCGACCAGATGCACAACGGCGGTCGCAGGCTCTGGCTGGTCGGCAGCAGCTCGACGCTCGGCTTCAAGACGTACTACAGCCACACCCTGGTGCTGAAGATCCCGGACCTCGAGCTCAGGTACGAGGGAGGCGACCCGCGGGATCTCAACCGCATCGGCAATCCCGGCCAGACCTCGATGAGCCAGGGAACACTGCACTCCTCGCAGAACGGCTTCGGCCTCGAGATGCGCGGCGGCAAGACGTACGAACAGGGCGGTGGCAGTGGCTACCTCAGCGGTGACCTCCAGGACAGGAGCGCCGTCGCCTCCCAGGTGACCAGGACCATCGGGCGTGACAACCTGCTCGTGACGACCAAGGGGGCCCACCAGTACCGGATGACGGGCCAGGTCACCGCGGAGATCGTGGGCCGTACGGAGAACGGCGCCGTCCTGAAGCACCTCTTCAACTCCCGGAACCTCCCGACGAAGAACCCGGTACGGACCCCGTTCACGGCGGAACTGAGCGTCCCCGATCAGTTGCTGCCCCCGAGGGGGACGGTGCGGGAGGAGGGTCCGCCGTGGCCCACGCGGACACCCGACCTCAGCACGGTTCCCGCGCTGACCACACTCGTCCGCCCCAACGAGAAGCTGCTCAGGACCGTCCTCGACGAGTTGCACAAGGCCGCCGGTGAACCTCGGGGCATGGTCGAGGAGGGAACCTTCGCCTACGAGGTCGTGTACCGCGCACTCGCCGGCCTCACCGCGCACTCCGACGAGTTGTTCTCACCCGAGGGATACGTCATCCCCGGGCTCGACGACATCGGGCTCGTCCACCGTTTCGAGCACACGGTGCGTCTGAAGGGCCGCCGTTCGGCGGTCCGTCCCACCGGTACGTCCACCCACCTGGAACCCGAGCAGAACATCTCCCTGGCGACGGCGATCCTGGCCAGGAGCGGGACGGAGCGCGGCTGGGGTGTCCAGGCCGGGGCTCTCGGCCAGCTGCCGTTCTTCGCGCAGGGGCGGCTCGAAGCGAATCTCACCCTGATCCAGCAGACGGACGGTGAGGCCGACACGCACGCGCGCGGGGCCTCCGCCGACACCAACCTGGTGCGCACAGGCCAGCAGTACGTCCCGGTCGCCGGGGACGTCGAGATAGAGGTCTGGGTCGAGGGGAGCCGGCGCAAGGGCCTCGCGCCTTCCGCTGCGCCGTCCGTCTCCATGCCCGGCGCCTTCAAGGGGCTCATGACCCCGGCCGAGCTGGTGGGCCTGGACCTCTTCGACGACGGCCTCGGCGCCTGGCTCCCGCCGGACACGATGCACGGCTGGAGCCTGTCCGTATCCGAGGACAAGCTCCTCGACCTCTACCCCGTCGGCCCCACGAAGGACGGGCAGGAGGACGCCGTGGCACCGCACAGCCCGGAGGTCCAGCGGCTGCTGCGGAGACTCCGGGATCTCGGTGCGGCGCAGCGGGACCTGGACACCGTCTCCGACATGCTGTCCGGGGAGGCATTGCGCGCCTCGGTCCAGGCGGGCATCACCGACACACGTCGGATCCAGGTGGGCAAGGACCACCTCAAGAGGGTCCGCGAGCAGAAGGACCTACAGGTCCGGGTCGTGCACGAGCTCTTGGGCACGTCCGCGGTCGAGGGCCTCGCCGCGATCGGTGACATCGAGCACACCCGCTCCACGATCACGACGCTGGCCGAGTCCATGACACGGAACACGACGTCCGGTGCCGCCCTCTCCATCGGCGGACGGCGGGAACAGCACGGCGAGCAGCCGCCACCTCTCCCGGGCGGCGGCGCCGGACAGTCCGTGTCGGCGTCGAAGTCGTGGGGGTCGGAGGCCTCCGCCTCCCTGACCGAGACCGTGACCCATCTCAACGTGCTCAGCGGGCCGTTGGCGGTGGTCTCCACCCGGTGGAGGACCACCGTCGAGTTCGTCGACGGCGACGGTGTCCCCCTCGCCCTCGGCGACGCCGCGGGTCACGGCGGGCTGTTCGAGATCGAGCGGACGATGAAGGGCCTGATCCCGCTCCTTCACCTCGACCCGCCACCCGGAGCGGCGCCGCCCCTCGGTACGACGCCACCCGCCCGGCGGCCGGACGCCCCCACCACGGCGTCCGCCGCCCCCAACACGATCCCGGACGGGCAGACCACGGCCACCTGGCAGGCGAAGGTCCGGGAGATGGCCGCCGCCAACGAGCGGGCCGGCATCAAGCCGGGCACCACGCACCACGTCAAGCGGGTGCACGGAGCGGAACGCGTGCAGAAGCTCGTCACCGATCTGATGAAGATCGCGAACGGGAAGAGTCTCGCGTCCGTCGCGAAGGGCTCCAAGGGCGAGGTGCTCTCCGCCCTCACCCGCTCCGGACGGCTGGCGTCCACGGCCCTCGCCGTCGCGGTCGACGCACTCGCCCTCGCCAACGCGATGTCCACCGGCTCCGCGTTCTCCGCCAGCGGCTACCACCCGCCCACGGTGGTGCACCAGAACAGCTCGGGCCGGGTCACCGGTGAGGTGACCGTGCACATGCAACCCCGGCCGGAGAGGGCGACCGTACAGAAGATCAGCGACACCGTCCGCCTGGAGACGGCGACCGGCTCGGGCTACGGATCAGGGGGCAGACTGTCCGCCACCGCGTCGGAAGACACGGGATTCGACGGGGTGTTCACCGAAAAGGGTACGTACGACCAGGGATCACAGGGGGTGATACCGAAGGCCGGACGGTCCTCCGAAGCGAGCGGAGCCCACGCGGGGAGCGTGGAGAGCAGACTCAACGAGAAGCCCCCGACGGGCCGCGCCCTGCTGATCAGGATGCCGGTCACCGTCGTGGCCGAGGTGACGTCGCGCCACAGCGTGAAGGAGAAGACCCCGTTCGTCCCCTCCGCCGTGGCCGGCAGCGCCGAGCTGTTCGTCGACATGTGGGTCTCCGAGACGAAGGCGGCCGAGATGGGCGTCATCGACAAGGAGGACGCCGTCTACCAGCGGCTCGCCGACGCGTGGACGCTGGCCGACACGGCGCAGACCGCCGTGAAGGACAACTACGCCGCTTACCAGAAAGCCCGCACCGGATGGTTCGACACCCTCCTCGCGCACCGGCTCTCCGGCGGGGCGGACACGGACCGCCCCACTGTGCCGGACGAGGTCCGCGGCGAGATCGAGCGCCTCCGGCTGAAGGTCAGGCAAGCGGCGGACGAGTACGGCAGGAAGCTGCGGCAGGCGGTCGACCTCACCGAGGCCCACCAGGCCGGGAACCTCGTGGCGGAGGCCCGGCTCCTCGGGGCCGAGGACATCACGGCCTCGCTGAACGAGCACGCGAACAGCGCGTTCGACCAGAGCGTCCGCCACGACGCCGACCAGCAGAGCTCACCCCCGCAGTACAACGAGGAGAACGGCACCCTCACCCTCACCGACGGGTCCCCCGGCGTCGTGTACGCGCGGCAGCCGCACGCCCCGGCCGAAGGGGCAGGCGGCTTCGGCGACGGCCTGTTCCACGCCCTGCTGACCGATTCCACCGTGTCCGCCATGAGCCCCGAAGCCCTTCGCGACACGGTCCTCGGCATCCTCGAAGGGAAGATACCGGACGGCTTCAGCGCCGAGCAGAGGACAGCCGTGGAGAACGTGCTGGCCTTCTACCACCCCGACGTCCATGTGGACCGCTTCGGGCAGGAGGAACTCACCGGGCCGCTCTTCAGCGAGATCACCGGCGCACCGGAGTTCAAGGACTGGGGACACATCCCGTACGGCGCGGGCGAGGCGGTCCGTGACGGGAAGCCGGTGCTCTCCGAGGCCCAGCTGAAGGCGATGGCACAGGCGCAGGCCGGGCGTGACCGCAGCCGCCCGCACGACGAGGACGCCCCTGAAACCCATCTGCTGCACGCCGCCGCCGACCTCTACGCACCGCTGGCCGCGATCGTCCTGCGGAAGGACGTCACCGTGCTCTCGGGAGGCCGGCGGTACGACATGGTGCCCCGGCGACTGGCCCGTCCGGACCCCGCCCCCGGAGGTCCCCGTGCGGAGCAGCCGCCGGTCGAGGCGGCCCCCGGCGCACCCGGCATCATCGTGCTCCTGGACGGCGGCACGTACTACGCCGTCACACCGGTCGGCGGCGCATCCCCGGTCCCGGCCTTCGGCACCGGGAACGGCGCCGGGGCCACGGGACCTGTTCCGCGGCCGGCCGTGCGTCAGGGCGCCGACCGGGTGAACCTGCCGATCGAGGCGGACACCGACGCCCTGTACATCCTCCACAGGTCACCGGAGGCCGGTGTCCTGTACGGCGCCCTGCGCTCGGAGGGCCGCGCGCCCGGACTCGCCAACCTGAAGGAAGGCGGGAGGCTGTACGTGGTCTCCCACGACCACCAGATGACCGGCGCCAACCGGGCGATCGACCGGATCCGCGCAGAACTCGCGGAGCAGCGGCCGGACCTGAGGAGCTACGAGATCTTCATGATCGTCTGCCAGGCGGCGAGCCTCGGCCAGAAGGGCGGAGGGCTCACGTCCGCCGAGAGTTTCGCCCTCACCTCCGGGAGCGTGACGTACGCGTCCGAGAACAACATCACCCTGTACGCCCACGGAGCCGACGGCGAGATCATGAAGAGTTTCCCCGACTCGTGGGAGGCGTCGGTCGAGCTGGGGGAGCAGGTCGTCTCTCTCGCACTCGTCGGTGATTTCGTCCGCCACACGGAGAGGGACGTCTTCGACGACCTCGCGGAGGCGATGGAGAGGATGAGCCTGAACGACCCCCCGGGCGCCGGTGGCACGACCTCGGTCTCCACCGTGGAGCAGGACGCCTACGACGTACTGGCCTCTCCCGGCCCGTCGCAGCCCCTGCCCTCAGTCACCTCTGCCGAGTGGGCCGCTCTCCTCGACCGGCTCGGCAGCTCCATCGACGCGGCGGGCACCTCCGAGGCGCGCACCGCCGCCGAGGCGGCGGCGCTGCGGGAGCTGACGGAGCTGCGCGACTCCGGAAGGTTCTCCGAAGCCGAACTGCGCGCGGCGCTCACCGAACGCTCCTTGGAGAACGCGCCCTGGATGCTCGCCTTCCTCGAACCCGGGCGCGGGGTGGCGAATCCGCTTCGCTAGGGGATGATCACCATGCGTTCGAACGCCCGCACCGGCACAGCCGGTTCGTACGAATTCCAGTCGACACCACACATCCACAGAGGGCAGAACAGATGGCGGCCACGCAGAGCGGCAGCGCACACGGGGACGGTCCGGCGACCGAGGGTGGCGGCACCCCCGGCAACGGCAGGGAGCCCGGACCCACCCTGCGCGGCGGAGTGATCGGCGCGCGGACCGGGCGCGGCCCCGCGCCCGCCGCGCCCCGTGCCGCTGCCTCGGAGGCCGACGACGGTGCCGGTCCGCCGGACGCGGTGGGGGAGCCGGCGAAGACCGGCGCCGCCGCCGACGCGGCTTCGGAGACGACCACTCCGGCGGGGGCGGGCCGCACCACGGAGTCCGGTACGGAGCCGGACACCGCCCCGGATGCGGCCCCCGGTGGCACGACGGCCGTCGAGCCCACAGCTGCCGGGACCGGCACCGCCCCCGGGACGGCGACTGTTTCCGAGGCCGCCACCGCCCCGGCCGGCGCGGACACCGGGGGCGGGACAGCCACCGGCTCCGGCACCACCGCTGGACCGGCCCCGAGCACCCCGCCGGCGCCCGCCCGCTCCCGCCGCTCCTGGCTCCGCGCCCCCCGGACCCTCACCGCCTCCACGACCGCCGGTGCGGCCGTCGCGGTCGCCGCGTCCCCCGAGATACCCGGCGACGACAACCCCTCCAAGCTCACCGCGCCCATGGTCGCCGCCGCCGCGCTCGGCGGAGTCCTCCTGATCGCCGCGCCCTTCGCCATCGCCCTGCTCCCCGGCCACGACGGGCCGGAGCCGACGGTGGAGCGGGCCGCGGGTTACGAGGGTCCGGGCGTCGGCCCCGACGGAGTGGTGCCCAGCGCCGAGCAGGGCAACGGCGACGTGGCGACGGCCGGTTCGGCGGGTGGCGGCAAGGCAAGCGCCGGGGCACCCCCGGCCCTGCCGGGCACCGGCGCGGCCGCCGCCGCCCCGGCCGGATCGGGCGATCCCGCGGCGCGGGACACCGGCACGGGCACCGTCGAGGGCTCCGCCAAGGGCCCGGACGGCGCGAGCGAGGACGGCTCGACGACGGCGCCCGGATCCGGCACCTCCGGCACCGGTACCTCAGGGTCCGGCACCGGTACCTCAGGGTCCGGCACCGGTACCGGTACCACCGGCTCCGGCGTCACGGTCGCCGAGAACAAGGCGGCCGCCACTCAGGCGCCGGCCGGCTACCTCGCCTGGAACGGCCCGCACTGCTCGTCGGCCGGCGCCTCCTACCACGAGTACGGCTCCTCGACGACGCCCAACGACGGCGACCAGTGGACCACCCACACGGGCGGCTACAGCAAGAACGGCTGCTCCGGCCGGTTCCGCAGCATGCCGATGAGCGGCAGCAACAGCGACACCGTCAACAAGGTCGTCTTCTCCTGGCGCACCGGCGGGGTCACGACGGGCAACTGCCGGGTCAGCGTTTTCGTACCGAACGACTCCAACGCCAAGCACGTGGGCGGCAACCCGTCGTACTACACGGTGCACAACGGCTCCGGCTCATCGTCCGCGCAGGTTGGCTCGTTCAACGTGAACCAGGTCGGCAACCTGGGGAAGTGGGTCTCGGGTCCGACCGTACGCATCACCGGCGGCAACATCGCGCTCGTGCTGCACGACCGGGGCAAGGACTGGAACTCCAAGGGCGCCACGGACGCGCACCACGCGGTCGACGCGGTCGGCGTCTCCTGCACGACCTGACCGGACGACGGTCCGCACCGAGCCGGTGCGTCGCACGTCTCTCCGTACGGGCCGAAGACACTCAGGGGTGCGGTCACGCGGGGAAGCGGTCCCGCGCCCGGTGCCGGGCTCCTGAAGATTGGGGCCCGGCCGGGACGGATCACCGCCCCGGCCGGCCCCCACGGCCGCATCGCGGGGTCCGGTCGCCGAGGACGCGACCGGGTCGGATCCGGGGCCGTCCCGGACCGACGCGCGGCACCCGGATCGCGCGTGTCACGGCGGTGGACCGGGTGGGGTGATCGGTGTCGCCGCCCGTCACGACGGGAGTGAGGGGCCGGGTCGGCCGCGCGGGTGGACCGCCCGCAGGCCCCTGACCCGGCCGGTGGCGGCCGAGAGGGGCGGGAGGGGTCCGCACCTCGCTGACGGCCGGGCGGAGGCGGCCCGTACCTCGCCGACGGCCCGGGACATCACTCCCGCGCGGCCCGTCCCACGGCACCCGCCGTGCCCGTGCCGTCCCGGCCGGGATCGAAGTGGGCCGGGACGTGCTGGAAGAAGAAGTTGTGGATCAGCCGGGCCGAGGACTTGCTGTCCCCGAAGTACTCCTGGGCCTGGTGGAACTGGCCGGGGTCGAACAGCACGAGGCGGTTCGGCACCATCGCGAGGGAGACCAGCTCCCGCCAGTTGCCGACGTCACCGCCGTCGGCGAGGATCTCCTGGACGTCCGCCCGGTCCCGCAGCTCGAAGAAGTGCCGTACCCCGGTGCGCCGATGGGCGTAGAGGGAGGTGCCGCCACGGCACTGCTCCGCCGTGTTGAGGTACAGCACCCCGGCCCAGCGGGCCTCGTCCACGTGAATACGGGCGCCCCGGTGCAGGTTGACCTTCCAGTCCATGGCCGAGGACATGTGCAGGTGATTGGCGATCAGTTCCTCCCGGGCCCCCGGGCCGAGGACCTCGCAGATCCGGCCGATGGCCTCCTCCTCCATCCAGGGTGGTGCCGGTGCGGTGCGATAGGCGAAAGCACTGTCCGCACGAGGGGTGAAGACGCGGTCCAGAGCGGCCGCTCTGGCGCGTCCGAAGTCGGAGTACACGTCGTCCACGACGACGAGGGAGGCGTGGTCGATGCCGGTGACGCTCACGGCGAAGCTCCTTCCAGGTCACGGGCGACGGCCGGGCAACCGCGGATGAAGGCCGTCACCTCCGCCACGGCGCGGCGTGAGGCGGCCTGACAGAACCGCTCCACATGGCCGACCGGGTAACTGCTGAGGGTCACGGACGTCCGCTCGCGCAGCCGGTCGGCCAGACGCAGGCCGTGCCGGGCGTCGGCCCGGGTGTCGTACGTTCCGGTCTGGATCAGCACGGGCGGCAACGGGGCCGCGGGCAAGGGGATATGCAGGGGGGACAGCGCGGTGAGGGCGTTCCGCTGGTCGGTGCGCGACGGGTCGCCGAGCATCCCCGTCCAGTGCCGGCCGATCCCCAGGCGGGGGAAGTCGATCAGGTCGGTGACCGGGAAGCGCAGGATCCAGCCGTCGAACAGACCGGGCTCCAGCAGCACCGCGCGCGCGGCGCCGACCGCGCCCATGCTGTGCCCGAGAACCACGAGCGGGCGCCGCGGGCCCACCTCCCCGCGCAGCAGACGGGCCGCGTGCAGGAGATCGTTGTAGCCGCGCTCCCCGCCCGGAACGCGATGGGCCGGTACCAGCGACCGCGTCACCACCCGTGCGAGCGTCAGCTGTTCGGCGCGGGCCAGTTCCTCCAGGGCGCGTTCCAGGGGCGCGTTGGCGAGGGCGGTCAGCCCGCCGTGTTCGAGGAGCAGGACGGGGCCGGCGGTGCCGGAAAGCTGCACGGGAAGCCGGCCGCCGTCACCCGCCGTGCAGTACCGGGTGGTACGGGGCAGGGGCGCGGGCCATCCGGTCGAACTCAGCGGCCGGGGTCGTTCCTCGCCGTCCAGCAGCAGTTCCATCCGGCCCGCCGCGGTGCCGTCCGGCCTTCGGGAGACCCGCAGCCACAGGGCGCAGTTCGCGGCGGGCGAAGCGGCCACCTCCGGGAACGAGTCTCCGGGCCGCCCCCCGGCCACGAGACGTGCCTCGAGGGTGTCGCCGTCGACCCGGTACAGGGCCTCGGCGGCCTCCGCGCCCCGCCCGGCGACCGTACGGACCAGCGCGTCGCGCCGCGTTCCCCAGGCCCAGGCCAGGGCCGTCCCTTCGGGGAAGACGACGGCCCTTCCGGGCTCCCCGCCTCCGGGCGGCCCGGCGCGCAGCACGGCCCTGGGCGTGCCGAGCGCCTCACCGTGCCACCAGCGGTCCGCGCCCAGCAGCAGGCGGGTGCGCGGACTCGTCGCGGCCGGCAGCGGTGCGAGGACGAGCCGGCCCGTCACGGGGTCCGGACGCAGCAGGCGCTGTGTCGTCACGCCGCGCGCGGTCGAGCGGACCAGCACGGCCGAGGGGTCACCCGTCGCCTCCACGGTCACCAGGGCCAGGGGACCGTTGCCCAGCTCCACCGCACGGTCCTCCGCGAACGGCTCACCGCTGCGGTGCACCGCCACCCTGATCCCGTCCACGGGAGGATCGTCCAGCCGGGCCCCCGGCGCGAAGCCCGTGTACACGAACCCGGGTCCTCCCGGGCCACCGGTCGACGACGGCACACGCGCCAGGTGCACGAGCCCGGGGCGGCGGGCGAGCACGGTGTCCGCGGCGCCTGGCTCCGCGAGGTAGCCGTAGTCGCCGCCGGGACGGCCGTACAGGACGGCCGGCGGACCCTCGGCGGCCGGGTGGACGGTCAGCGGGGTCAGCCCGTCGGGCCCGGCGGGCAGATCGACGGCGTGGACCCCCGCCGTGTCCCCGCGCAGCAGACGGGCCCCCGACTCCGCGTCCTGCCACCAGTAGCCCGCCGTACCGACGGTCGTCAGCCCGTGCACCGCGACCGGCCGGCCGGCGCTCCCGTCCGTCGTCGGCATCCCGGTCAGCCCTGCTCGTCGGAGGTCAGTTCATGCCGGCCGGCGGCCAGCCGCAGAGCACCCGCCACCAGCAGCGCGGCCACCAGGCACCCCGCGGCCGCCGGCACCGGAGAGCTCTCGGCCGCAGGCGAGCGGACCAGCAGCACGCAGTAGGTGAACGGGTTCACGGCCGCCAGCACCCGCATGAAGGCCGGAAGGCTGTCCAGGGAGTAGAACAGCGGCGCCGTCATGACCAGCGGCAGACTGAACAGCGACGTCATGAGGTCGCGCTTGCTGTAACTGTTGACCCCGAACCCCAGCGCGCAGCCGGTCAGCACGGTCAGCAGACACACCAGCACGGCCAGGCCCGCCATCCGCACGTCCTGGACGGCGCTGCCCCGCCCGAGCACCTGCTTGAGGAGGAGGATCGCGGCGATCTGCACCGTGGCGACCAGGGTGTTCGCCGCCAGGATCGAGCCGATGTACTGGGAGAAGGACACATCGGTGGTCCGGGCGACGGCGTACACACCCCACTTGCGGTCGTTGGCCACGTCGCCCATGCACCAGAACAGGGCGCGGATGGCGATCACGACCAGCACACCCGCGTACGCGAAGTCGTCGTACGGCATGCCTTCGATACGGGCGCCCCCCACCAGCGTGCCGAGGCCGGTGACCATGAACAGGAAGTAGGCGGGGGCCTCGATCATCCGGCTCAGATGGCTGGTGCGCCAGTTCCACACACTGAGCAGGTGGAAGCGGGCCAGCGTCAGGGAGGTCTTCACTGCTGCACCATCACGCTCTCGGGGGCCGGGGACCGTTCCGCGTGACGCGCGAGGTACACGTCGCGCAACGACTGCTTCTCGGCGCTGAGGTCCCGCACCCGCAGATCCGCCGGCAGCCAGGCGAGGACCGGGCGCAGCCCCGTGGCCAGCGGCACCTGCACCGACAGGCCGGCCCGGTCCGCGTCGGTCTCCAGGGTCCACTCGGGGGGCAGCGCGGCGGCGAGCCGGTCCGGACACGCCTCGGGCATCGGTTCGGCGAACACCACGCGCACCTTCATGGTCGCGCCCGCCCGCCGGACGAACTCCTGGATCGGCAGATGGGCGCGCAGCCTGCCCTCGTCGAGCAGCACCAGGCCGGACGCCGTCCGCTCGATGGCGTCCAGGTCGTGGGAGGAGACCAGGACCGTGGCACCCGAGGCCGCGCGCTCGCGCAGGTGCTCCATGACGAGTTCACCGGCCGCCGGGTCCAGCCCCGCCGTCGGTTCGTCGAGCACGTAGATCGCCGCGTCGGCCACCAGGGCGCGGGCGATCTGCACGCGTTGCAGCTGGCCGCCGGAGATGTACTCGGCCTGCTGGGTACGGACCTTGTCGAGGTCCAGCAGTTCGAGCACCCGGTCGACGGCCGACGCCGGCGCACCGGTCAACCGCGCGATCAGCTCGATGTTCTGGCTGACCGTCAACGACCAGTCCACCATGGTCCGTTGCGGCGCCCACATCAGTCTCCCCCGCCCGGTGTCGGTGGTGACCGTGCCGGACGTGGGACGGATCAGCCCGGAGACGATGTTCAGCAGGGTCGACTTGCCCGCCCCGTTGTGGCCCACCACGGCGAGAAGGGTGCCGGGTTCCACGGCGAAGGAGACGCCCGACAGGGCCTCTGTTCCCGTGCGGTACCGCTTGGTGATCTGATCGATAGTCAGGCTATGCACCGAAATACTCCTCCACAAGATCCGCGCCCGCTTGTTCGCCGCCCTCGGGGGGCAGGGTCAGCAGGCTCCGTGCCCGGTCGGCCGCGAGCGCGCCGCTCAGCCAGGACCAGGCCCCCGCCGGCCACACACGCGGTGCGGGCCCGCCGGCCCGGAGGCCCGGTCCGGCGCCGGGCGAGCGCCGTACCGCGACCAGACGCACCGGCCCGAGCCGGTGTCCGACCGGCACGACCGCACCCAGACTCTCCGGCCGGGCGAGCACCACCTCGCCGCTCACCGTGCAGAAGGAGCGGCGCCGGTCCAGCCCGGCCAGAGTCCCCTCGCGTATCGCGGCCAGCGTACGGCCCCGCACCCCGGTCGGCGTCAGATACGGCCGCGCCGCCCCCGTGGCGCGCTCCACCACGAGCAACTGGTCCGAGACCAGGGCCCATCCGCGGGCCGACAGCGCCAGACCCAGACTGGTCTTGCCGCTGTGCGGATCACCGTGGAAGGCCAGACAGCACTCCCCCCGGACGAGCACCGTGGCCTGCACGGCGGCGATCTCCTCGCGCATCGCCCGGAACGGGGGCAGCGGTGAGGGCACCGACGACCAGCGCGTGAACCGCCGCTCCTCGATCAGCACACCGCCCGGATCGGAGCTGAGCCGGAACGCCTTCGGCGAGTCGTCCTTGGCCAGCAGCGACCGCAGGAAGCCGCCCTCACCGGAGGACAGATCGACCCGGTACCGCGGCCGCGCACCGGGCCCGGCCCGGTGCGGGCCGAAGAAGAAGTCGAGGTCGGTGGCATCACCCGGGGTGCAGCGGACCCGCACCACGGTGCCGAAGAAATCGAGCAGCCGCTCGGCGTCCGGCGCATCATGCGGCACAGGCGTCTCCTCCTCCGGCCGGCCGCGGACACACGGCCAGGAGCTCCTCCAGATGCGCCCGCGGATCCCAGGTGACCCGCGAGGTGGGACCGTCGGTCCGTACCTCGAAGCGGGTGCCGCGCGTCAGATGCAGGCGCCAGGCCAGTCGGAGCGGCCGGTCGGGCGGGGCGCACCTGCCGAGGCGCTGGGGCCGCACCATCCAGGTGCGTCCCCACCGGGTCGGCAGGACCGGGGCCTCGTCCAGCACGGCCGCGTCCAGCCACGGCAGCAGGGGCAGACTGCGCTCCCGGACACCGACCGGACGGCCGTAGCAGTACAGGCGTCCCCGGTGCCGCCGGTCCGTGACGAGCAGGTCGTCCGAGACGAACACCCAGCCGAGCCGCAGGAGATGCAGGAGGACCAGCGACTTGCCGGCCCCGCTGTCCCCGGTGACCGCGAGCGCCCGGGCGGTGCCGTCGGGCGCCGCCACCGCCGCCCCGTGCCGGATCAGCACGAGATCGCACAGCGGAGGCAGCCCGAAAGGAGGCACGGGCGAGGGCAGCCGGGCACGCGCCCCCCACTCCTCGTAGAGCCGCCACGGCCCGGCGGCCGTGCGCCACCTGACCCGCTTCACCGCCGCCGTGCCGAGCGCCTGAGTGAAGGCGCCGCCGTCCTCCGTCTCCAGCCGCACCACCAGCCCGGCCGGCGAGCCCTCCGCCACGAGATGATCGCTGAGGTAGTAGCGCAGATGGGCGGCGTCAACGGGATCCGGGCACCGGAACTCCACCGTGACGTCGAGGAACCGGGCGGCCACCGCCACGGCGCCGGGGTCAGGCATCGAGGCCCGCCTCCATCCCCTGCTCGCGCTGCCAGGCGATGAGCTCCTCGCTGATCTCCCGCCGGTCGACGCGGTACTCCGCCTCCTGGGCCGGCAGCCCGTGGACCCGGCTGGGGATCAGGGAGCAGGCGTGCTCCCGCGGGCTGAGGACACTGTCGAACATCCGCCACGGGAACTCGACGCTCAGCCCCAGCTCCTCGCGCTCGTCCCACAGCCCGCTGCCCGGGCGCAACTCGCACTCGGTGAGGTACTTGGGCGCCGGAAGGCCCTCCGCGCGACGGGCGCGGATCTCGTCGAGCAGACGACGGCGGTGATCAGGGGTCTCCTTCGGGTGGCCGATCATCACGCCCCACACACTCCGCATCCCGAGATCCCGGGCCGCGTACAGCATGCGAACGCCCTCCTCGACCGTCTGCCGCTTGTTCATCAGGTCGAGGTGGTCGTCCAGCAGCGTCTCGATGCCGAGCTGGACCGTCACCCGGCCCAGCGCCGCGAGCCGGCCGAGCCTCTCCCGGCCGAAGTCGGGCCTGATCTCGCAGAACACCCGGTAGTCGTGCCGCTCACCGGAGTCGGCGACCGCCTCGACCAGCCGCGGCGGCAGCGCGGTGTCGAGGAACTGGAACCGGCGCTGCCCGTACGTCCGCGCCAGATGGTCCATCTCCGCCAGGACGCGCCACGGATCGTGCATCTTGAACCGGGCGTCGTAGGAGTCGTTGAAGTTGCAGAAGTCGCACCGGTCCCAGTAACAGCCCCGGGACACCTCCATGCTCACCACCAGCCGGTCGCGCAGCCACGGCCGCCGCAGACCCGCCTCCACCAGCGCGGACTGCTCCGCGTACCCGTCCTTGAAGGTGTGCGCCCGGCCGGCGACCAGCCGGCGCCGCCCGCCCAGCGCATGGTCCAGGGCATCGGCGAGGACGTCCTCCGCCTCGCCGTACACCACGACGTCCACCTCCTCGTGCAGCGCGAGGACGTCACGGGCGACCTGGACGGACCCGAAGTAGCCTCCGAGCACCACGCGGGGCCGGGGCACACCCTTCCCGCGTGCGACGCGCGCGACCCGGCGGGCCAGGAGCAGACTGGGCAGCAACTGGAAGTGAGTGCTCGTCAGACAGAGCACCTCGGTCCCGACGAGACGCTCGGCCAGCCGGTCGAGGTAGCCGTCGAACGACTCGCGCAGCAGGGCCTCCTCCTCGCCCGTGGCGAGGAACTCCGTACGCGCCAGCTCCTCGCGCTCCGCCCGGTGCCCGGCGCCCGGCGCCGCCCACAGCGGCAGCAGCGCGACATCGGAGGCGAAGTGCCGGTTGGTGAACAGCTTGTACGCGTTCTCCGTCAGGCCCCCGCTCCGCGCATGGGCGTAGAACTCCATGTGCGCCGGGACGAACCGGGCACGGCAGCCCAGTTGCCGCAGCCGCCGGGTGATGAGGACGGCCGGATAGCAGGTCGCGAAGGGCGTGAAGAACGGTAGCGAGACCACCGCCACGGTAGCCGCGGGGGCCGTACGGGCCACCGGCGTCAGCGGCAGGAGTGCGGGGCTCTGCGTCATCGGTGTCCTTCCGCGCGCCGCACGCACGGAGCGTGGTGTGCGCGATGATGGGTGCGGGCCCGGTGCACCGGCTTGGCCCCGGTGCACCGGATCCGACCCGCGGGGCGGGTCAGTCCACGACGAACTGCTTGTGAAGGCCGGAGGCCATGATGGCCTCCTCGATGGTGGGCTCGAAGAATCCGTCGTCCTCGAACTCCACCTCCGCCTCAGCGGTGTCGAGCTGCTCCCCTTCCATGTGATTCACCTCCTCCCGGCAAGTGGTTGCGCCGACCTGTCCGGCGTTTCGACGGACAGGAGTCTGTTGACCAGCAGCCGCCACACGAACGTGCGCAGCCTCGGTAGGGATCCGGGGGCGCAGCGCCCGGCGAGAGCGGCCCACGAACTGCCGTCCCCGGCGACGAGGCGGGCCACGGCGGCGCCCGACGCGGACAACCGCAGCCGCTGCCCGGTGACCAGGGAGGTCAGCAGGACATCGGCGGCCTCGGTGACGAGCCGCGTGCCGGGGCCGAGGCGCAGCAGCAGATCACCGGTCAGCTGCGCGGCGGAGTCCAGCACGCCGGTGCCCGGTTCGGCGGGTTCCAGGCACCGGTGGTGCAGCGCCGCCCGTACCAGGGCGTGTTCCGAGGAGTCGCGGCACAGCTCCGCGGCTGTCGCGGGCATGCCGTCCAGGAGCCTGCTGGGGAGAGTGAACAGGGCTCCCTCGCGCGGCTCGTACAACAGGGTCCGCCGGCCTTCGCGGAGCCGGACGACCCAGCCTCCCGCGGGCCGCAGCGGAACGAGGTCCCAGTCCGGCCCGGGGCACGGAACCCGCGGCGGGCCGTCGCCGCCGGCCTCGCCGGTGCGCCGGGCGGCCGCCCGCAGGAAGACGACCTCCTCGGCGGGCCGGTCCTGGTCGCCGAAGGCGCCGCCGAGGATGCGGTCGGCCCGGGCGGCGACGTCCCGGTCCTCCGCGCTGCCGGGTTCGGGCAGCGGGCCCACGTAGTCGTAGCTCAGCGCCATCTGCAGGTCGTCGCCCGGGTTCTGATGCAGCACCCGCACCTGGAACAGGTCCGGGGTGGCGGCGACCGGGGACAGGGCGTCGAGGACGAACGGGCCGATCCCGAAGGTGCTGTCCGGGACCGCGTACCGCTCGCGCGACCGGGCGAGCGTGGCCGCCGCGAACTCCACCGTGCGGGCCGTCTGCCAGCGCGCCTCACCGGGGAACCCGGCGATCCCGAACAGGTGCACGCTGACACCGGAGCCCAGCAGCGCGTCCAGGTTGGGCGCGATCCAGGACGCCTTGATGTCCTTGCGCATCCGGTCCAGGACGTCCTGGTTGTACGACTCCAGCCCCAGGTCGAGACGGCGGCAGCCGGCCGTGTAGAGCGCGTCCGTCAGCCGGCGGTCGATCGTCGGCGAGAACCGGGTCTCGCCGTACCAGAGGTAGTCACGGCCGGCGAGCCCGTGCGCCAGCGCCCGCATGCTGCGGACCGTCAGGATCTCGTCCACGAACTGGAAGTGGCGGGTCCCGTGGCGGCGGTGCAGCTCGTCCATCTCGGCGACGACGGCCTCCGGCGCGCGGATGCGGAACTTGTCGGACGCGAAGGGGATCGCGCAGAAGGCGCACTTCCAGGCGCAGCTGCGGGAGGCGATCACCGGGAGCACCGGCCCCGGCGCCAGGTAGCCGTCGGCCAGCGGGTGGTCGGTGAAGTCGGGTACGGGCAGCTCGCCCAGCGAGGCGGTGGCCGACGGGCACCGGTGCAGCTCGTCGCCGTCCGGTACGACGATGCCGGGCACGCCGTGCAGGGACCGGCCGGACAGCAGCCGGTCGACGAGATCGACGATCGACTCCTCGCCCTCGTAGCAGACCAGGGAGTCGATCAGCTCGAAGAACGGGTGCCCCGGCCGGAGCCGGTCCGCGATCCGGGTGACGAAGTTCCCCCCGACCGTGATGTGCACCTCGGGCCGCTCCCGCCTGATGAGGCGCGCGGCGGTCAGCGCGGCGATCAGCTGGGAGTCGGCGGAGACGGAGAGACCCACCACCTCCAGGTCCGGCAGCGCACGCAGCCGGGGCACCAGGACGCGCTCGAAGACGCGCACGTACGGATTGTGCGCGGTGTCGGCCACGGCGCGCACGACCTGCCGGCTGGAGACGGGACGGTGCCGCAGGTCGAACCGGTCGAAGTTCAGCTCCGAGCCCGGGGTCAGGGCCGCGATGCCGTCCAGCACGGCCTGGCAGACCGCCGTCGCGGCCGCGTGGCCGTCGACGTCGGTGATGCTCCCGGGTGACCGCAGGAAGTCCGCCGCGCGGTCCACCGACGAGCGGGCCGCCTCGAACCGGTCGCGGGCCCGGGGCCTGAGCGCCTCGTCGCACTCGGCGGCGTAGCCACCCGCCCCTTCGGCACTGAGGAGATGGCGCATCGTCTCGGCCGACAGGTCCAGCGCGGACGCCGCCACGCCGTGCCGGCGCAGCACCGCCAGCAGCAGGGGGACGGCGAGGTGCGGGGCGTAGGGGTTCCACAGCGGCGGGTTGATCAACAGGACCCGGGACGAGCCGGGCCGACGGGGCGGGGAAACGGGCATGTGCGCGGGCATGGGCTCACCTCGCCCCCTCGCGGGGGAATCAGCCGGTGTGGGCGCGGTACGGACTCTCAGGAGCGGTCGGTGTACGTGCCTTCGCCGTTCCAGCGGGCGATGCGGCCGGGTACGAACGTCTCCCGCACCGTGTTCTCGTCCGGCGTCCAGGCGCGTCCCAGAAGACGGCGTGACAATTCTTCGAGAGGGCTCTTTCCCTCCGGACTTTCCGTGAGATTCATGGGCTCTTTCAGAGCCACGACAGGATTTGAGATGAACCGGGGCCGGCCCCGGGGATTGGGTGCCGACTGGTGCGCGGTCAGCGGATGCAGGATCCAGGCGTCCCCGGCTTTTCCGGTGAGAGAAAGGCGGTCGTCAGACGCGTCGACGTAATCCCTGGTGGGAATGTGCGCGCTGGTCGATCCCTCCGGCCGCCCGGCCAGATGACGGAGAATTCCCTTCGTGGCCGAGGGCGCCGTGAGAGTGGCCCCCTCACCCTCGTCGACATCGGACCAGAGGACGAACAGCAGCAGTGCCTGTTCGGGGCTGTCGGGATGGTGCACGAAGAAGTCCCCGTCCACATGCCAGCTCCCGGACAGCCGCGTGGTACGGAAATTGCAGATCAGAGCATTGCTGAGACGGACGGGCCGTCGGATCCGGTCAGCACCGCCGAGCAGCGTGCACACGGCAGACCAGAGCACCGGAGCCACGTCGGCGAGGTCCGCGACACGGCTCGGGGGCAGCGAGGTGAGGCCTGCGGGGACGACGAGCCGGCCGTTCCTGGACAGCCCCTCGCGCCGGAGCGTGGTCTCGAAAAACGTTCGGAGCCGGGAACCGGGCGTGAGGTCCACGGCATTGCTCACCCGGACATATCCGTCGCGAACGAAAGAGGCCGCGATGTTCTCGGGTGAAAATGCGGAAGTGCGCGCATCCTCGTGAGGGTGAGAAAGAGATTCCTGGGAGGGCGTGGAAACATTCGTCAACGGAGCCCCCGTTGCTTGTCTGACTCGACCGCGGCGAGGCTAGCAATGCTCCGTTTGCAGTGTCAATGACCACGAACGGGTCGGTGTTCGAAGCGGGTGCAACACAAAGGGGACTTCCTGTTTCTCAAACATGGAAATCCCGCCGTCCCGGTGGCCTGATCGCCGAGCCGCGGAGCGAGTCGTCCTCGGCCGCGGCACCGCTCGCGCCCGTGTGGAGCCCACCCGTTCACGCTCGGCAACCGGTGATTTCCAGCCAGATTCGCCTCTTTTCCCCGGTGGCCGGTTCGAACGGGACGGATACGGATCCGCCACCGGAGTGCGCGTGAAGGTCGATCCCGTGTAAGCCGTTCGGGCACCTGTTCGCCCAAGGCCCCTCCGGCACGGTCCTGATGTGAAGTCGGCGCACCGGATGCCGCCGTCGCCGGAGCAGGGGCGTACGAGGCGTGCGACAAGGCCAGGAGGGAGGGGGCCCGGCTGCCGGGACGGACGCGGAGCTCACGCCCCATTGCCCGGGTGACCCGAAGCGAACCGCGCCGGCTGACCGGCACGACCGAAGCGCGGAGCTACTCCGGCGGCCGGCCGGAGACACCCACGTACCAGTCGTCCGCCTCCGTCATCCCGTCCATGCTCGGCTGATAGGGCTTGACGACATCATCGGCGTCCTTGAAGTACACGGTGGTGCAGAGCGGGTACTGCTCACCGGCATGAGCCGTGACCAGACCCCGGGGCTGCACCCACACGAACTTGCCCGGCTGGGTCCACTTCCTGCGGGCGAAGGTCAACGTGGGGTCCGCCGTTCCCCGAAGCAGCAGATCCGACCAGCTCATGTACGTCACTCCACGAGCGTAGAGCGCCGACTCCACTGTGGGAAAGGGGAGTTGACAGCACGCGGCTTCGAGGGCTATCAACCCGGGGAGCGATCGGTCCGCGGCGTCACGGCCTGGACGTACGTGCCGGTGCGGCCGCACCTCCTCACCGACCCCGACGGCCGGACCGTCGACCTCCACTCGGCCTGACCGAGGCCGACCGCTTCCGGGACCGTCAGGACGAGAGCGACAAGGGCGCTCCCACAGGGCGCGTCAATGCCACGGAGGTGCCCCCTTCGTACGCCCCGGGTCTTCCACATGATGTGAGCACCGCTCGCGAACGCCTCCAGCGGGAGCGGGCCGCGGGCCGCCCGCCGGGCCCTGGCAGACTGCACCGCATGAGCCCGTTGACGCCCGCCCGCGCCCTCCTGCTGGTCACCAGCGGCATAGCCTGCCTGGCCACCGCGGCGAGCGCGCTGGTGGGCCTCGTCGTCGGAGGTCCGCCCGCCGCCCTGGTCCTGGGGATCAGCGCGGGGGCCGGGAGCGCCGTCGGAGCCTTCCTCGTACGGAGGCGCGCACTGGCCTCCCACGCGCGCGCCCGGACAGCGGTGATGGCGCACGGATACGCCGAGGGCGTCGCCCAGTACGTCCTGCTGATCATCTCCAACTACGCGGCGGCCGTCTTCCCCCGGAGCGGACCCCACGGCGTCACTCCCGAGGAACGCGCCGCACGCCGTACCGACGCCTACCGGATCGCCGCCGAGGAGGAAGTGCCCCACCGGGTGCGCGAGGCCGCGGCCGACGTCCTGGCCGCTCTGGACGAGGGCGACCGCAGCGGCTCCGCCGCCGCCCAGACCGCGCTCGTCATCGCCGTGCGCGAACACGCCCGACAGCCCGTCCCGCTGCGCCCGGGGCCGTAGCCGTCGCCCGCGTACCCCTTCGTTCCCACGCTCCGAAGCCCTTCGGGTGTACGGCCGTGCACACCGGCCACGGTTCGTCGGCCGGCCACAGCAGAGGGCCCGCCACCGAACTCTCCCGCACCCCGGGCACGCCGTGCCGGGGGTGCAGCCGGGTGGTGGGCCGCCAGGGCGGGGAAAGCCGCTTCCACGTCGAGGGGGCGCGGCGGGGTGGTGCGGGTCCTGGGGAGGTCCTGCCGGGTACGGTCGGTGAATTCCTCGACGTCACGAGCGCGAAGGGACGCGGCGAGCCCACCGTTCCTCTCCGGGTGCGGCTACATCGGGACGATACCCGTCTGTGTGAGTGCCAGGCACACCAGGAGCTGGACCAGGAGCAGGTCGGCGGGGATGAATTCCCAGCGCTGCACCTTTATGTCCCTGTCCTTGAGCGATTCCGGTGACGCCTTCAGTCGTCCCGCACGGATCGCCTCCACAGTCCTGGTGAGCAGGCCCTTCCCGCGTTGGTCGAGAGCCATTTCGATCATGGAGGATCCGAAGCTCATGAGGATGTGCTGTTCCATGCCGCGGGTGTGGATGACCAGTCCGTCCTCCTTCTCGACGCTGCGGTAGGCGCCCCAGGGAATCCACTCGCGCCGCCACCAGTCGACCAGGGCCAGCCCGCTCTCGTGCACCTCTATCCGGCTCCTGCCGAGACGGGTCATGACCCAGCCGATACCGAGCACGACCGACGTGGCCATGAGTGAGTCGCCCGTGGAGTCGGACGGCGCTGCTACCGTCCACACGAGGACGATGCCGGTGAGAATCGCGCACCAGGCGAGCACGCAGAAAGCCCACAGACTTGTTCTGCGCACGATGCGGGGCTTCACTTGATTCTCTTTTCCGCTCACGGTGATGGTCTCTCCCTTGGCAGGAACGGCTTTCCGTACACGCTCGGACCGTACTGAATCGAGGGCTCCGTCACTCCTCGACGCCAATGGTGACGGAACGATCCCTCGGTCATTGTCCTTCCTCCGGCGGACCAGGCCGACCGATTTCCGGTGGTCCGGGCCAACTACCGCACGGAGGAAGGGAGTTCCGGCCCCACTCCCGCCCCGTCCGATGTGCGAGGCGCCGACCGGGACAGGGACCGGGCACGGAGAGCGGTGTGAGCCGACGGTCCCGGTCCGCACCGGCGGGTTCGGGGGCCGGACGCACTTCACCGGAGCCGTACGTCCGAACCGTCCGGGGAACTGCCCCCCTCTCGCCGTCCAGGCCCGGTCCCGTCGCACTCCGCGTGGCCGAGCCACTGACCGGCGTCGATGGACGGGATCGGCGGGAGGACCGGGCCGCGGCCTATTGCGAGGTGCAGGCCGACCACCGTATGGTCTCGCGGGCGACGATGATCACGCGGGAGTTCCACCGGCGGGCACCGCGAGGTCCTCGGACTGACGGCCGGCGGAGCAATCGCGACGCGCGCACGGCGGCGACCTGCCTCGGCGACCGACGCGCGCACAGCCGCCCGTCCGGCCCGAGCCGGGAGGGAGGGCGGACGACGGGTCGGCGTCGTCCCGGCCTCCTGCGCACCGCCGCCTCGGACGGGCCGCCGCCCTTCTCATCGAAACAGCGGCCCGTGACCACACCGCTCAGCGGGACGCGGCGGGCCCGCCCGTCACGGGATCGGCGCCGACCGGACGGGGTACGCCGCGCCGGGAACCGTTCCGGAAGATGTGCTGGTCGTTCCGCACACCGAACAAGGAGAGATGTTGTCCACCCATCCGCTCACGACGGACACCGGCGAACTCAGCTCGCTGCCCCATGACTTCCCCTTCGACCCCACCCACGGCTACGACCTGCCGCGCCTCATGGAGGTAGGGGCCCCACAGGGTCCGGACGACTTCGCCGACTTCTGGCGGGAGCGCTACGCGAGTGCGCTGCGGACCGACACGGCGCCACGCATCGAGGGGCCGTGGACCACCGTGGACGGCGTGCGGGTCGCCGACATCTCCTACACGTCCGCCGACGGTGTCCGCATCGGCGGGTGGCTGACCGTCCCCGCCGACGGCGAGGTCACACAGGGCTGTGTGTCGGCACACGGATACGGAGGCCGGGCGGCCCCGGACCCCTGGCAGGCCCCGCCGCGGACCGCGACCATCTGGCCCTGCCTGCGCGGCCTCGGAACGCGGAGCCTGCTGCCCGGCGTTCCCGACAAGTCGGCGGGGCACGTCCTGCACGGCATCGGCGCCCGGGAGTCGTACCTCATCGGAGGGTGCGTCGCGGACGTCTGGTGCGCGGCCACCGCACTGCGGCTGCTGGTGCCGGAGGCCGCCGCAGGGCTGACGTACCTGGGCACGAGTTTCGGCGGCGGCATCGGGGCGCTGGCGCTCCCCTGGGACGACCGTTTCCGGGCCGCCGGCCTGACCGTGCCGACCTTCGGGAACCATCCGCTCCGGGTGACACTTCCCTGCACGGGCAGCGGAGAGTCGGTGCGTACGCGGCTGGCCGAGGATCCCTCGGTGCTGGACGTCCTGGCGTACTTCGACGCCGCGACGGCGGCCCGGCACCTCAGCATCCCCGTCCATGTGGGCGCCGCCCTGTTCGATCCGTCGGTACCCCCTCCGGGACAGTTCGCGGTGCACAACGCCCTGGCCGGGCCGCGCGAACTCCTGGTCCTGCGGGCGGGGCACTTCGACCACCCGGGCGAGCGGGCCGAGACGGCGGCACTGGAAGAGGCCCAGCGGCGCTTCCTGACGGCGGCGGATCCCGCGGGCCCGCGCCCCACCGCCTGACCCCCTGCCGCGCGCCCGGATCCACCGGCGCCGGGGTCCTCGCGGGTCCCCGCCCCGTGACCTGGCAGTTCCGCGGCGCCGTCGGCGTCCGGCCCGCAGGACGTCGCGGAACCGCCACGGTCGCTGATTTCAGGTACGGACCTCGGCCACGCGCGATATGCTGATGCAGAATGTGCAAGGGATTTGCAGAACAAGGAGGGCCATGGCTACGCGGGCGACTGATGCGGGGACGAACCAGAGCGTCGAACGAGCGGTCTCGGTGCTGCGCGCACTCGACTCCGGCCGGCCCGAACTCCGTGTCTCCGACGTTGCCGAGCTCACCGGACTGGGCTCCTCGACCACCTCCCGCCTGTTGTCCACCCTGGAACGCCTCGACATGGTCGAACGCGATCCGGTCAGCAACCTCTACCGCCTCAGCCTCGGCCTTCTCCCTCTGGCCGCCACCGCCACCAACCGCCACCCCGTGCACCGGGCCGCCCGCACGGTGCTCCAGGGCCTCGCCACCCGCACCGGGCTCGGGGCCAACGTGGCCGTGCGCCGCGACGGCGAGCTGATGTTCCTGTGCAATTTCGAGGGCACGCGTGCCCCCAAGTCCTATACGCAGGCCGGACACACCGCCCCGCTGCATGCCACGAGCATCGGCAAGTGCCTGCTCACCGGACTCGCCCCCAAGGAGCGCCGAAAGCTGCTGGGGGACCCTCTCGACGCGCACACCGAGTACACCACCACCAGTCACGATCTCCTCGACGCCGAGATCGACACCGTCCGGCGCACCGGTTACGCCGTCGAGGCCGAGGAGCGCGCCCTGGGCCGCGCGTCCCTCGCCGCGCCGGTCCGTGACGCTTCGGGGGAGATCGTTGCCGCCATCTCCCTCTGGGGCCCGACCTCGGTGCTGGGGGACCGCTCCGACACCGAGGGGCAGCGCCTCGCCCTCGTACGCGAGGTCATCGAGGCCGCCGACGCCATCAGTCAGGCGCTCGGCGCACTGTGACGCACACGGCGAAGGGGTCCGGCGGGGGCTGAAC